>JAGVZH010000030.1 GCA_018302745.1 Candidatus Woesearchaeota archaeon
AAGATAATTTTGTTCATAAAACTAATGATGGATTTAAGATATTGGCTGCGAAAGTTAAAGAAACTTTAGAAAATCATCTGCAAACTGTATAGAAACCTTTTTAAATAAGTTCTTTTTCTTCATATAAAAGATTGAGTTTTTATGAAAAGAACTCTAAAATAAAGGAAAAATAAGCTAAAATGGCAACAATTCATGATGTTAACATATCAAAGTTGATAAAAAAGGCAGGAATAGCCTTAAAAGAAGTAAAAGAAGTTAAAATGCCCTCTTGGGGTGTTTATGTTAAAACAGGAGTCAGCAGGGAAAGGCCTCCAGCAGATAAAGACTGGTGGTGTACAAGAGCAGCTTCTATTCTATCTAAAGTTTATAGACATGGCCCTATTGGTGTTAGTAAACTAAGAACTAAATACGGCGGAAAGAAAAACAGAGGACATCAGCCAGGAAAATTCTACAAAGGATCTGGAAACATCATAAGAAAAATCTTGCAGCAATTAGAAAAAGCAGGTCTTGTTGAAAATGGCCAAAAAGGAGCTCATAAAGGAAAGATTATTACTAAAAAAGGAAAATCATTTTTAGATAAATTAACAAAGGATATAAAATGAACCAGGAAATGCAGGAGCAATTAAAATTGCAGGAGCAATTAGCACAATTAGAAAGTTCAGCCAAGCAGTATATGACTAAAGAAGCAATCCAAAGGTATGGCAATTTAAAAGTTGCACACCCGCAAAAAGCCTTGGAAGTAATAATGCTTTTAGCGCAATTAATCCAAAATGGCCAATTAAAAGATAAAGTAGATGATTATGCTTTAAAGGAATTTTTATTAAAAACGCAGCAGCAAAAGAGAGAGTTTAAGCTTATGAGGAAATAAAATGGCAAGAGTAAAGCATCCTGCAAAGAAAAAAAGACTGGCAAAGAAAAGAAGGCAGACTAGATGGGCTCCTTTTTGGACTGTTCCTAAAAAATATGGTATTGGGAAAAGAGTGCATCCCAGCCAGCATACAGCAGTAAAAAGGCATTGGAGAAGAACTAAGACTAAGGTATAATGGCAGACGAATTAATTTACAATGTTCCTTTGAGAAGAGAATGGCTTAAAGCTCCTCCTTACAGAAGGACAAAAAAAGCTGTCAGGGCTTTAAGAGCATTCATTGCCAAGCATACTAAATCAGAGGAAGTTAAGATAGGCAAATATCTTAATTTAATGCTGTGGGAGCATGGGAGAAAAAATCCTCCTGGAAAAATAACTGTTAAAGTTACTAAAGAGAAGGATTTTGTCAAAGTTGAATTGCCAGACGCTCCTGAAGAAAAAGTAGAAGAGCCTAAGAAAAAAGGTATCTTTGCAAAGAGAAAAGAGAAAAAAGAAGAACAAATAGATGAGAAAAAGGCAGAGGAAGAAAAAGAGAAAAAAGATATTTTAGAGCATCCTCCAAAAGAGAAAAAGGAAAAAGAGGTTTCAAAGCCAAAAGAAGAAAGGCCTGAAATTGAAGAAAAAATAAGAGAGCAAAAGATAATAAAAAGAACACAGAAAAAGGATACTGTAAAGTGAAATGGGAAATAAGCTTCCTTCTGAACATTTTAATGAAAAGATTATAATTAAAAAAGAGTCAATGCCTGGTGATTATGGCCATAATCCTTATGAAAGAAAAGCAGAAGAGCTGATTAATTTTGGTGTTGTTAATATAAATAAACCTCAAGGACCTAGCTCTCATCAAGTAAGCTATTATGTAAAAAAAATTTTGGATATTAAGCATTGCGGACATAGCGGAACTTTAGATCCTAATGTGACAGGAGTTTTGCCGATAGCTTTAGGCAAAGCAACAAGAATAGTCCAGACCCTATTGCCAGCTGGAAAAGAGTATGTATGCTTGATGAGGCTGCATTCTGATGTTGATGAAAAGGATATAAGAAAAAAAGTTGATAATTTTATAGGCAGGATAAAGCAACTGCCTCCTGTTAAAAGTGCAATAAAAAGGCAGTTAAGAGAAAGAGAAATTTATTACTTTGATCTATTAGAGATTGAAGGAAGAAATGTTTTATTCAAAGTAGGATGCGAGGCAGGAACTTATATTAGAAAACTTGTTCATGATTTTGGGATTGAATTAGGAACTAAAGCTCATATGCAGGAATTAGTAAGAACAAAAGTTGGCATGTTTAATGATAAGAACTGGATAAGCTTGCATGACTTAAAAGATGCTTATGAGTTTTATAAGAATGGGGATGAAAGCAGAATAAGGAAATGCATACTTCCGATAGAGGATGCAGTTGCTCATCTTAAAAAAGTCTGGGTCTTAGATAATGTTGTTGGCAGTTTATGCTATGGATCTGGATTAGGAGTCAAAGGTGTCAGCAAATTAAATGAGGATATTAAAAAAGGAGAGATTTTAGCTGTTATGACCTTGAAAAATGAGTTAATATGCATCGGCAAGGCAACAATGAACAGTGAGGAGATGTTAGTTAAAGAAAGAGGAAATATTATTTCTGACGTAAAGGTCTTTATGGAAAGGGAAGTTTATCCTTATAAAAATAAACAAAAAGATATATAAATACGTAGAAAGCACAAAATTTTCTATGGAAGTCTTGATATATCCTATTAGCAAAGAACCAACAACAAAAAGAATAAATATGCCTGAAAGACTTAGGGATATCCCAAGTTTCTACGGTGGTTTTTGGAATAAAATTGATGGAACTCCTTATTTAAACCCAATTGAGAACAGTGAAATTCAAAATGTGTATATAGATTCACAGCAGTTTGGATCTGGCAAAGTTTTAGATGGAAAGATTGAAATTGATGTTAAATACGATGGATTATTAGAGGCATTTAAATCAAGAAATTCTGAGGAAATAGGTATTGTGGTTCTAAAGGAAGACATCAAGGGATGGGAAAAAAGACTAAATGCAAGTTCAAGATACTTCTCTAAGAATAACGGAAAATTAATATTAAATTTTATCGACTAATTTTATAATTAACTAAAAAAGCTTCTCTAGACTCATTAATGTCTAAGAACTTTGAAAATTTTTTCTTTACTTCATCAACATTAACTTTAGAATCCAATTTTTCATCAAATTTTATCTTTGAAAAATCAATCTTTTCGTAGCATGCATACTTTTCCAGTTCTGAAAACATTCTGTATCTTGGAGCTATCTTGAATTTTCTGTCTTTCAGAAGATAATCTTTCTGCTCAAGGCCATTTACTATATCATTGATTTCTGAAAATGAGATGTTTGTCTCAGCAAAAAGTTCTGCAGGGGTAAACTCTCTTTTTAACAATGCTGCTTTGAATACTTTTAACTGAGACTGCGAAAGGTCCAAGTCAGGGATATTAACTCCTTGTAAATTATCAATGTTGCTTATAATCTGGTTATTGTTTAAGTTCACCAAAAAATTGTAGTCTTTTGACATAAGAAAAACGCATGGGATTAAAACAGTTTTTATCTTGTCTTTAATCTGCTCTGTCGACATTAATTCCAAATCCTGCTTTGTTAATTTTGGCTTTATTACAGGCATTAATTCTGAAGAATCTTCAATTTCCTTTGCAAAGTCCTTGTCATCCTGCATGATATTAACAGCTTCTCCCCCATGTTTTGATTTTCTTGGCCTTATATTTACTAATAAAGGAGTGCTTACTGTTCCAACTAACATTGCTGTCCCTATCGGGATATTGCTGATTTCTTTCTCTGCTCCAGATGTTAATCCTTCAACCGAAGATGTTATTGCTTTAATGTCATTTGGATTAGTAACTTTCAAAATTATCTGAGTTGTTGCCTGAGACAAAACATTTTTATCAACTTTAGCAGGTCTCTGGGATATTACACATAGTCCAAGACCAAATTTTCTTCCTTCACTATTGTGCAATATAATGCCTCCCCTACCAGAGACAAAGTTCTCAGATTCTCCTATTGATAGATCATACACATATTCTGATGAAGATTTGACCTCCTTTATTTTTTTTACTTTTAAAAATCCAATTTCAGAAGTGCATAATAATCTTAAAAAGTTTATTACTTTTTTATCTGGTTTTATTCTAGATTTTCTCTCAAGGTAGCTTATAAAATTGATTAGATCTTCTCTATTAGCTCTCTTTCTTCTAATACACATCCTTTCACTTATAGAATTGTCAGAAGCCACAGGTTTATAATTTTTATAGGCTAGTTTAAATGGTTCTGTTGGAATTAAACTTTCTAACGAATTTGTATGTCTATTTTTATTATCCATAGATTTTTTTATTTTTGAATAATGTTTGTTGTTATTTAGTATCTCTAAAAGATTTTCACCATGTTTACCATTTGTTACTAATTGATACACTATTTTATGATTAGGTTTATTTGGTTTTATTTCATATATTGCAGAATGTATACCTATAGAAAGCAATAAGTAACTCAATGATTCCGCTAAATCCTTACTTACAGTTTTGTAAGAAATTTCTATATTTCTGCCACCTTTGTTCCCTTTTCTTGTTCTTAAGTAGCCACCTCCATTAAAACAACCTTTAATGAAAGCTGCTTTTAACTCTCCTGAAACATTAAAAACACATGACGGCACTTTACTATTATAGGCATATTTCCCACATAAATCAGAAAATAATTCTGCTAAACTAGTTTTATTAGTTATTATTTCTACTTTTGAAAGTTCTTTTCTTTTGTATACATAAGGGGTTAATCCAAATAAATTTTTTAAATGTTTTAAAATATCATCAATATATGCTTTCTCATTGTAATTTAATGTAAATCTTATGCTAGAGCCATTAGAACTTCCTTCAGCCACAAAATAGCCTAAGAGTGTCATAAAATCTTTATTCAATGGGATTTGAGATGGTAATTTAAACTTTCTGTTATTTTGAGGATTACTAAAGGGGATAGATTTCAATATACTCTTATTTTTTGGCATATTTATAGGAACTATAACATAATCATTATTTTTTATAGAGGTCGTTGGAACATCTTGGATAATATTATCTCTTAATACAAATATGCTGTGAGAAGATGTAATCTTAACTTTTTTGCCTTTTTCAAGAGTTAATTCATAAAGAGGTTCTTTTATTTTATGCCTTATAACCTTCTTAATTGGTTTATATTTTATTTTAAGATTTTTATCAAAAGCAGGCGTATAAATCTTTGATTTAATCTCTGCTATCTCTAACCCTGATTTATTTGGTGCAATATTTTTATTGATAATTAGGTTATCTATAAATTCTCCAATAGAGCATATTTTTGTATTTTTTCTTTTTTTAATCATAATTGGTTCAGAATAGTCTACCGAAGCTACAGTCCTTAAAATAGAAGATGATTTTGCTTCTCCAAAGCCTCTTTCAGGGCAGAAATTATGCGATTCTTCAAGAACTAAAAAGAAAGGAGGTATCTTGTTCTGTTTTCTTGCATCAAACAAGTCTTTTACTAATTTATAAACAACAACCTCTGAGAGTTCAGGCTGAACCCCTTTCAAATTTATGATGGAAGCTTTTCCAGGCTGTATTAATTCTTCTAAATAAGTTGGAGAGTCTGAAAATATTCCTAATTTTTGAACATACTCAAGAACATTAATTAAAGTCCATTTTGCAGAATTTTCCTCTGTCTCTAAAGACATTATTATTTCATCAAAATCAGTTTTTCCGCCAATAGATTTAATTGCAGAGTACAATAATCCTTTTTGAGCGTTGTTTAATTTGGCAGGAAGCAATTGTAAAATCTCTGAAGGCGTTAAGTCTTTTGTTGATAATTTTAAAGCTTTGCAGTCTGTATTTATTTTTGTATCCGGAGTATATTCCTGAATCTGCTTCAAGTATGATTTTGGCTTAACTTCAAATTTATCCATATTTGTCTTATCAGAATTTGGGTATTTTAAAGTTGAATACTCTCCATGAGGATCTATGATTAATATAGGAATTTTTTTATCTAATAACTCCTCCAGCAAAACTCCTGAAGCATAACTTTTACCAGATCCAGACTTTGCCAAAATAGAAACGTGCTTTGTAAGCATTTTATTTATGTCTAAGAAAACTTTCAGATTTTTTCCATCTAATTTTCCAATATAAGCTCCTTTTTCATCAACCAATCCAAGAGTATCCCTTATAAAATCGCTTTCTGCTTCCAAAACTTCAATTCCAGGCTCTAAAGGAGTCCTTATCTGTGATATATGAGAACCATCCCTATACCCAATAATTGAGCAGTATGCTATAGTATCATTAGAATCCTTTTCTATTTCAGTTATTTGAGCTAGGGCAAACTTATCTTTTATTGGTATCTGAACATACTGGTAAATAGTGATGTCTTTATCTGCCTTGAACTTAAAATCGGTAGTTGTTGTTTTTCCTACTATCTTTCCCAATATCATTTTACTATAGGCTGTTAGAAAGCTTTATTAAATTTTTTATAGTACCTTTATTTAAGATGAAAGAAGAAATAGTGCAAATAGAGAAAATAAAGCCTAAATTAGTTAATATTACAAAAGAATCAGGAATCCCATTAATTGGGTGCATAGCATTTGGCATAATTGACAGAGGATCTAACTTGCTTCAGATAAGATGCACTTCTTCATGCAATATGAAATGCGGATTTTGCTCAACATCGGCAAATTCTTTTGATATTCACCCTACAAACTACATTGTTGACATAAACTATCTTTTTGAGGAAACAAAAAAAATTGCTGAGCTAAAAGGCAAGGGAGTCATTATTTTCCTTGATTCTGTTGGTGAGCCTATGAGCCATCCGAATTTTATTGAATTAGGCGGAAAATTAAAAACTATTGAAGAAGTGGAAGAAGTTGTTGTAATAACAAATGGGACTTTTTTGAGTAAAGAAAAAATTGAGAAGCTAAAAGAATATGGATTAGACAGGATTAATGTCAGCCTGCATTCCATTGATCCTGAAAGATCAAAAAAGCTTTTTGGAATGACTAGTTATGATGTTGATAAAGTTAAGGACGCTTTAGTTTATGCAGGCAAGATTGGATTAAATATAATGGTTACTCCTGTATGGGTTCCAAATGTAAATGATAAGGATATTGAAGAGGTAATTAAATTTTCTAAAGAGAACGGTTTTGGTATTGGGCTTCAAAAATATGAAACTTACAGGTATAGCAGGAAGATGAAAAAAGCTAAAAAACAGACTTATTGGAAATTCTACAATAAAATAAAAGAATGGGAAAAAGCTTATGATATTAAATTAAAAGTTAGAGCTGAAGATTTGAATGTTGAGAAAAGAGAAAGAATTCCTGAAGTTATTGACATTGGAGAAAAAGTTTATGCTGATATTGTTTGTAATGGCTGGCTAACCGGACAAATGATTGGAAAAGCCAAGGATAGATGTATTAGTGTTAATGAATGTAATAAAGAAATTGGCGATAAAGTAAGAGTTAAAATAATTGAGAATAAAAACAATATTTATTTGGCTGAGTGTGTTTAATCTGATCTTGCAGCCATAACAAAAGAATCAAGATTTTCTTTCTTCATTCCGTTTATGAAAGACAAAAGCGGTCTGTAAAGGGGTGATGTTTTAATTTCCTCCAAAGTTGTCCTTGATTTACAAAGTAAAAGTTTAATCTTTCTAATTTTTCCAAATTCTCCTGTGTTTCAAGAGCTTTAATCCTGTCTGCAGCTTTTTCAGTTATTGTTTCCATTTTATAACTATAAAATATCTAAATTAATCCTTTATAAATCTTTCTTTTTTTAACTACTTATAAATAGTAAATATTCATAGGAAACGTTTAAATATAATTATTTAACTAATAATCACTATTGATATTCAGGGGGTGTAATTAATGGCCAAAGGAGGAAATTTAATAGGAAGCTGGTCTTTCCTGATTGGTGTTGTTTTAGCTGTGATTCTAGGAGCTATGGGTGCTATTACTCAGACAATAGCTATTATCCTTGTTGTTCTAGGATTGATTGTAGGCCTGCTAAACATAACAGATAAGGAAGTAGGATCATTCTTAATGGCTGGAGCAGTATTAGTAATAGTTTCTGCTTTAGGAAGCAATGTTCTTGATACAATTCCAATTGTGGCAAGGATTTTAAATGCTATATTAATCCTATTTGTCCCAGCAACAGTTCTTGTAGCATTAAAGAGTGTATTCTCTTTATCCAAGAACTAATTTCTTTTTTTTTACTTTTTTATAGTAGTAAGTAACTTTTAAATAGCATTATTCTCTAGTTTAATCAAGTTATATTTACTAAAAAAAGGAGGTGTAAATAGTGGCTTCAAAATCACAAGGAGGGTCCTCGTGGGCTTTCATTGTAGGAGTGATAATTGCAATTGTCTTGGGTTTAGTAGGCAGTGTTATGGGACCTATAGCCTCAGGATGGCTACTTTCTTTATTGATAATCCTAGGATTGATTGTAGGATTTACAAATGTAGCTGGTAAAGAAAGCAAAGATTTCTTGCTTGCAGCAGTAGCCTTGGTCATTATTGCTTTTGCTGGCAGCCAATTAGCTGGTGTGAATTACATCGGAGTCTACTTAGAAGGTATCTTCAGTGGACTTTTGGCTTTAATTGTTCCAGCAGGCGTAGTAGTGGCTCTTAAGGACGTCTGGGCTATTTCATATAAGTAAGCCCTTATTTTTTTCTTTTTTTTAAAAAGATTTTAAAAGTTAATTATTTCTCATAAATTATGAAAAGAGTTCATATATTTATTTATGGCCATGTTATAGGCGTTTTCTTTAGAGATGAGATTAAAGAATTGGCCTTAAAATTGAAAATCAAAGGATGGGTTAGAAATACTTTAGATGGCAAAGTAGAGGCTGTTTTTGAAGGTGATGAAAGAGACATTGAAAAGATGGTGGAATTCTGCAACAAAGGCTCTCTTAGAAGCAAAGTAGATAAAGTGGAGATTAAAGAGGAAGATGTTCAGTTTGAAAAAGATTTTAATATAAAATGGTAAATCTGGCAATAACATTAAATGGATTGGAGAGTATAGCATCTGATGAAATTAAAGAAGTTCTGAAAGCAAAAATAATTAAAAAGGATAAAGGAAGAATAATTTTTGAAACTAAAAAGAACAGCTTCAAAGACTTAAGAAGTATAGACAGGGTATTAGATTTATTGAAAGAATTTAATTTTGATCACATTGAAGAATTTGAAGAAAATTTAAAAGGTATAGATTTTAATTTAGTAAAGAGTACATTCAGGGTAGATTGCAACAGAATTGGAGATCATGATTTTAACAGCCAAGATATTAGCAGAAGTATAGGAGAGATCCTTTTTGAAGGATATAATAAAAAAATAGATTTCAAAAATCCAGAAACAATTATCTATGTTGATATTTTAGACAATAACTGCTTTATAGGAATAGACTTAACAGGAAAGTTATGTAAAAGAGGCTATAGATTTAAAGTTCATTCTTCAAGCATTAATGCTTGTTTGGCTTATTCCTTAGTAAGGTTAAGCGGCTTAAAAGATAATGAAGTTTTATTAGATTCATTTTGCGGAGATGGTGTTGTTTGTATAGAAGCAGGCTTTTACAAAAAAGCCAGGATTATTGGTGTTGACAACAGGGAAGGATATCTAAAAAGTTGCAGGATAAATTCAAAGATTGCGAAGAAAGAAATTGAATTTTTAAATACAGGCTTATTAGAAAGCAAAATCAAGGGCAAAGAAATTGACAAAGTTGTCAGCAATGTTCCGAGCCATACAAAAAGGAGAGCAGAGGGATTAGTAAACAGCATATACTCTGCTTTGTTTGATAGACTGAATAAAATACTGAAAGAAAATGGAAAATGCGTATTTTTAACATACTCTAAAGACTTGTTAAAAAATATAGCAGATGAAAAAGGCTTTAGATTAATTGATGAAATAGATGTTAAGTTTAAGGACAGAAGCCAGTATATTTTAATCTTAGAAAAGATTTAAATAACAATAGAGAGAATAAATTCATAATGGATCCAGAGCAACAACTGATTAATGAAAGAAAAAAGA
>JAGVZH010000031.1 GCA_018302745.1 Candidatus Woesearchaeota archaeon
AGAACAAATGACGGTAATACCCAGATAATATCAAGCTACTCAACTACATTAAAGCAGTTTGAAAAAATATTTACTACATTTTCTCCAAAGCCATCAAGGCAGATAAAAGAGGAAGGAATTTCCAAGTATGAATGGGACTTTACAATAAAGCCGCAGCATAGGTATGATATAGTTGTAGAGACTGATTACAAACCATTGTTTTACCTGTTTGTCTTATTTTTAGTGGCAGTTTATTTTGTATTTTTATGGCTGAATCATGGAGTTATTGTAACAAAGAAAGTAATTAAAACAGGAAAAGAAATGAAAGTTGCTTTATTGGTAAAGAATAATCTTGGGATTCCCGTCAAGAATGTTGAATTAAGGGATGTTCTGCCAAAAGTGATACACCCTTCAAAAGAGTATGCCACAATAAAGCCAAACAAGATAGAAAGGTTTGAGCATTCACTGCACCTAACATGGGACTTATTACATTTAGATAAAGGGGAAGAAAGAATTGTATCTTATAAGTTAGAGCCAAAAATGCATTTATTGGGAAAATTAAAGCTCCCTCCTGCAAGAGCAAGATATGAGCATAAAGGAAAGGATGTAAAGCACTATTCTAATTCAGTTTCATTGTATCCTAAGAGAGAGTAAAGTAGATAGGAAAGTAAATTGATTTGATAGGTAGGAGTGGATTATTTTCTATGTATAGTATAATATATACTTATATACAAGTCTTTGTATAGTATAAAATACATTTAATCTGTTAAAGCTGAATTTGTGGTTGAAGAAAATATAAAATATAAGAATAAAACTATAACCCAGAAATGTGAAAATTGGTGTAAGAAGCATAAAAGCTGTAATCTTGGGATAACCAAACATACTATCAAATAATTACTCATTTTCCACTTTCGGATCAACTGGAGTAATCAAAACTTATTTTTTCTAATTTTATGTCTTTTTATTCATCCCTGCTTAGTTTAATGGTAAAACGCTCGGCTGTAGAAGCTATTCGACTGGGTATTAACCAAGAATGAAAAATAGCCAGCCGAGACCGAGAGATCGCTGGAAAGACCTAAAAAATCTTGGCAAATTCAACTCCGGCAGCAGGGATTAGGAAGTGGGAAGATTAATCTTCCTACTTCTATTTATTATTTTTAATCTTTCTGAATATGTTGTTCTTGGTGGACAATAGCCTAAATTTTTCCAAACCTTTATCTTGGTCAAATGTTTAGGATTAGAAAATCCAATAAGATTCATCCATTTACTTAAATTTTTTCTTCCATTAATCTGAAGTCTATAATGGATGAATACTCCAAAAAGATTATGTCTAATTACCTTTTGTTTACAATAAGTTATACCTATTCTATCAAGAATTATTTGTATATCTTTAATCATCTTCTGAGAAGCGAATTCAGCACATATTCTAGGATATGAATTATTTCTCCTAGCCCCTTTTTTAAAACACATACTAAAATCAGTATCTGCAAGACCTCTCAAAAATTTTAGAGACAATATTGGGTCATTTAATATTAATTTAGGTATTCTTGCTTTATCTGACTTCTTACCAACAATTATACCAATTTCTTCAAAGAATTCTAAAATTTCTTTAGAATGTTTATATAAATGTATACAATCTTTTTTAATTTTAATTTTGAAAGTTCTGCCTAAAGATTTTTGAAATAGCAAAAATAAATATTGGAAATAATCAACTTCTTCAGTTTTATCACCAAAAACTTCAACCCTATAATCAGTTCTTTTAGGTGATATATATCTGCTTAAATGACCATCTCCAGTAATAACACCACAAATTTCTGCTATTTTTGGAGTTATTTTAGAACTATCTGCCATTAGATATTAGATAGTTAACATCCTATAAATAATTTTCTAAAGAAATAAATTACTGCTTCTTACCCTTACCTTCATCAGCTTTTAAAGAAAAAAAATACCTTCATCTCCCAAGAACCTTAAACCAGTTCTCTTCATATTGTTTGCATTCCTTAGCTCTTTTACAAACCCCTTCATAAAACTCCCTTCTGTAAGGCAGCTCTTTATTATAAGAGAAAGTCGTTATCAAATATGTCATCAATACCCTTAACTCCTCATACCTTATATCTAAACTTTTAAGTACACTATTTACTTCTTCAAATCTCCTCTCTTTTAGCTTATTTTCAATTGTTGCAGTTATCTCATTTAATCCGTGCTTATGCATTTTTACTCAAACCACCCTATATAAAACGAAAATTTATAAAGTTTCTTTTGTCATCCTTCTTAGACAAAAACCTTTATATTTCTATAAAAACTATAACTATCAATGCCAAAGCAAAAAAAGAGCAAATCAAGGAAAAAGCCAAAAAAGGTTTTTAAAGCAGAAGCAATTATCAAAAATCCCAGGAAAAAAATAAAGCTTATAATAATAGTAGCATCAGCATCTATATTAATTTTAGTTTTGCTCTCACTTATTATAGGTATAAAAGTAAAATTTGTCTTGAATGATGAATTAAATATTATGCTAAACCCATTAGACTCAAGCTTTTTTGTAAAGAACGATCTGCCAGTAAAAGTAAACCTTACAGTAAAAAACGAAAATTTCTTCCAATGCAAATCTGTTTGTGAATATACTCTTACAGACTTAAGGGACAATTCAATTTTATATTATGAAAAAGAGCAGTTGAAGCATGATCAGTTAGTTGAAAAATCTTTTACTTTAGAGCCGACTGGAAGAGGCTCTGGCCAGACTTTATATAATTTTGAAGCAGCATGTAAAAATATCAAAACTTTATTCTGCCTTACTGACAGCAAAACCAGATACAAATCCTCAACAATATCAATAAATTATGACCTGACAGAGGAAGAGGAAACTCTAAAAGGGAGTTTAAAGCCGCAAATCGAATCTTTTTTGTCTAAACTAAAAGAAATAAAGGAGATTAGTGAGCAAAGCATTATTTTAAACACAAGACTGCCTGATAATGTTGCGGATAAAAGCGATTATTTTAAAGAATCACAAAACATATCCCAAGAATTGAATGATTTAAATGAAAAAAGCAAAACATACTTCTCTTTATGGAATAATGAAGATTACATCTTCTTAAACAGTGAATTTTCAAAATTAAAAGATCCTAGTTTAGTGGAGTTATCTGATAGAATAGTAAATATTAACAATGAAGTTATGGATACAGTAAGATTATGGAATAATAATAGAGAGTTATTTTCAAATTTATTAGAATTAAAGCCAAAAATAAATCAGCTTATCACTGATTACAAAGAAAATTCAGTAAATGAAACTATAGATGAATTGCATAATTTAAACAGGACTTCACAGCAGATTTACGGGCAATATTTAATAATTGATAACAGTTCTATAGATACTAAAGCATTCAATAATGCATTAAGATTATTGTCGGATAATATTAATTTAATAATAAAAAATTATGAAGGAAAAAATTTAACATTGTCAAATGAGACCTATAATGAAACTTTGTCTGGAATAGATAATTTGTTTATGATTAATATTTCTTCAATAAAAGAGATAAATTCTTCATTGCCAAACATAACAATCAGCTTCAAAACTTTATTAGATCCAAATCCTCCGGTATGCTGCATATTCGGGCAGTGCAAGCCATGCTGTACAATAGATGTTTGTGAAGGAAGAAAAGAACTGCTTCCAGTCTTGTTTATCCATGGCCATACATTTAATGATGAAAACACCCCTGAGTTTTCAATGAGCTCCTTTACAAAGATACAGAGGAAATTACAGGAAGATGGGTTTATTAACTCAGGCCAGCTGGATGTAAGCTTAGAGCCAAGGGATATCTTAGAGGCAGAGTGGGGAAGATCCGGTGTTCCTGTTGCAGTAAGGGCAAGCTATTATTATATTTCATATTATGATTTGGGAGTTTATACTATCACAGCGCAAAAATCAGAAAGAATTGAGAATTATGCTTTAAGACTAAATGAGATTATTAATTTGCTTAAATTCAGGACTGGAGCAGAAAAAGTAAATATTGTTGCCCATTCAATGGGTGGTTTAGTAGCCAGGGAATATGCCTCTATCTTTGGATATGATGATGTTAATAAATTGATTTTAATAAATACGCCAAACAAAGGAATTTCTGAAAAAATTGAGAAGATCTGCTCATTCTTAGGAGGAAAGAAAGAATGCAATGACATGGAGGAAGGAAGCATTTTCTTAAACAGGCTAAATTCAAGGAAGGCTGCTGAAGACTTTGAAATTTATAATATAAGGTCTACAGGATGCGATATGGATGGTTCTTTTGGTGACGGAATTGTTTCGGAAAACAGCAGCTATCTGGATAATGCTGAAAACTTTTTGATAGAAGGAAAATGCACAGATAAGTTCAATACCAACCTTCATACAAAGGTTTTAGACCCTGATGAGCATCCAGAGACTTATATTTTATTGAGGGATATATTAAAAGAATAAGGTTTATAAAGAAAATAAAATCTCTTCTTTTTTATGCCCAGATAGTGTAGCTGGTTCATCACCTGACCCTGTCACGGTCATAACCCGAGTTCGAATCTCGGTCTGGGCGTTTTTCTTGTTTTTTAACTTCCAGCATATGTTTCTGGTTTATAAGTATAAAAGGAGGTATATCCTGATTTATGTGAAGAATACCATCAACCTTTATTAAAATCAAGACTGGAAGAAATAAAAAATGGGAAAAAAGAATATTAGTTGGATAGGATTAGTTCTAGTTGACTTATATATCACCATAACTAGTATTTAAAACTTTCTATTTTTAATCACTTATAAGAGACAACATAAAATTCGGAATTATTTTTAGCCACCAACTCGTACATAAGAAGCTTTATATAGCTTTTTCGTCTGATATGCTTTGATGGCAGGCGATGATTACGCAACTCTTCGAGCAAAATTCCTCAAAGCATTTGCTAATCTCCCGGAAAAAGTAAAATCTGAGGAAGTTATCGCTGTGGTGGATGAAAAACCTTATACATGGATTGCTGCGACCATAGAAATTAAGAGCAAATCTGCAACAGGAAAGAAAATACTAAAAATCATAAAAGAATTAGGTGTCCTATGAGTGAAAAAATATCTGATGAACTAAAGAAAATTGTACTTTGGAGATTAGAAACCATCCCTCCTAACTTTAAACTATCTATCGGTAACGAGGGCACTTTTACCAAAGAAGAACTAAAGCAACACGTGCAAAAAGAGGATCACGTTGGGGTCACTTTTGCTAAAATACAGCTTAATTTTATGAAAGCATTGGCAAGCGGTGAGTTCTCCAAGACGTTGGCAGAATGAAAACACTCATCACTATGCCTAATTATGATGACGCTACTTCTTACCTCTATTGTTATGCAGAAGAATTGGTGAAATTTGCAGAGGAGAAGAATATCGCTGTAACTAAGCTAAAGCGTCCAAGATTGCGAAGAAAAATATTTGAAGAGAGTATAACCAAACAGAATCCGCAACTCCTTCTCTTTAATGCTCATGGTGATGAAACCACAATTTACGGCGATAAAGTTGAGGGAGAAGAAGAATATCTTATTCGAGAGAAAGAGAATCACCAACTTCTTACAGGAAAGTTAACCTATGCCAGAGCGTGTAGCGCAGCAGCTTCACTTGGGAAAGCATGCACGCAGAAAGACGGATGTTTCATCGGCTATAATCAGCCATTTAGCTTTTGGACTGATACAAGCAGAACAACTACACCCTTAAAAGATAAAGTTGCGCAACTTTTTCTCCAACCCTCTAATGAATTGGCAATCGCTCTCCTTCGTGGGAAAAGTGCGCGTGAAGCAGCAGATACATTTTTCAATATATCAAAGAAAAATATTCTCCACCTTCTTGCAAAGCAGGATGAGCCAGGAGCAATGGCTTCTGCGATACTTCTCTGGAACAATATGATTGCTCAAGAGGTTCTTGGGGATGAACAAATGAGGTGTTCTTAACGACTAAAACGCCCCCCTAACTTTACACTGGAAAACTCCGACATGGTCTAGAAGTACAGCAACTCAAAACCTCTTCGTCGCTTCGCTACTCGTCCTTTCCACTCCGCTCGGAAATTTTATTCTACATCATTAGCAGTTACTTTATTCTTCTTGAATCTTTTCTCAATTTCCTTTGATAGTCTTTTAAATTCCACTTTTACATCAGGAATCTTTACTTTCTTAAAGAAGACTCCCCCTTTAACTGGAAATGGAACAAACCTATCTCCTGTATGAAAGTTTTCTACTTCTCTAATTTCTTGAGGGACTACTAATTGTCCTTTAGGACTCATCTTTACAAGTTCATTATCCATTTTAACCTCCTTGTTTAACAGTTAAACTATTTAACTATTTAAATCTTTTCATTCCTCAAAATTAGTCACAATAATATATTATGCTCATCTCTTTTGCAGAATTTCCTAGGTTTTTTTTTAGAATCAAACCATAAAATGATATCTCTGCCCAGCTTCAAATACTAATTTATAGACATGCTTATTATAAGCGTGAAATTCTTTTTTTAATTCATTGGAATTATCCCCTAAACTGAAAACTTCATTTAGAGCAATAGCAACAGCAGGGCTTCTGTTTCTTCCTCTTGTGCAATGAACCAATAATGCTTCTACATTATCCTTATGTTTTGCAAAATCCCTGACAATTGAATCAGCAATATCTTCTGTAATAGTCACAGGACCTGCCTGAAATAAAGGCTCATTATCATCAAAAGAATATTCTGAAATCTTTCTGTAAAATTGAGATTTTTTTAAAACAAATTCAGGATCAGGGGAAGTGCTGCAGTGTATTCTGATTGCATATGTAGGCTTAACTGGCTCATATTCTGATGCCCTCAACAAATCCATGATATGTAAATCCATATTATTATTGATAAGATAAATATTATAAACTTTATGAAATTTTACTGTTCGTTTTAGTAGTAAACAAGCTTTATAAAACATCAGCAATTTATATCCTTATGGAAGATGTAGTGCCTTTATCAGAACTTGTAAATAGAGTTTTTGGTAAAATTTATTACAGAGAAAATCACCCATTAATAGAGTATTCTACAGGGGTATATGAGATAGATCATAATACTCTCGGATTAAAAGAAGGAGAGTTTTGGATTATAGGAGGAAGACCAGGAGCTGGAAAAACCTCTTTGCTTTTGCATATGGTAAACTCTTTATCTACTTCTGAAAGATTATCAGGAAAAATACCATCAATTATCATCTCAACAAAAGAATCAGAAGAAAAAATTCTTGAAAAGCTTGTCTCTGCATATTATCAAATAAATTTAAATGATAACAATGATGTGCCTAAGAGAGAGATTGAAAGATATATATCTGCTTTTTATAATATTTCCGAATCACTAATAACCCTAACATATCAACCAAAACTTTCAATAGATAAATTCAATGAAATTGTTGAAGAGAATGATGCAAAGTATATATTCATAGACGATATAGATTATGTAGAGCCGAAAAAGAGATTTATTAAAAGAATTGCAGATTTGACTATTGAAAAGAAACTATCTGTTGTTGCCGCTTCAGGGCTTTCATCAAGAGTAGGATCTAATATTCCAAGAATATATAACTTAAATAATAGTTTGGCAGACTCTGCTAAAAAAGTTTTATTACTTTATCGAGAAGTTGCTAATTATCCGGAGAGTTTTGAAATTGAAAAAAACATGATTGAAGTTTTCATAGCAAAAAACAACTCAGGGTCATTGGGCAAGGCATTGCTTCTTTTTAAACCGGAATTCGGAAGAATAGAAAACAAAACCCAAACTCTTAAATAACAAGAACTTTCTATAATAAAATGAAGAAAGCAAATATAATTTTAAGCTTGTTTGTTTTAATCATTGTAATAAGTCTTGTTATAGCATCAGGAGAAAATATGAAAGTTAAGCAGGGAGATAAAGTAAAAGTTGACTACACAGGAACGTTTGAGGATGGAGAGATTTTTGACACATCAGAAGGAAGAACCCCATTGGAATTCACAGCAGGATCTGGCCAGGTTGTAAAAGGATTTGATGAAGCTGTAATAGGAATGGAAAAAGGAGAAGAAAAGGAAATTACCTTAAAGCCAGAAGAAGCTTACGGAAATCCAAATCCTGATTTAATTAAAAAACTGCCAAAAGAGCAATTGCCTGAAGATGCTGAAGTCGGAAGCATTTTAGGATTAGTCATGCCTAATGGCCAGCAGATACCGGCAAAAGTAACAGAAATAACAAATGAAGAAATTACATTAGACTTAAATCACCCTTTAGCTGGAAAAGTTTTAAAATTTAAGATTAAAGTAGTTGAGATATCCTAATATGGTATTATACAAAGAACTGTGCAGAAAATGCAGAAAGAATTACGTAAAAATTACAAGCAAGGAAAAATATCCTGTATGCTATGAATGCCAGAAAAAAGAATTAGATGGAAAAATTAAAGATTCAAAAATGAAAAAGTTTTTTGAAATTCCTGAAGATTTTTACAGGGAGAATAATTTCTTAAGGAGCATTAAATTGAATTATCTAAGGTATGGAAATTTAAGTGAGAAGCAGATAGAAGCATTCAAAAAAACAGTCCGTAATATGAAGCAAAAGAGCTAACCTAAAGAAAACCTTTTAAATTAGATAAATTAGTCATTTCTTATGAAAACCAAGCATCTTACAATAATGCTTACTGACATCAAGGGATTTACCCCAAAAACTTCAAAAATTTCTAGGGAAAAATTAGAGAAACTGCTGGATATGCATGAAAAGTTAATCCCGCCTGTTTTTAAGAAATTTGGGGGAAGAATAGTGAAGACAATAGGAGATGCTTTCCTTGTAACATTTAACTCACCAACAGATGCTGTTTTGTGTGGAATGGAAATACAGAATGTGCTGGAAAAGCACAATGAAATGGTTGCTGAAGAAGATCAGCTGGAAGTAAGGGTTGCTGTAAATTCAGGGGAAGTCACAATAAAAAACAATGATGTTTTTGGAGAAGCTGTAAATATTGCAGCAAGATTAGAAGGCATTGCAGATGCAGGTGACATTTACTTCACTGAAGCTGTTTATCTGTCAATGAACAAAAGTGAGATTCCAACTGCTGTTGTCGGCCATAGGCATTTCAAGGGAATTCCTGAGGACATAAAAGTCTATAAGGTTTTAAATGAAAAGAAGAAAAAAGGAAAAATATTCAGAAGAAAAGAAAAAGCAGTAGTCAGGGAAAAATTAACTTTAAAGCAGAAAATATTAAAGGTTTTGAAATGGGGAGGAATAGGATTGCTGGTTTTATTCGCCCTTTCACAGCTAAAAGATCCTGGAGCAATCATCTTCCTTGTTGTGGTTGGAGGAATAATTTATGCCATAGTAAAATTTATTAAGAGAAAAAAAGGCAGTTGATTGGGGGAGTTCTAAAAGAGTTGATGGGAGATAGCTAGAAAAATGAGAATAATAATAGCTGATGATGATGAATCAGTAAGAAAAATACTGGTTGGATATATAAAAAACTTTTTAAAAAATGCAGAAATTGATGAGGTAGACGACGGACTTCCTTTGGTTGAAAAGATTGAAAAAAATCATTATGATTTGGTTATTACTGATAACTCAATGAAAAAGATGGATGGATTGGAAGCTACAAGAATAATAAGGAAATTTAATTCAAAAATCCCAATTTATATGATGAGTGGAGACGAAAACAAGAAAGATGAAGCTTTGATTATTGGTGTAACAGAATTTATATACAAACCTGGCGGCGTTAAACAAATAGTTGACTCTCTAGAAAGAATGGTTGGTCAAAATCTATAATTCTCGCTTACACATTCCCTTAACAAATCAGGAAATCTTTCAAGATAATATCCAAGATTAAGCTCATGCAGGTTGTTTTTAAAAACTTCTTCTT
Source organism: Candidatus Woesearchaeota archaeon (assembly GCA_018302745.1). Lineage (GTDB taxonomy): Archaea > Nanobdellota > Nanobdellia > SCGC-AAA011-G17 > JAGVZH01 > JAGVZH01. The sequence continues at coordinate 9,825 of JAGVZH010000031.1, forward strand.
CAAGACATATTTCACTTCCGGAGTATATTTGGCGGTTTTAATGGCTACTCATTAATTCTTCCCTTAGATCCTCAGAAGGTTCCCAGGGTGGATTAAATGTTAATTCTACCAAAACTTTCTTGTTCATCTCTCTGCTTACATTTGTCTTAACATCTTTGATAATTTCAGGGCCAAAAGGGCATGCAGGGCTTGTTAGTGTCATTGTGATGATTATTTTATTATTTTCTTCTTTTATCCCTCTAATTAATTCTAAAGTATAAATATCTACATTCAATTCAGGATCTTTGACCTTCCTAAGAATCTGTATAATCTTTTGCTCGTCTGCCATAAGTTATAATTATTTTATAGATATAAAAAACTTGCTGTTAATCATTCCTGTTCAAGTCTCAGACCGGCTTTCTCGAGCAGTAATTTTACAGTATTTAATTTCTTTGAAAATGAATTAATGCCATCATCCCTTAATTCAGGAGTATAAGCGCTAGTTAAGTTAAATTCTTCTTTTTGAGCAACAAAATCAGTAATTAAGTCTTCTAATCTTAATAAATCCCTGCAGGCATACTCTTCATTTTGCCTTGAATTGAATTCAAGTTCAAGAATTAATCCTTTATATTCAGGATCCATTACCCCTAAATTAGGGATATGGAAATAAGGCCCTTTGATGCATGTTGGGAATTTTAAGAAACTTTCTTCTCCAGCCTTATGCTCGTGATCTTTAACTAATCTGACATAATCCCAGGCTTCTCTGCACAAATATGCAGTGCTTTTCCCAATATTTATCCTGTTTTGTTTTTTTGCAGCATCTTCTATTGCTGAAAAAGTAAGGTTAAATGCACGATGAAGCTTATAATGCTGCCTTATATCATCTTCATGATCTGAAATTCTTTTTTTCATTATCTTTGATCCATCACCCTCAACATCATAATAAACATGAGAATATTGATTTAATTCTTTTGATTGTTTAATTATTCCTTCCTCATCTCTATATGGAATAGCAACAGAGCTATGAGCAGATGTTCCTAAAGCTAAATTTAAGGAATTTAATTTAAATAAAAATTCATAATCTTTTCTTGTTATGTTTATCATTTTTGTAGCAGCTGCTGTTTTTTATTATTCCATGTTTTTATAAATCTATCTTAAAATAAGGAAATATTTAAATATCCTTTATGGTACTTGAAAATTACTTATAATGGAGGAAAAATGACAAAATATGTTTGTAAAACATGCGGAACAGAAAAAGAGGCTGAGGAAGCATCAGTATGTGAGACTTGTGGCTTATTGATGGAAGAGTCTACAGAAAATCCTGGTATGAATGAAGATGATGACATAGATGATAACGAGGACGATTTCGAAGAGTAACACAACATTTTTATATTCTCTATTTCTAATTTTTTATTTGTTTATGGGTCCGTAGCGCAGTCCGGCTAGCGCATCTGGCTTTTAACCAGAGGGTCGGGGGTTCAAATCCCTCCGGATCCGCTTTTTATTTCAAAAATTAAAAAGCGCTCTCTGTCGCAATAACGGGTGATGATTTTTAAGTCGAATGCGGGTGATAAGCTGATTTTGAAACCTTATTCTTTATAAATATGCTACCTTTCTTTGAATATATATGAATCCAATACTTACTAAATCAAATTATCTTGTTGGTCTTGAATGTCCAAGGCATTTATGGATTTTTTTTAATCAGCCTGAGAAGATTAGAAAAGTCACTTTAGCTGAGGAGTTTAAGTTTAAGGAAGGAGATAAAGTAGGCCAGATGGCTAAAATGCTCTTTCCAGAGGGCATAGATTTACCCACAGACTATAAAGAAAATATCAGGGAAAGTAAAGATGCTTTGAAGAAGAAAAAGCCTTTATTTGAAGCAGGATTTGAGTTGAATAACTGCTTCTCAAGAGCTGATATTTTAGTTCCTGTTGGAGATAAATGGGATATTATTGAAGTTAAGTCTGGAACAGAAGTAAAAGACATTAATGTTCATGATGTTTCTTTTCAGAAATATGTCTATGAATCCAATGGATTGAAGATAAGAAAATGCTTTTTGATGCACCTTAATAAAGAGTACTTTAGAAAAGGAAAGTTGGATGTTAAAAAACTTTTTGTGAAAGAGGATGTTACTTCCCAAGTTAATATTGCAATTAAAGATATTAAAGAAAGAATTGATAAAATGTTTGAGATAATTTCTTCAGATAAACAACCAAAAGCCGGTCTTTTAATTGATAAAATGATTAAAGAAGGTCATCACGACTGCTTTACAGAAAATTGTATAGATGATCTGCCTGAGAATCATGTCTTTTGTCTGTACCGTGGGAATAAATTAGCTTGTGAATTGTTTGAAAATGGAATAATGCACATAAAAGACATTCCTCAGCATGTTAAATTGAATGGTAAGCAGAACATACAAAGAGAATGCGAAATGAAAAAGAAAGTTTATGTTGATAAAGAAGGAATAAAACAATTTCTTGCAACATTGAAATATCCTCTCTACTATCTTGATTTTGAGACATTTTCAACAGCAATCCCTATGTTTGATGGCTTGAAATGTTATTCACAGGTTCCTTTTCAATTTTCGTTGCATATTGTCAAGAAAGAAGGCAGTAAGCCAGAACATTATGCTTTCTTGTATAATGGAAATGGTGATCCAAGAGAAGATTTTGTTACTGCATTAAAAAAAGTAATTGGAGAGAAAGGAACTGTCTTAGTGTATAATCAAAGCTTTGAAATTGGAAGGCTAAAAGAGCTTGCTGAACATTTTCCAGAGCATAAAGAATGGATTGATAATGTTTTGAAAAGAATAGTTGATTTGCTTGTTCCATTCAGGGAATTTAGCTATTACAATCCAAAACAGCAAGGCAGTGCTTCTATAAAAGATGTTCTTCCTGCAATAACTGGAAAGAGCTACAAAGGAATGGAAATTGGTGATGGCGGAACAGCCTCTGCTGAGTTCTATAATATGTGTTATAATAATGGAAAAGATGTTAGAGAAAATTTATTGAAATATTGCGAGTTGGATACGCTTGCAGAGGTTATGATTGTTGAGAAGCTGAGGGAGATTGTTATTTAAAGATTACTTGCTCATTACATTCGACCAAAAAAGAAAGACTTATATATACCATATTTCACCTAATAAGGTGAATTAAGCTATGAACAAAATAGATACTATCTTAAGAGAAGCGAAGGGTAAAATCCTAACAAGAAAAGATTTTGATAGCTTGGCAACTAAATATAACTTTAATAAAGATACTTTGAGAAGAGTTATGCTAAACAAAAGCTATCTAATAACAATCTTTAGAGGCGTTTATTATCTAAAAAGTTATGAAGAAAAAAAATTCAATTCTCTAAAATATTCTCCTTATGAGCTTTTAGCTCTTGGCTTGGAAAAGAAAGGGGTTAAATGGTATTTTGGTTTGAATACCGCCTTAAAGTTTTTGGGCTTAACTTATGAAGTCTTTCCACTAAATATCATAATTAATGATAAATTCAACCGGACAAAGCCAATGAAAATTGCAGGTTCAAGTTTCTTTTTTATTAAACTAAAACCTTCTTTGTTTTTTGATATAGAGG
>JAGVZH010000032.1 GCA_018302745.1 Candidatus Woesearchaeota archaeon
CAGGAAGTCATTTGCAATTATTTTCAGTCTTCCTTCCCTCTTGCCTATTTCCTCGCAGTAAAGAACATATTCCAAGGTTGCCTTGTCTAAATTATCAATCCTACAAAAATTAAAAAAAGAATAAAAGCTAAAATTTTTCCAATAATCCTGATAAGCAGATTCCAGCCAGAGTACCCTTTTGCTTTACCTACTATCCTGCCTGCTCTTTCCCTGATATTTCCTTCTGACTCTCTAGTCCACCAATTACCTTCTCTAACCATCAAACCTCTTTTTTACTCTAAAACAATTTCCATCAAATCAATCACAAAATCATCATCAGGTATTATTTTTATCACATTATTTCCCTCTTTTACCAGTCCAGAAATATCTCTAATGAAATCATTATCATCTGTCTTCATCCTTACGCTTTCGCCATTGATTTCAAATCTTGCGCTCTTTTCCCCATCACTTCCAAATATTAATTTTAACTTTGCTTCTGTTCTTCCATCCCATACATTGTCAAACTCTTCATCCTCCAAAAAGAACTTATAAGTTAATAATGCCCCTCCTCTTAACTTTGTTACAAGCTTTAGTTGCTCTAGAGTATAATCTCCTTTGTCAATAGAAAACTCAAAATCATTATCCCCTTCATTCAAAAATTCCTCATCAACTTCTATCTTGGAAAATCCCTGTCCGCACCTTACCAAATCAGAATAAAGCAGGAAGTCATTTGCAATTATTTTCAGTCTTCCTTCCCTCTTGCCTATTTCCTCGCAGTAAAGAACATATTCCAAGGTTGCCTTGTCTAAATTATCAATGGAGATAAATATAAATCCTGGAGATTCTGCATAAAATTTTATTGTATTATCTTGTTTTAAAAATCTTAATGGCAGTTTAACGCTTCTTAACTTTCCTTCATCAATAACTATATTAAAAACATTGTTCCCATTAAGGTCAATGAATAGTTTTCCCTTAGCTTCTTCAGCAAAGAAAATCAAATTTAATTCTTCAATTTCATTAAGATCATCAAGTTTAAATTCAACTTCCTGAAACTTATTTGAAAAGGAGCTTCTTGAAATGCTTATTGTGTTTACAAGATCTATAGTTTCTGCTTCTGACTTAACAAACAAACTGACAGAATTAAGATTATGAAGATTTTCATCCTCAATATCAAGAGAGACTTCGCCGGGCTTTTCAGAAAGAATTGTTTCCGCCTTTTGTTTAGCTAATACTTTTCCATCAGCCTTAACTATCTCCTTGCCTGCTTCTTCTGGAGGAGGGATATCTAATAATTGCGCTCTCTCAGCAGGAGGCAGCAGTAATATGTATAATATCATAAACAATGCTATCAAAGCAACTAAAACTGAAACTGTTGCTGCTGATGCTGGTTTTTTAGCCATATATCAAAACCAATTTCCTTTATATATAAACTTTACTGCCGAGAGAACAGCTTAAAGCCATATTTAATTAAAGAAGGCTTCTTGTATAATATTTTAAAAATAAATTGTGACGGAAAATCCCTGTTATACCTGCCTAATATTTCTCTTATCTTTGGATTTTTGAAATCTTTTATAAGTTTATTGTAATCCTTGTCATTAAACTTCTTAAAAACCTTCCACATAAGCCAGCTGTAAAACAAATCCTTTCCTATTCTCTTCTTCCATCTTCTGTCATAAGAATCATTATTTGTTATAGAATTCTTAACTTCCTCTGCCCCAAGCATTCCTAAGATTATGCCTCCATGGGTGTTGTGAACTATTATTGGAGCAACTCCTCCAACAAACATATTTGTATCATTTACCTCTAGATCATAAACATATTTTGAAGTTGGCTTAATTTTATTTATTTTTTTAATTGGAAGAACTAAAACTCTATTTATAATCAAATTATTCATAAATTTTATCCTTTCAGTATTATCATTGATTTTAGAAAATATCTTTTCCAAAAGCTTATAAGACAAAGTCTTATAGTGAGAATATTGTCCAAATTCTTTCCTAAATAGATCCTTATGTTTTTCTATAATATCTGGCAATAAAGTTATCGGCAAACCAGCAATAGATTTTTCTTTTATTTTATCCAAATACTTAAGTAAAAGTGATTTTTTGCTTCCAAATATGTCGGACAGCTTATTAAGGTCATTTTTTTTAGAATAGCTTAATAAGTAAGTATACTTAGATTTTATTTTTTTACCATACAATTCGTGCTCTCTAGCTTTCTGATATTGCACAGTAGGAGATAAATCCAGTTGAAAGGACAGTAAAACTAAGTCGCTTAATAATTTTCTACTAACTGTAGCCGCCATTATATCGGAAGACCAATTTTTCCTTTTTTTAGGCATTCTAAACCTAGCATGCCCATCTCCAAGCAAGTAAGCTTTTAAAAATTCCATTTTAAGATTGTTATTAACATTAAAAACAATATAAGGAACTTCTTTATTATGCGCCTTATCTCCAGATTTTAGAATATTTTTAAACAAATTGTATACAATTTTCCCACCAAAAATCACATAATAACTGCTGTCTTTATTTGTTTTAGGATTTAGTTTCTTATGCAATTTATTTGGTTCGATGCCAAATACCTTCTTTGCACAATTAATAGCATCATCAACTATACCTTTCATTAAATCATCTTTTCCAAAACATAGTCTAACATCTCTTCCATTACTAGTTCCCTCTGCAGCATAATAACCAAAGAGTCTAAATAATTCAGGAGATAAATCTATTATATTTTTTATTTTTATCTCTCTTCCGAATTTTTTCTTATAAATAAGCTTAACATCATTAGGGATTATTCCTTTACTTAAAAATAAACTCAGAGGAATTCTATCATTATACCAGTATGTCCTTCTCTTCTTTCTCTCAACATCCTCTGCTTTTTTGTATAAAAGATTCTTGCCGCCCAAGATAATTATATTTTCTACTAAATCAGGCTTTTCTTCAAGAATCCATTCTATAATATTTATATTATCTGTGAAATTTCCCTTAGGCAAATTAAAATTAACTAAGAGATGGTCTTCTTTGATTTTCAAATCTTTAACTTTTTTAGGAGTAAAGGAGTCTTCACTAACACACATAACACTATGTTCTCCAGTAACCTTAATTCTATACCCTCTATCAATAATAATCTCATAAATATCTTCTTCAGAAGGGTGTCTAATAAGACTATTTGTTTTATAAAACCTAAAGTTCTTAGATTTATAATCAGGTGTGTAGGAAAGTATATCTTTAGGTTTTACTATGTCTATACTGCCTTCTTTAATAACATTCTTTCTATTTTTCTTTATCTCTTCATCAACTAGCTCTCCTATTCTAACAGTCATAATAAAACCATTTTTTTTAATTAGAACAGGTTCACCATAATCCAGACTGCTTAATTTCACTTGGCATGCAGCATCTCCAACCAAGAAAACATTGTTTTTCTGGCATTTCATTTCAGGAGTATAAATTGGGACCAGTCCAGACTGGTATTCTACTATTTTTTTATTTGGGCATCTTTGCTTTAAAAAATCCTTGAAATAATCGTTGGCATTTTTCCCTGCTGTAGCAATTCCGACTCTGGCAATCTCGTCATTCTCAGGAACAACCCATCCAAATCCTCTTTTTTCCATGAAAGCTTCAAAAGTGTCTTTTTCACAATTTAAATCCTTTAAGCTCATTCTTGCCTGCAAAGCAATAATATATTTTCTTTTATCTGTTACTAATCCAACACTTCTTCCGACTGAACTTCTTGGACCGTCTGCTCCAATTAAATAGTCAGTTTCTAATTCTTTAATGCCTTTACTTGTCTTAAATCTTGCAGTAATCTTATCCTTAATTTTACAGTCCAAGAATTTATGATTCAAAAAAAACTTAGCCCCTTCATTAACAGCCATTTCAGCGATATGGCTGTCAAATTTATGCCTGTCAACAACAAAATTCTTTCTTATTTTAATATCTGTATAATCACCATCAGGGCCGAATAATCTTGCTTTGTCTAGAGTATTAACCAAAAATTCCTTTTTTATTTTTACAAAGCTATTAATGGAATCTGTCAGTAATCCAGTGCATTGAATTGGCTTTCCTATCTTATCATGCTCTTCATAAAGATTAACTTTACTGCCTTCTTTAGCCAATAAATAAGCCAGGTAATTTCCGCTAGGACCTCCTCCAATAATAGATATCATAAAGCTAAAGCATATTAAAAAAATTTATAAACATACCTATTAAAATAATCTTATGATCATAGATTATATCTTTGTTTTTACAGCATTAATCTGGCTTATATTCGCTTCAATTTCAGATATTAAAACAAGGGAAGTTCCAGACTGGCTTAATTTCAGCTTAATCCTGATTGCTCTGGCATTAAAATCAATTCAGTCTATTATTGCCAAAGACATTTCAATAATTTTATATGCACTTGCTGCCTTAGCAGTATTTTTGCTTCTTGCAAACTTGATGTATTTTACAAAGCAGTGGGGTGGAGGAGATGCAAAGCTTGTCATTGGTTTAGGAATCATCTTTACCCAATATCCCTCATCCCTATTGCAATTATTTAATCCAAGATTAACAATACCTTTTTCAGTAACATTTTTTCTGAACTTATTGCTGATTGGTGCAGTTTATGGGATAATTTACAGCTTTATTTTAGGAGTAAAAAATAGCGATAAAATAATTATATATTATAAAGAAAATAAAAAACATTACAAAAAATTTAATATTATTTTCATACCATTATTATCCTTGTCAATTGTCATTTCTTTTTTCCTGAAAAATCCTTTAAATTATCTGCTTTTAAGCATAAGCATATCTTTATTCATTCTTTACTTCATTTTGTTATTTACAAGATTAGTAGAAAGCTCTTTGATGATTAAAGAGATAAATACAAATAAATTGACAGAGGGTGACTGGATTTACAAGCCTGTTTATTACAAAAACAGATTGTTAATAAGCAGAAAAAATCCAGGAATAACAAAAAAAGATATTATACTATTGAAAAAATACAAAATCAGGAATGTGATAATAAAAGAAGGCATTCCATTTGTTCCTGCTTTTTTAATCTCTACAGTCATAAGCTTAATCTTTGGAAATTTCTGGCTTCTGGTTTAAGGCACTCTTTCAGGAGGAGATTTTTCATCTTTAATTTTCTGTTTTTTAACAACTTTAGGCTTTTCTTTTTTAATTTCTATAGAAGAAGCTTTGTTTTTTATAATGCTCTGGAGTTCATTTAATTCATTGTCATCTCCTTTTTTAGGCTCCCATATTAATCCCAAATTGTCATCTCTAAACCTTGGAATAATATGGATTATAGCATGGGGTGAATTCTGCCCTGCTGCCTGCCCATTAGCAACAAAAATGTTTGTCCCTTCTGCCTGAACAGTCTCAAATATTATTGATGACATCTTATTTGCAATATTAAATAGTTTCTCAATTAACTTTTCAGGAATCTGTGCAAGAACCTGATAATGCTCTTTCGGAAAAACAATGGTATGCCCTTTTGAAGCAGGATTAATATCTAAAACTGCCAAAACTTCATCATCTTCATAAACTTTTTTAGCTTCAATTTTATTATTTGAAATCTGGCAGAACAAGCATTGCTGCTTCATCATTTCCTTTAACTGCTCAGGAGGCATGTTTTTTAACTTTTCTTGAATAGCTTTGATTTGTTCCTGGCTTAACTGAGAATTCATCCTATTCCTCTTCTAACATCACTTATCTCTGCACTGCTGACATCACTCATCCCTCTGATTTTTGATTCTAAATTATCTGTTCCTCCTTTATCCTCATCCCAGATGAAGAAGATTTTGACTAATTCCAATCCAAATCCGATTGGCTCTCTTTCAACCTTTCCAACTTCTCCTCCTGCTTTAGTTATCTCTTCCTTAACAGACTCTTCTAACTTATCAAGGTTTATATCAATGCCTGAAGGCATTACATTCAAGGTTATGACTAAATTTGCCATTTTAATTAGGCCCTGAAAAAGAGCACTCACTGCACAAATACTTCGCACCAATTTCTCTGCAGTGCTTGCATCTGACTATTTCCTGCTTACTGCAGCTTGGACATTTAAAAGTAGTAGATCCAGATAAGTTTGTTAATCTTGTTTGGCATGAATTGCATTGTTTAAACTTTTCCATAAAGGCTTAAAATCCTACAAATCTTTATAAAGCTTTCTTTACTGCTTGAATTTATGGCAAAGTACAAAATTATTTTTGACAAGGAAAAGTGCATTGGTGCCATGAACTGCGTTGCTGTAAATGATAAATTCTGGATCCATGACGGCGAAAGCAAGGTAAATTTGGTTAATTCCAAGCTTAATGAAAGTTCAAAAAAATTTGAGCTGATTATTGGGGATAAAGATTTGGAATTGAACAAACAAGCTGCAGATGAATGTCCAGTTGATGCTATTGAGATTGAAAAAATTGAATGATTCAGACGTTGAACGTCAGCAATTCTTACATTCTAAGGTTGGAAATTCAAACAGTACACAAACTTCACAGTCTTTTGAAGAATGAAAGGAAGAACAATGCTCTTCCAACTCATATTCTGTATATTTGTATGAATCCTTAAGGTGGCAGGATATCTTCTTTTCTTTGCCTTTATCTTTATCGCCACTTGTTACGATAGGAATTGTAAGCAATAATATTAAAAAGATAACCAGAAATAAATTGAGATGTATTCTGCTTTTTCTTCTCCCCCCCCTCATTGAGGAGTTATTCATTGTATTGGTAAGAGAGATTTTAAGCTTTTTAAGATTTTTGCTTTTCATTACTTTAAAATTTATAATTAAAACGCTACTATCTGATAACTACTCTTAGTATAGAGTTCATCTTAAGAGTATCTTATAATATCTTTTTGATATTTATTTTTAGTGCAACGTTCGGCGAAGCCGAAAAATCCAAAGTCAGAGTCGGCGCCATGATCATTATAAAGATTAGTCTATCTATTTAGATTATGGATAAATGTGAAATTTGTGGAGAGGATTGGGACATGAAATCAGGCAATCATACTTACTGCGCAGTTCATTATGTTGAGAATGAAGATGAGGAATGTTTGTACTGGGATTTACACGGAATTGAAGAAGGCAATGATATAGGAAGGACATTAGAGAGTCAGGCAAGAATTTGGGAAGAAATAAAGAAGAAATATCCAGAACACCTGAAAAGATATTATAGAGAAAGAAAAGAAAAATTAAAAGAACATTATGAAGAGATGGAAAAACTTTCTGAATCTGAACTGCGCAGACTAGCAGATATTATGGGTGTAGGATTGAACGAGTCAGAAGACAAGGAAGAAATAATTTTAATCCTTTCCACAGAACCATTAGAAAAAATAAGAGATGGTTTAAAGAAGCTCAAAGGCGCCGACCCTGATTAAAACTAATTCCTGTTAGTTACCACTGAAAACATGGAAGGGCATCTGTAGGACGAGTTTTGGGCTTAAGGCAGAGGCTCTGTCCTGAATCTCTAAAATTGTAACCAAATAAGTTATGGGTTAGTAATCTACTCATAACTTCAGCCCGTATTGTTTTACAATTTTTAGAGCTTA
>JAGVZH010000033.1:0-2097 GCA_018302745.1 Candidatus Woesearchaeota archaeon
CAGGAGACTCGGTACAGCCTACCAAGACAAATAGAAGTAAGATAATAAAACAAATCCTCTTTTTCATAATGGAAATAATATCTATATTGTTTAAATAATTTTGCATTTGAATCAAAGAAATCTACTCTTAAGTCCCCAATATGGATTCATATTCTCACTAAAGACAACATCTCATATACTGGAAACTTAGTTTTTCAGGGACTGACTAAAGATAAAAAAGGGGTTATTTATATCAAACAGCCTAAAATAACCAATAAAGAAAATTCCTTGAATATAAATCCATTAGAGGGTATTTTGTTCTATGCCAAAGATATAAAATGGATTGGCGTTATTAATGAAAACTACAAACCCGAAAACGAAAAGTAAACTTTCTATTAATTACAACTCACTCAACGCAATTTCAATCTTCTCAACTACTCTTTTCGCATTTTCTAACAATTCTTTCAATAATTTCTCATTAACAGTTGTTTCAGTCCCGTATTAAAATTCCTCTCGGAGAGATTTTGCATCTTTGGAAGTCATCTGCTCAGTTGTTCTAATAAAAGCAATATCTTTCAGATCAAGATCAATCTTTCCTTCTTCAATCAGATACTCAACAGCATTAATCGTACATTCATGATTTTTAGATTCATAACCAAGTTTGAAAAGAACAGCAAGTAAAGAGTGATACATTGCATAATAAGATTGTGAAACACCCCAATCGCTGAAGCCGCCTTTGATATTGTAATCAGCAGCACGAAGATTATGCTTTGCTTTGTTAATATGCTCTTCAGAAAGTTTATCATTTGGTTTAATTTTCTTCATTCTGTTCTCTTTTGCCAAACACCAATCAAGTTTTTGTTTATGAATTAACATTTTTGATAACCTCCACAAATATTGATTCCCCCTTCAGCACAATGCCCTCTTTCATTATACTTAAGATGGCTTCTTTCTTATTTTTCATTGCTTTTATTAAATCTTCCTTCCTCATAATTAACGGAACAACTGGTTTAGTTCTGACTTTAGATATTTCTAAACAAAAATTGTTGATTTTTTTAGTCTGATTTGTTAGAAAGAGGACATCAACATCATTAAACTCTTTGCCTCTTAAAACAGAACCAAAAATAATAATCATTTCAGCATCTTTAAATTTTATAACTTCATCGGCATAAAGTTTTGCATGACCTTTAAGATTACGTCTCTCAGATAAAAGAAGAAGTTCACATAACTTTATTGCTTCTGGATTATCAAAATTTAGTTTATAGTGAGAGGCATTACTTATCTCCTTCTTGATGATAATCTTGTCTTTCTCCAGATTTTTGAGAATCTTGAATGCACTCCCTACACTGATCTTATTAAGCTTAGCAATCTGATTAATGTTATAGCCAAATTCATCAATATTCCTCAATAGATGCATTATTACTTTTCCAGTGTTCTTTGGTATCATTTTCAATATAAGTGAATAATCATTCAATAATTGTGAATATATATAAATGTTGCGGTTTTGCATGAAATTGTCCCCCTAAATTCTTGTTCTCAAAGTAACGCTAACGCTTAGATGATAGAACGGAACTCCCCTGATTGATTGGAATTTAAACACAACTCTGCGGACGCAGGTTTCCAGAACTTCGTAAGTGAAAACAATTTTAACAGGATGCTACTTTACAACCCTTGATATGCAAATATTTTTAAACTCTTTTAACTGATAATTTAAGCATGACTCTAGTATCTGTTGCAACAGAAATCCTGTCAATATTGACATTAATTGGAACTGCTATAATAGTTCTTTTTGTCATAGACCTATTTGCCTATCTTATTATGCGTGAAAGATTATTTGATTTTTTATGGAAAAGAATAAGAAAGAATGCAGTTCTTTTTGCTTTCATTGTTTCTTCAATTGCTACATTAGGAAGCTTATTTTATTCTGAAATAGCCGGATTTACACCGTGCAAGCTTTGTTGGCTTCAAAGAATTTTTATGTATCCTCAATCTTTATTATTTCTAATATTATTGATTAAAAAAAGCATTAAAATCAAGGAAGTATTTTTGTACAGCTTAATTATGTCAATTATTGGTGCATTAATAGCAGGCATCCATTATCTTTATCAGATCGGAGTT
>JAGVZH010000033.1:2135-8432 GCA_018302745.1 Candidatus Woesearchaeota archaeon
TGGATATTCTGCTTCCTGCTCACAGGCATTTGTGCTTCACTATGGGTATATCACAATTCCGATGATGTCTCTCATAGCCTTTCTTTTATTGATAATTTCCAATCTTCTCTGGAAAAAGAATTAAAGACAACATTTATAATTAATAGATTTTAGTTAAAATTATGGTAAATCCTGTTGTTTTTCAAATAGGCAATGTAAGTGTCAGGTGGTATGGAATTTTACTGGTAATTGGAGCTATACTCTGGATTTATGTTTTTTTAAAATTAAGAAGTGAAAAAGGCATAAGCGAGAAAGATGCCTGGGACTACATTTTCTGGATGATTATAGGATTACTGATTGGGGCAAGATTATTCCATGTTTTTGTTTATAATTGGGACTATTTTTCCCAAAATCCAATAGAAATATTCTATTTGTGGAATGGGGGAATTAGCAGCCATGGAGGAATAACTGGAGCTATAATAGTTACATTTATTTTTTCCAAAGTGAGAAAGATTAAGTTTTATGACTTAATGGATATTGCAGTAATAGGAGCTGCCTTACTAGGGGTTTTTATCAGAATTGGAAATTTCTTTAATCAGGAATTGGTAGGAAGAGTAACAGATTCTTTTTCAGGCGTTAAATTTGACAATTATGAAGGATTAAGACATCCCTCTCAAATTTATTCAAGCTTCAAAAATCTTCTATTGTTTTTTATATTATTCAATTTAAGAAAAATTAAGAATCTTCCGTCTGGATTTTTGTTCTGGAGCTTCATCTTTCTTTATGGATTATTCAGGTTTTTGGTAGAATTTTACAAGGATTTTCCATTATATTATGGGCTGACAACAGGGCAGTATTGGAGTATTCCCTTAATAATTATTGGAGCTATAATGCTAGGATGTTTATGGAAGAGAAAATACTCTCAAAAGTAAGTCTTATAAACATTTGTTTTGTCTAAAGTAAGCTGTAAAAATGACGACTAATGATTATTTAGAAGAACTGGTAACTAAAGTTAACAAAGCGGTAAAGGAAGATAGACTAGATTTTGCATCTCTTATTCCTTATGCAACACCTTATCCTTCAGAAACTCTAAAGTATATAGGAGGGATGGTAAAGGCTAAAGACAGGCTTCCTGATCAGATTAAAAGAGAAGTAGTTCTTGCTGGATCTGGCATATATATCAAGCTTGCAAGGGCTTATGCATTAAGAAATAGCAAAGAAGACATGAAAAAAGCCGAAGAGTACATTGCCAAGGCAGAAAGAGATTCTAATAATTACAATGTCGGATGGTCAACAGAAGTAAGCACTATAAAAGCAATATTAAGCAACGGCAAAAAATAATTCTTAATTTTAAACAATTACTCCAGAAGATAAATGCATATAAACCTTTTACTTTAACTAAATTTTATGGCAAACATAGGAATAATTGGCTATGGAATTGTTGGAACTGCTGTTGATTATGGATTTAGACAAAGTCTGCCTGAAGGGAAACAAAATAAAATTTTATGGTATGACAAGTATAAAGATGGTTCTAGTTTAGAAGAAGTTGTTGAAAATTCTGATTTTATTTTTGTAACATTGCCAACCCCTTATAAAAATAACAGAATAGATCTTACCATAATGGATGAAAATATAGATAAGATTGCGAAATTATCTGAGGAAAAAGATAAAGTTATTGTGATAAAATCAAGCGTTATCCCTGGAACAACAAGGAATTATGCTGGAAAATACCCAAAAAATATGTTCAGCTTTACCCCTGAATTTTTAACAGAGGCAAACTATTTAGATGATTTTGTAAATCCAGACAGAATTGTTATCGGTTCTGACAATGATAAAATTAGATTAAAAGTTACATATCTGCACAAAGAAAGATTCCCCAATGTTCCTTACTTTTTAACAGATTTAACAACTGCCGAGATGGTTAAGTATATGGCAAACTGCTTTTTAGCTACAAAAGTTATTTTCGGCAATGAAATTTATGATTTGTGTGAGAAGATGGGTATAAAATATGAGGAAGTTGTTAAAGCAGTAGTTGCTGACAAAAGGATTGGACCTACGCATCTAGATTTTACTTCTTTAAGAGGCTTTGGTGGTAAATGCCTTGCTAAGGACATTGTAGCCTTGATTGGATTGTTTGAGGAAATGGGTATTGATGCATCTTTGCTAAAAACAGTAAATGAAAAAAATTTAAGAATAAGAAAGGTTAGAGACTGGGAAGAAATTCCTTTTGTCAAGACTTAGAAAAGCTTTTAAAACTATATTCTAAAGTATATAATTATGAGATACTCCAGACAGGAAATATTCAGCAAAATAGGAAAAGAAGGGCAGAATCTTCTTAAGAAAAGCAAAGTAGCTGTTATAGGATTAGGGGCAACTGGAAGTTCAAGCGCTGAATTATTGGCAAGAGCAGGAGTCGGAGAACTAATTTTAGCAGACAGGGATATAGTTGAGCTGAATAATCTGCAAAGGCAGTCTTTGTATAATGAGGATGATATCGGAAATGTTAAAGCAGATTCAATTAAAAATCATCTAAAAAAGATAAATTCTGAAGTTAAGATAAAGACTTTAGTCATTGATTTAGATTACAGAAATATCAATGAGATAAAGACAGATTTAATTTTAGACTGCAGTGATAATATTGATACAAGAAACTTAATTAATGAATACTGCCACAAAAACAAAATCAACTGGATTTATTCAGGCGTTATTGAAGACAATGGAATTGTACTGAACTTTAATAATGATTACTGCTTTAGCTGTATTTTTGAAAGCATAAAAGCTGATTTATTAGGAACATGCGACACTAAAGGGGTTTTAAACACAATAGTGAAGGTAATTTCAGGAATACAGGTTAATGAGGCTATTAAAATACTGACAAAACAGGACTACAGCAGAGAAATGATTTATTTTAATATCTCAAATAATAAGCTGGAAAAATACAAAGCAAAGAAAAATAAAAACTGCAAAGTCTGCAAGGGAATTTATGATTATTTGGATGGAAGAAAAGGGAATGATGTAGTAAAATTATGCGGAAGAGGAGTTTACCAGATTAAGGGAAAGAAAATAGATCTTGGGAGATTAGAGGGTATAAGAACAAAATATTTTTTAGTTAATGATAATTTTACAGTGTTTAATGATGGAAGAGCTCTGATAAAGGCAGAAAGCAAAGAAAAAGCCAAGACTTTGTACAGCAAGTACATAGGAAATTAAGATGAAAGTTAAAGTTTATCTGGAGCAAAAAGATAAGGAAGAAATTGTTAATTTAGACAATAACAGCAATATAAAGTCTTTACTGGAAAAATTAAAGATAAATTCCGGAACTGTGATAACAGCGAATTCTAATAATGAGTTAGTTACTGATAATTATGTTATAAAAAACAATGAAAGAATAAAAATAATACCAGTTATTTCTGGAGGGTAAATGTTTGTTGTCGTTCATTATGAGGAAATAGGAACTAAAGGAAAAAACAGAAGCATGTTTGAGAAAAAGCTAGTTGATAATATAAGAAGCTCATTAAGCAAGAATTCTTATGAAAGCATTAAAAGAAGCTACGGAAGAATTTTAATTGAGTTAAAATTAGATAATAAAGTAGACATTAAAGAAATACTTAAAAAAATATCTGGAATAGCCAATTTTTCATTTGCTGTTAAGGCTGAATTAGATATTGAAGATATTAAGAAAGAATTATTAAAGATTGCAGAAAAAAATAAAGAGAAAACATTCAGAATCAGCTCTAGAAGAGGACATAAAGAGTTTCCTTATGATTCCCAGAAATTAAATGAGGAATTAGGGGCTTACTTAGTTGAAAAATGTGATATGAAAGTGAGCTTAAGCAAGCCAGAGATAGCTTTTTTTGTTGAAATAACAGAAAAAGGGGCTTTTATCTATACAGATAAGATAAAAGGCATCGGAGGACTGCCAGTGGGAGCTACTGGAAAGGTTGTTAGTTTAATTTCTGGAGGATTAGACTCTCCAGTAGCTGCATGGAAAATGTTCAGAAGAGGCTGCAGTGTTGTTTTTGTTCATTTTAATAATGAGACCTTGAATAAATCTGGAGTAGAAGACAAAATAGTTAAATTAGTTGAAAAATTAAGCCATTATCAGTTTAAAACCAGGCTTTATTTAATTCCTTTCGGCAGGCTGCAGAATGAAATCATTAAAGTTATACCATCAAAATACAGGATGATTGTTTACAGAAGGGTTATGTTTAAGATTGCAGAAAAAATCCTAGAAAATGAAAAAGCCCTGGAATTTGTAACTGGAGATTCTGTTGCGCAAGTTGCCTCCCAAACACTGGAAAATATTAAAGTTATTTATGCCTCTGCTAAAAGTCCTGTTTTATCACCTTTAATAGGAGAAAATAAAAAAGATATTATCAAAATAGCAGAGGAAATAGGAACTTTTGAATTATCTACATTGCCTTACGAAGACTGCTGCAGTTTCCTGATTGATAAACATCCTGAAACTAAAGCCAAATTAGAAAATATTGAGAAATTGGAGGAAAATTTAAAGATTAATAATTTAATTGAGGAAAGCATCGAGAAAGCCAATATAAAAGTTTTTATGAATAAAAGATTTTAAATTAACCAACAAGCCTATGCCTATACATTGACGTCTTTGGCAATATCTGATTATTAAAATTACAAAGAAAATCTCTTAAATTTTCTAGTCTTTCTTTAGATAATTCTTCTATAGTGGATAATTCGCTGGACAATAATCTCATTTGTAAAGACAATTCAGCAACTTCTTTTAGTTTTTTATTAGAACCATATTCTATTCCCACGCACAATGCCCAATACGGAAATTTTGTTTTTGTAAGAGATGTAAACTCATCATCTTTGGGTATATGCTCCTTAATAAGATCTGTAAATTCGTTTACATAAGTAAAATCACCTTTACCTTCTCTAATATAATGACCTATCTCAACAGCTGCATGATTGAATAATACATTAAGATAAACATAATTTGTCATATTATATTAAACTTACAAAAATATAAAAACCTTTCTATAGTCTAATTGTATAATGGCATGCAAATCATGCAAGGAAAAGCCTGTAATAAGGCTGTCAAACAGCAATGTAGATTTGTGTAAAAAGCACTTCCTTGAATATTTTCAGAAAAAAGTCTTTAAGACAATAAGGCAGTACAATCTAATAAATGAAGGAGACCATATTGGAGTAGCTGTTTCTGGAGGAAAAGATTCTTTGACATTGCTTTATCTAATGAGCTTATTCTTGGAAAAAAGAAGAAAAATAAAATTAACTGCTATTCTAGTTGATGAAGGCATTGAAGGATACAGGGACTTAACTATAAAAGATGCCAAAAAATGGTGCAAGGAATTAAATATTCCTTTAAAGATATTTTCCTATAAAAAGGAGATTGGGAAGAAACTGGATGATATTTTAAAAGAAACAAAGGAAAAATCATGCAGTATCTGCGGAGTTTTCAGGAGATATTTGTTAAATAAATCCGCCAGAGAGTTAAAAATTGACAAATTAGCTACAGGCCATAATCTAGATGATGAAGTCCAGTCTATTGTTATGAACCAGCTAAAGAACCAGATTAAGATTTCTGCCAGATTAGGACCAATAACAGGTGTTAAAGAAGATAAAAGATTCGTAAGAAGAATCAAGCCATTATATTTTCTGACTGAAAAGGAAGTTATGACTTATGCTTATTTAAAAGGATTAACAAGCAAATTTAATGAGTGCCCTCATAGCAATGACAGCTTCAGAGGATATGTAATGGACTGGATAAACCATTTAGAGGAAAAATTCCCAGGAAGCAAACATGCTATTTTAAACTCATTTTTGGAAATAATGCCTTTGCTAAAAAAAGATTTTGAAGTTGGAGAGATTAAGGAATGCAAAGAATGCGGCGAGCCTTGTTCAGGAGACATCTGCCAGAAGTGCAATATAGTAAAGAGGATATTAAAATGAATTACTATAATATTATTTCAGAAGGGTATGATAAATTATACAAAGAAGAGCAGTTAGAGAAAATAAAATTGATAGAAAAATATGTTTCTGGAAAAATATTGGATGTTGGCTGTGGAACTGGAATTGTTGGAGAGTATTTTAAAGACAAACATGATGTAATTGGAATAGACAATTCCAAAGAAATGCTTAAAAAAGCAAAAATAAAGACTATATTAGGGAAAGCGGAAAATCTGCCTTTTGAAGATAAAGGCTTTGATACTGTAATCAGCTTAACTACTCTGCAAAACTTTGAAAACATAGAAAAAGCTATAAAGGAAATGGAGAGGGTATGCAGAAAAACTTTAATAGTATCAATTATTAAGAAATCAGATAAAATAG
>JAGVZH010000034.1 GCA_018302745.1 Candidatus Woesearchaeota archaeon
ATAGTCTTTTAATTCCATTATAAACAAAAATGATAAAGACTTTATTAAAGTTGTCATGTTGTCTGGAAAAGTGAATAATTAATGTTTATATAGTCTCTAGTATATATATAAAAAGACTATGCAGAAAAGAAATTGTGCTTTATACGGCTTCTAATGCCTAAATTCGGCGTTTTAAGGCTGGGAAAACTATTTAAACTTCAGAATTTTAATAGTATAAGGCTTATAAAGCTAGATTTTGGTGTTTTTGGGGTTAAAAAATCAGAAAGATTAGTCTGAAGAGTCTAAAATGGAACAAACTAAAACAGAGTATAAAGCCGAAAGCATTCAAGTTCTAGAGGGATTAGAACCAATTCGTGTGAGACCTTCTATGTTTATTGGAGATACTGGTGAAAGGGGATTGCATCATCTGGTTCATGAAGCTGTTGACAATTCTATAGATGAGGCTTTAGCAGGATTCTGCAAAAATATTAAGGTTACAATCCATAATGATAACAGCATTTCAGTAGAAGATGACGGAAGGGGAATTCCAGTTGATATTCACCCTAAATTCAAAAAACCAGCTGTCGAGTTGGTTTTAACAGTTTTACATTCTGGAGGAAAGTTTGAAAAGAAAACATATCAGGTTTCCGGCGGGTTGCATGGAGTTGGAATCAGCTGTGTTAATGCTTTAAGCAAGAAATTTAATGTCAATGTCAAAAGAGACGGAAAAGTTTATTCTCAGGATTTTATCATGGGCAAGAAATTAAATGAGTTAAGTATTATTGGAGAGGCAAATGGAACAGGAACCAAAGTTACATTTCTTCCTGACGACCAGATTTTTGAAACTGTTGAATATAGGTATGATCTTTTGTATCAAAGATTAAGAGAATTAGCATTTTTAAACAAAGGGATAAGGATTGAATTAAAGGATGAAAGGGAAAACAAGGAGGATGTACTCCAGTATGAAGGCGGAATAAAAGAGTTTGTTGAACATTTAAACAAAGGTAAGAAAGTTATTAATGATGCAATTTATTTTGAGAAAAAGAAAAACGACTTGATGATAGAAGGAGCTTTTCAATATAATGAGGGATATACAGGAAGTTTGCTCAGTTTTGTTAATTCTATCAATACGTTTGAAGGTGGAACTCATGAACAAGGATTTAGGACTGCCCTAACAAGAGTAGTTAACTCTTATGGCATCAAATATAATATGCTTGATCATATGAAATTAACAGGAGATGATGTTAAGGAAGGGCTTACAGCAATAATTTCTGTTAAGATTTCTAATCCTCAATTTGAAGGACAGACAAAAACAAAATTAGGGAACTCTGAAGTTAAAGGCATTGTTGATTCTTTGACAAATGATGCCTTAGGAACTTTTTTTGAGGAAAATCCTGCTGTTGGCAAGAAAATTTTGTTTAAAATTGTTAGTGCAGCAAGAGCAAGAGAAGCTGCAAGAAAAGCAAGAGAATTAACAAGAAGAAAAGGATTGTTAGACAAGTACAGTCTCCCTGGAAAATTAGCAGATTGCCAGGAAAAGGACATTACAAAATCTGAAATTTTTATTGTTGAAGGAGATTCTGCAGGAGGAACAGCAATTTCAGGAAGAGATAGGAAGTTTCAGGCTATTCTGCCGTTAAAAGGTAAAATACTGAATGTTGAAAAATCAAGATTAACTAAAATTTTAATCAATAATGAAATTAAGACATTAATTACTGCTATTGGAGTTGGTATTGCTGAAGAGTTTGACATAAAAAATTTAAGATACGGAAAGATTATTATTTTAACAGACGCTGACGTGGACGGAAATCATATCTCTACATTATTATTAACATTTTTTTACAGATATATGCTAGACTTGATTAAAAACGGAAATATCTATGTAGCACAACCGCCATTATATAGAGTAATTAAAAATAAAAAAGTAATTTATGTAAGGGATGACAAAAAACTGCAGGAATTGCTGAAGGAAATTGGGGAAGATGCAGTTATTCAGAGATTTAAAGGATTGGGAGAGATGAATTCAGACCAATTATGGGAAAGCACAATGAATCCTGAAACAAGAATTATGAAGAAAATTACTTTAGAAGATGCTGCTATTGCAGACGAAACATTTTCAATTTTAATGGGCGACCAGGTAGAGCCAAGAAGGGAATTTATACAGAATCATGCTAAAGAAGTAAAAAACCTGGATGTGTAAAATGGGAAGAGGAAGAAAACCAAAATATGTAAATGAAGGATTCTTTGATGAAGAGTCAGAGACGATGCATTATGTACTTGGAGTTTCATTTGGATTAGCTACAATTTCAGACAAAAGGCTCATTTTTAGGTCTAAGAATAAGGAATTAATAGAGATTATAAAAAGGGAATTAGAAAGCCAGCATAAAATAGTAAATATAGAGTCCAGAAACTCGCATCAATTAGAAATATATGGCAAAGGCTCTGCATATCTAATAACATCTTTGAAAGCCAGAGGCTTAGCAGAAGATAAGTCTGAAAGAATTTTTCCTAAAAACATTGCAGAGTCTTATCTCTCTCATTTTGACAGAGGATTTTTTGATTCTAGAGGCGTAATCATAAACACAAATAAAAAAATAAATATTGGATTTTACTTTAACAATGCCTTT
This sequence comes from Candidatus Woesearchaeota archaeon, assembly GCA_018302745.1. GTDB lineage: Archaea > Nanobdellota > Nanobdellia > SCGC-AAA011-G17 > JAGVZH01 > JAGVZH01. Next base: position 2,607 of record JAGVZH010000034.1, read on the forward strand.
TTGACAGATCTTAATAATGGCTTAAGGGAAAATGTCGGAGTTAAAAAAACAAATCCTGAAAACAATAAGATTGTTTATCCATTTAATGACTCACTTAGGATGTATAATTTTATTTACAGAGATTGGGATTTTATTGAAAGCAAGGGATTATACTTAAAAAGGAAAAAAGAAAGATTCAACATTGAGAAAGAAGAAGATGTTTTTGATACAGATAGGATAAAAATAGAACTTTTAGACGGCAAAACTGTTGAGGAGCTTACTAAAGAGCTTGGTTATTCCTCAACACAGTCTTTTTACTCAGCTTTTAAAAGAGTTTATGGGGAAACAGTTGGAAGATTTTTAAAAAATGAATTAGGACATGATAATAGACTGTACAATGGAATGAATTTAGGATAAGATGGCAGAAGAAATTCAGATTAAGTTAATTGAAGAGGAAATGAAGGAAGCTTACTTAGATTATTCTATGTCAGTTATAGCAGGGAGGGCTTTGCCTGATGTTAAAGATGGGCTAAAACCTGTCCATAGAAGAATTTTATACACAATGTACCAGTTAGGGCTGTTTTCAGACAAGCCATCCAGGAAATCAGCAAGTGTTACTGGAACTACTATGGCTAAATTCCACCCACACGGAAATGTTGCTATTTATGATGCAATGGCAAGGTTAGTCCAAGATTTTTCTTTAAGATATCCTTTGATTCATGGACAGGGAAACTGGGGAAGCATTGAAGGTTTTCGCCCTGCTGCTGAGAGATACACTGAATGTAAAATGTCCAAGATAGGAGAGTTAATGCTTGAGGATATAGACAAAGAAACAGTTAAGTTTGTGCCAAATTTTGACGGCTCAGCAAAAGAGCCTGTTTTGCTGCCAAGCAAAATTCCGAATTTGTTAATTAACGGCTCTTCCGGTATAGCAGTAGGAATGGCGACAAATATTCCTCCTCATAATATTTCTGAAGTTATAGAAGGATTAATAGCTTTGATAGAAAATAAAGAAATTTCAATAGAGGAATTAATGAATTATGTCAAGGCTCCTGATTTTCCGACAGGAGGAACTATTGTCGGAGTTGAAGGAGTAAAGAAAGCATACAAAACAGGAAAAGGAATTATAACCTTAAGGGCAAAGAGCAGGATAGAAGAAAAAGGAGACAGGAAATTTATCATAATTGAAGAAATTCCTTATATGGTCAACAAATCAGGGCTTTTGGAAAATATCGGGAATTGTGTTAATGAAAAAAGAATTGAGGGGATAAGTGATTTAAGGGATGAGTCTGACAGAAAAGGAATGAGAATCTTAATTGAGGTGAAAAGAGGCTACAATCCCGATTTGGTTTTAAACCAATTGTACAATAATACTTCTTTAGAAACCACTTTTGGAATTATAATGATTGCATTGCTGGATAATCAGCCTATACTATTTAACCTAAAAGATATGATGCTTAATTATCTGCTTCATAGAAAAGATGTTGTTTTTAAAAGGACTAAATTTGATTTAGACAAATCTGAGAAAAGAAAGCACATCGTTGACGGCTTAATAATTGCTTTAAATGATATTGATACTGTTGTCAGATTAATAAAAGAAAGCAAAGATGTTTCTACAGCAAACAGATTATTAATTGATAAATATTCCTTGAGTGAAGAGCAGAGCAAGGCAATTCTTGATATGAAACTGCAGAGATTAACTTCTTTAGAAACGGCAAAGTTAATAGAGGAAAACAATGAATTGCTGAACAAAATAAGGGAATATAAAGAAATTCTGCAGAGTGAAGAAAGAATCAATGTTATTGTTAAAGATGAATTAAAGGAAATCAAGAAAGTTTTTGGCGATGAAAGAAGAACTTTGATAGAAGAAAAAGAAGCAATGATTGAGGAGAAAGAATTAGTGAAGGAAGAGGCTGTTGTAATCACATTAAGCCATAAAGGATACATAAAAAGAACAAAGCTAAGCAGCTATAAAGAGCAGAAGAGGGGAGGAAAAGGAGTTATTTCAGGAAGCAAGGAAGATGATTTTGTTCAGGACATGAAAGTTGTTTCAACACATGATAATATTTTGTTCTTTACAGACAAAGGAAGAGTTTACTGGAAGAAGGCTTATGAAATCCCGGAAACTTCCAGATACAGCAAAGGAGGAAATATTGCAAATTTCCTGAATTTATCAGATGAAAGAATAAATGCTATAATCCCAATAAAGGAGTTTAAGGAAGGATGTTATTTACTTATGGGAACCAAGAAAGGATTAGTTAAAAAAGTAAGCTTAGATGAGTTTGCAAATGAAAGAAGGTCTGGAAAACTAGCAATCACATTAAAGGATGATGAATTAATTGATGTTTTACTAACAGATGGAAATAGGGAGATCATTATTGGAACTAAGAATGGATTGGCTTCAAGATTTAAGGAAAGCGATGTAAGGGTTATGGGAAGAATGGCTTCTGGAGTAAGGGGAATTAAACTGAAAGATGATGAAGTTGTAGGCATTACCATTGCAAACGAGGATGAAAGCCTGCTTACAGTAACAGAAGATGGTTATGGTAAGAGAACAAAAATTAGTGAATACAGAATTATTGGAAGAGGAGGAAAAGGAGTTACTAATATCAAGAATGATAAAGTTGGAAAAGTAGTTGGCGTTATGGGCGTTAAGGATGATTATGGATTAATAATTATAACTGTTAAAGGAAATGTTATCAGAATGAAAGCTAAGGATTTAAGCCTGATTGGAAGAGCTACCCAAGGTGTAAGATTGATTAAACTTGATGAAAATGATAAAGTAGTTAGCGTTGCAAGAACATATGGAGAATGAAATGAGAAAAGAGATGCCTTTGGTTGAAATAGTAAAATCTGAAGAATTCAGGAATAAAATTGATGAAATAAAGAGCGGTCTTTATAATTATGGATTTATTTTATATCCTAATTCAAACGGATATATTTTGGGAGATGTTAGTATTATACAAGGCAATAAAGTAAATGGAAAAGATCTGACTTTGCCTTATGGAAGCGATTTGGAAGAATTAAGCATGGCTACTGAAAGATCTTCCAGCGGATTTCCTGTAGGTGTGATTCCTACATTTAAGAAAGATTATAGTTTAATACTTTTTTACAGGCAAAGAGAGAGAGGAATGATAAAAGATTATAACATACCTACATTCATTGAATTGATGGAACATTATGACATGGCATTAATAGATTTCAATGGAGAGCTTAAAAGAAGAGATATTGAGGCATTAGAAATTTTTGAGAATGGACATTAAACAATCTCTGCTACGCCAATAAGCCTGAACCTGTTGCCAATCTTTCTTGAAATTGTAATCCTATCTTCTTTTTTGCAGCAGACTGGAAGTTTTAAATTAACTTTTATTTTATCTTTTTTTAATTCAGTAATAATTCCTACTGTTGCAGCTGAATTGACATTGAACATCAGGGATTCCCCTTTTTTTATTTTTTCAACTTTTAATTCCTCTTTGCTCCCTACAACCCTGTCCAGCAAAGCAGGCTTTAACTCAAAAGATTCCCACACTGGCGGAAGATGCTCTTTATGTCCTGCTATATTTCCTGACAATGAATCTGCTTTGACAATGAAAGGATCGAGCTTTGTCATCAATCCTAATGAACCTCCGGGATGAACTTCATCTAATGAAACAGCACCAGCTTTCAAAGCCTCTATTTTTGTTTGTATAGGCCGCCATTGCACTTTTCCGTCTCGTCATTTACCTTTAAGACGCCTTCTTTTAAAGCTCCTCCCAAAACACCACCTTTTAAATTTTCTATTTCTGTTCCAGGTCTGTTGACATCAAAGGATCTTGCAATAAGCATTAAAGGAGGCTTTTCAGAATCTCTTTTTGGAGTTTTGAAGTTATTTTCTATGGTTTCTATCAATAAATCTATGTTAACATTATGTTGGGCTGATAAGGGGATTATTGGAGCATTCTCTGCTATTGTTCCTTTAACAAAATTCTTGATTTGTTTGTAGTTTTCCAATGCTTGCTCTTTTGTAACTAAATCAATTTTATTCTGGACTATGATTATGTTTTTTATTCCGATTATTTCTAATGCCATTAAGTGCTCTTTTGTCTGAGGCTGGGGGCATTCTTCATTTGCAGCCACAAGTAGTAAAGCGCCATCCATTATAGCAGAACCTGAAAGCATAGTTGCCATCAGAGTTTCATGGCCTGGAGCATCAACGAAAGAAACCTTTCTTAATAAATCACAGTCTGTCTGGTGGGTTGGGCACTTTTTCTGCGTTGAGTATGACTCAGAACCATTGCATTTAGGACATCTGTAGAAGGTAACATCTGCATATCCTAATCTAATTGTGATGCCTCTCTTGAGCTCTTCAGAATGGGTATCTGTCCATTTACCACTGAGTTTGTATAATAAAGTAGTCTTACCATGATCAACATGCCCTATAAGACCTATGTTAATTTCTGGTTGCTGGTTTTTATTAGTCACGAATTTTTCTCCTCCTGATTTTTAGTAATACTAAGATTTGGATTTATAAAGTTAACTTATAGCTTATACTGGAGAAAACTTTAAAAAGCGTTGTAAAAAATTAGTCTTGGCATGGAAGTAAATTTATATCAACATGGAACTAATAACTTTTGGATAAACTTAAATTTAAGAATGCCTGTATATGATTTTTATGGCAGAAATCAGGGTATTGTCAGCAAAGCTTATTCTACTTTTGACGGAGAGCCGATATTCCAGATTGAAAGAAGATTATTTTGGCCTTTTATCAGAAAAACTTTAGTAACTTTAGTAAAAGACTATAAAAATGATAAATTAGTTGTTGATATGCATGAAGCTGATTTAAGAATCGAAAAATTATCTTCAAAGGAATTATGCAGGGTTGATAAAGGAAATTATATTGGAATTTATCCTCTGGAGAATGTTCTCGTCTATCCTAATTACGAGAAAGTCAGGTCTTTGGATGTAAGAAATGGAAAAATCAATAGTCTTTATCTAATCAATGGAGAATATCTTAATTTTGCTGATAATTTGAACTGGGAAAATAATCATTATTTAAACTGGAAGAAAGGACAGTGGGTTTACAGACAAAGCATAAATGACTGGATAGAAAACTTTGAAAAAAATTCAGGAAAATAAAATTATTCTTTTTTAGGCTCTTCTTTCTTTTCTGCTTCTTTAGGTTTTTCTTCAGCCTTAGTGTCTTCTTTTGGAGCTTCTTCCTTGCCAAACATCTCTTTTAAGGATTTTTTGCCTTCTGCAAGAACTTTTAGGTTAATCTGGGCAATATCACTGGATACAGTATTTCCCCTTACTGCTTTTCTCTTTTTCATCCCATTTCTTTTAATATGGACTCCCGGACCTGATGTCAGTAAAAGCCTTTTTCTTCCTATACCCTCAACATCCCACCTCATTGGAAATCCTGAAGTGTCACTTCCTCCAGTAATCTGAAACTCATATCCAGAAAAATTAGGTATATCTTTTAGCTTATCTTTTATTTTTTTATTTGCAAAGCTGGAAATATCTGCTGTAGTCTGGTAGCTTTTACCTGATTTATCGCTTAATACTAATTTTACCTCTGCCATATTATTTTCTTTTAAATAGGATTTATAAGGTTTTTGGATTTATTTTGATTTCCATTATTCTCTTAATTCATTGAATTTTCTTCTTGCCCACTTTTCATCACTTACTAACCCTCTTATGATGTATTTTTTAAAGTCTACATCATTTTTCATGAAACCTTCATCTGGAAATTTTTTATGCAGGAAAATCTCATTTCTTAATTTTTTTCTTGCATCTAAAACATAATCTTCAAAACTTTCAAAAAAATTGCAGTTGTCTTTTATATTATTCTCTAAAATTATTCTTATATATTCATGCTTATTGTGAACCTGCGCTCTTCTAAAGAAGAAATATTTTTCCCAAGCACTTTTAATGAATTTATCTTCTAATTCATTGTGTATCCTATCTATGACTTCATAATCATGAACTATAAATTGCATCATCTGTCTTCTAACTATTCTAAATGAATCATAAGAAAAAGATGTTCTACCGCTTATTTCTTTCATTAGACGATGTATATAGGGATGGTTAAAATTTCTTTCATAAATAAAAAAAGCCTGTATATCCTTTCTTCCACCAGTTTTAGACTGCAGAACTTTAAAATCTTCATGGTCAATTTTCTCTTTCAGAATATCGTTTAAATTACTAATTTGAGGGCTTTCTTTGTGCAATTCTTCTCTTATTATTTTATAAACATTTAAATTATTTATCAGTCTTTTTATACCAACTTTCCCTAATTTTATTTCTTTAAGTCCTAACTCTCCGGGTGGAAGTCTTCTATCGCTTGGTAAATTAAGGGTCTTTAAACTTTCTTTAAATATTGGAAAAACCTCATAAAGAGGAATGTTATCTTTTTTTAAGGAGAGGATAATTTTTTCCAATTCATCCTTTGTTTTTAAATATTCAAAAGCCTGCTCACTTCCAATCTTTTCTTTTGATTTTAATTTTTTAACTTCTTCAAGCATCCCTCTCAAATTGTTCATTTAAACTCCCCAGACAGCATTTTCCTTTCTTCTCATATCTGCTACTTCTTTTAAGATTTCTATAGAATCTTCATCTAACAAATCTTTAACTTTTTTGAATTCCCTGTAGTCAGTCTCATTAATCAATGAATAGAGTATATTTCCTTCTTTTAATTGGCGTCCAATAGTAACTCCTGGAAGAGAGACTGCAATCTGCTTTCCTTTTTCAGCTAACTGTATATTTTCCCCTTCTAACTGGATAGACTTAGCAGATGTGATTTCCTTTCCATTCAGCATTAATGGTGTTCCAACCTTTAATTTTCCAGACAAAACTTCTGAATTAGAAAAAAAGAAATTTGCAAGAGAAATTTTGCAAAAAAATAAAAATATAAAAACTATCGTCGAGAAATCTAAAAAGTTTTCTGGAAGATTGAGGAAAATGAAGACCCGATTTCTTGCTGGAGAAAAAACAAAAGAGGTTTTGTATAGAGAAAATGGTTGTATTTTTCGTTTTAATATTGATTCAACTTATTTTTCTCCTCGATTAAGCAACGAAAGAAAAGAACTCGCGAAAAAAATAAATTCTGGAAAGGTCTTTGTAGGATTTGCAGGAGTTGCTCCGTTTTCAATTGTTATTGCAAAAAACTCAAAAGTAGAAAATGTCTATTCTAATGAAATAAATCGCGAAGCAAATAAATACGCAAAATTAAATGTTGAGTTAAACAAATTAAAAAACAAAGTTGAAATTGTTCAAGGAGATTTTAAACAAATTGCAGAAAAATTCAGAAAACAAAAGATCAAATTTGATTTTGTTGTAATGCCTCGCCCGCAACTAAAAGATAGTTTTCTCGACGACGCTTTCAAGATTTCTAAAAAAGGAACTAAAATTTTTTATTATGATTTTTGCAAAATTGAAGACATTGAAAAAATTGTTGAAAAAATAAAATCAGAGGCGAAAAAATCAAAAAAGAAAATAAAAATTTTGCAAGTTAAACAAGCAGGTGAAATTGCTCCGTATAAGATTAGATGTAGGGTGGAATTTGCGATAATTTAGTTTTTGACGACGA
>JAGVZH010000042.1 GCA_018302745.1 Candidatus Woesearchaeota archaeon
AGAGCATGTTGTTATAGAAGGAGATTACGCAAAAGCTATGTCTTTATCACTTAATAATCTGGAGTTTAAAGAAGGAGATGTTTTAGATAATGGTCTTGATACTGTTAACAAAATAAGTCATGTTTTGCAGAGAGACAAGTCTGGAACTTTTATAGGCGCCAGAATGGGGAGACCTGAGAAAGCGAAATTAAGAAAGTTAACCGGTAAGCCTCATTGTTTGTTTCCTGTTGGTGTGGAAGGAGGGAGGATGAGGTCTTTCCAAAGTTCTATGGAACGTGGAAAAGTGACTGGAGAGTTTCCTTTTTATAGATGTAACAAATGTAATGTAGACTCAATCTATCCATTATGCATAAAATGCAATGGAAGAACTGAGAAGATGAATTACTGTTTTATATGCGGCAAGGAAGTTAAAGAATGCGAGCATGAAGATAAAAGAAAGAGCTTCAAGAAAATGGAAATTCCAATCAATGATTACTTAGCACATGCACAAAATAAAATAGGGATGAATGAACTGCCTGAATTGATAAAAGGTGTTAGAGGATTGAGTAGCGAGGAACATATTCCTGAAAACCTGATGAAAGGAATCTTAAGAGCAACTAATGAAGTTTATGTAAACAAAGATGGGACTATAAGATATGATGCAACAGAATTGGTTATTACACATTTTAAACCTGTTGAGATAGGTACAGATGTTGAAAGGTTAAGAGAATTAGGATATGAGTATGATGTATATGGAAATCCTTTAGAGAAAGATACACAGATTTTAGAGATAAAAACCCAGGATGTGATAATTCCTGCATGCAAAGAATCTTTGGATGAAGGAGGAGATGAAATTCTGTTAAGGTCCAGTAAATTCATGGATGATTTGTTGAAGTATATGTATAATCTAAAACCATTTTACAAAGCAGAAGAGAGAAAAGACTTGGTCGGGCAATTGGTGATGGCTATAGCTCCGCATATTTCTGCAGGCATTATATGTAGGATTATCGGATTTAGTAATACTCAGGGATTTTATGCTCATCCGATGTTACATTGTGCTGTTAGAAGGGATGCTGATGGCGATGAAGTTGCATTCATGCTGTTATTAGACGCGTTAATTAACTTTTCAAGAGAATATTTACCTGCACACAGAGGGGCTACACAGGATTCACCTTTAGTTCTGAGTTCAACTTTAATTCCTACTGAAATAGATGACATGGTATTTGATGTAGATATAGCATCAAAATATCCCTTAGAATTATATCAGGCTGCTTTAGAATATAAGATGCCATGGGATGTGAAAATAGAACAGATGAGAGATAGACTTGGAAAAGAGAATGAGCAGACTGGATGGATGTTTACACATGAGGTAAGCAATATTAATTCAGGTGTTGTATGCAGCGCTTATAAAAGCATACCGGATATGCAACAAAAAGTACTTGGTCAGTTAGAAATAGCAGAAAAAGTCAGGGCTGTAGATGAGGCTGATGTTGCGAGACTGGTCATTGACAGGCATTTTATCAGAGACATTAAAGGAAATTTAAGGAAGTTTTCTACACAAGAGTTTAGGTGTGTGAAATGCAATGAAAAATACAGAAGGCCTCCTTTGTTAGGATATTGTTTGAAATGTAAGGGTAAACTATTATTTACTGTTTCTGAAGGCAGTGTTGTAAAATATTTAGAGCCAAGCATTAGCCTAGCTGAAAGATACGAGCTGCCAAAGTATTTGAGACAGAGTTTAGAGTTAGTAAAAATGAGGATTGAAAGCGTATTTGGGAAAGATAAGGAAAGACAAGCTGGGTTGGGGAGTTGGTTTTAGTTACCACTTTACTGAAGTTAAAAATAGTAAGACTTAAAAATCCTTATATCTCCTTATTTTTATGGATAGAGAAGAATTTTATGATGAAAAAATAGCGAAGCTTAGAGATTCTTTATTTAGAGAGAAATCTTCAGCTTCTGCTGAGACTTTTAATGATTATTTTTTTTTGCTTATTGGCAGATTCCTTCAAGAGGGTCAGACCCTACTGGATATTGAAACTGGGAATGGATATGTTTTAAATAAAATATCACTTTTCAAATTAAAATGTTAGGTCCATATACAGCAAATAAAAACAGAACAATTTCCTTCAGAGGAAACAAAATTTTCAAGCCCATAGAGGATATTAATTCTATAAATGTCCCTTTGAAGGAGTTTGAAAAAAGAGTCGAGCAATTTGATTCGAATGAAATGTGGAAGCACATTGCAAGAATAAACCATCAAATAAATTCCTCCACAAATTTATATTTTGAAGAAATTGGTGCTTTGTTTACAGCATTGCCCTTAACTACGAGAATGATTTCTTCACCAGGAGCAGTTTATGGAAAAGAAGCAATTAATTACACCACAGATACCTGTCCAATAACTTTTAAATGGTTTAATCTACAAAATGAAGCATTTTTGTCAGAGTCTTCGCAAATTTATCTAGAACTCTCTTTAATACAAAAAGAAATTGACAAAGTTTATTCAATTTACAATTCTTTTAGAAAAGAAAAAGCGGATGCAACACATTTATCAGAATTTCACCATATAAGAGTTTGAAGGAAAAGTTAATCAAAAAGAAAATGAGAAAATTGCTCTTGGTTTGATAAAAAAAATAATCTCTGATTTGCTAGAAAAAAATAAAAAAGATTTATTATATTTTTTAACAGATGATAAATTGAGGGAACTTGAAGAATTATCCAAGAATATTTTTGAAATTCCTAGAATAACTTTTAGAGGTGTGTTGGATTTATTGTACAAAGAAACTGGAGATGAAATGTATAAAGAATTTTCTCTTAAAAATTTTGGAGCATGGGAGGAAGTAAAGATTACAGAAATTTTAAGGAGCATGGTAATAATTACCGAATTTCCTTTATTAGAAGTTCCATTTTATCATGCAATTGTCGATGGAAAAGAACCAGAGGTTGCGAACAATGCAGATTTTATTTGGTCGGGATATAGGGAAATTTTTGGAAGTGGGCATAGAGTTAGGTCTGAAAAAGAATTGAATGAAAAAGCAGAAATATTCAATTTACCAAAAGAAGATTATGAACCTTATTTACAAACAAGAAGATTAAAAAATTATAAAGAAACTTCTGGATTTGGTCTTGGTTGGGAGAGATTCCTTCAAGGATTGTTGGAAATGCCTTTTATATGGAGTGCTTCACAATTTCCAAGAGTTGATGGTGGGTTGAGGCCGTAGCCAAAATGGAAATAGAAAAATTAACTCCTGAAGACATAGAGAAACTGACTTATACTGATTTTGCTGCAGAAAATGGAATTTTGGGAGTTAATTTTATTGGAGCCATACCTCGCGGGAGAGGTCAGGGGATGGAATTTAGGAGAGTTCCAGATAGAGTTCTTTTTAGAGAGTTATATGGGTTAATGAGAAAAGATACAGCCTATTATAATGTTATAGATAACGAAAATCTCTTCCCTAATCTTACTGCCGCAGTTGTGTCTGGAGTTAGATCTCTGAATTGCGGTCTTTCAAGAGAAGACTATTTCTTTCTAGATAGCAGGGGAAATGTTTTCCCTTGTCCAGGTATGAGATTTGATGAATTTATTGTTGGAAATGTCTTGAATGAAGATTTATCTACTATCTTAAAAAGAAGAGAAGAAGGCGACTTGCCAAAATTAAGTGTTGATAATTTTTCCATATGCTCGAAATGTGATTTTAAATACAATTGTGGTGGGGATTGTAGAGGGAGTGCGTATATTAATTCTGGAAGAGATTTAACAGCCCCAGTTCAGTATTGTTCTGCAAGAATTGAATCTCTCCTTGAGATATTTAACATTCTTTCAGAAGATCCTTCTTTTATGCTAAATAAGTCACAAATATATACAGGTAATGCTTTGGAGGAGAGAGATGCTCGAGGAAAATAAAAAGAAGATAAAAATTCTTTCTCCTTCGGCAAATGTTGTTGATGAGCAAGAGGGAGACGAATTAATACGCAAAGCACAGAAAATTCTAAGCAATAATTTTCTTCAGGTTGAATATTCAAAAAACTTTAAAGGTAAGAATACTTTTCTTTCAGGGACAGCCGAAGAGAGAGCAAGAGATTTAATGGATGCTTTTTTAGACGAGAAAGTGGGAGCCATAATCTCGTCTCAAGGGGGGGATAACTCTAATGATCTCTTAGATTTACTAAACTATGAAATAATTGCTAAAAACAGAAAACCTTTTTTTGGTCTTAGTGATATAACAGTTTTACTTAATGTTATTGCTTTAAAATCAAAGATGACGACATATCATGGTTTAGATTTTTTGTGGGGCCTCGGAAAAAATGCAACAGAGTATACTGAGAAAATATTAAACTTTTTATTAAAAGATGGTAAATTAAATATATTCAAAAATCCAAATACTCCGGAATGGAAAGTGATAAATCCTGGCTATGGAGAAGGAACATTTCTGGGAGGGTGCCTCGCTTCATTTTGTCTTCTATTAGGAACAAAATATGATCCTTTAGAATTAGTAAACTCTCCATATTTATTAATATTGGAGGATATAGGGGAGAGCAAATCGATTATTAAATCAAAATTAACTCAAATAAAACAACATAAAAAATTCCACCTATGTAAGGGAATTATTTTAGGAAGTTTTGCTTTCTGTGAGCAAAAACCAAAAGAGAATGAGGTTCACATAGAAGAACTTGCTAGAGAGGTTTATGGAAATTCAGATATCCCAATAGCCAGAATAGAAGAAATAGGTCATTGTGTGGAAAATATTATTATTCCTATTGGAGGAAAAGGAAGATTAGAATGCAAAAAAAATGTTATGTTATGTTTTTTATAATCTATTTTGATTTTACTCTCAAATAAGTAATTAACTATTTACCCCCCTCTCTAAAAATTTAAATTAGAAGGACTTAAAAATTAGTAATTATTTATAATAAAATGCAAAAGAAAATATTAACCTTTATTGTTCATGGAAAAAAGATATTGGCTCTTTATAGCGAGTCACATCCACAGCATGGCGAAGGCGGATGGTTTGTAGTAACAGGAGCAATCGAAAATAACGAGTCTTCTAAAGATGCAGTTAGGAGAGAGGTTAAAGAAGAAACAGGATTGGCAGTAGAGGAAATTTTTCCATTAAATTGGGGCTGAATTAATTGATGATAAAAACATAATTAAAAGAAATTTAAATGCTGTTTACAAAAGATTTCCAGTATTAAGAGAGAAGAAGAATGATTTAGCTTTTACATTAAGTGGGGGGCAGCAACAAATGCTAGCGTTAGGAAGAGCATTACTGCATAGCCCTTCTTTGTTAATGTTAGATGAGCCTTCTTTAGGGTTAAGTCCTAAATTACAAAAAGAATTATTTAAGATTATTCTGAAATTAAAGGAGGATGGTATTTCCATGCTGATTGTAGAGCAAAATGCCAAAAAAGCTATACAAATTGCTGATAAAACCTACTTATTAGAAGATGGAAAAATAGCTTTGAAAGGCGGAAAAGATATTTTAAAGCATAAAAAGATTAAGAATGTTTATCTTGGTGGGAGATATTAATTAGTTTTAAATACTTTTTTATAAAAAGTTAGGTATGGACTTAACTGAGTTATTATCTTTGTATCCTAAAGTGAATTATTTTCCAGAGAGACGAATGTTCTTGCCTTGGGTGCCTGTGCCTATAGCTGATAGAGAGACAATAAGAAGATTTTCTGAAAGCGGATACAGAGAAGAGCTTGAGGTTTGTGCTCAGGCTATGTCTCAACAATTAGGAAGAGAAGTCAGATTAACCTGGAACGAGGCTACAGGAAGACTTAGATACATTGCCCTTGGAACTCATGCTGGTCTTGTTCTTGAGGATGATAAAACCAGATTTGTTGTGCATAATGTTGAAGCTCTTGAAGATAATTTACCCTTAATGGCTATAGCAGTAAATTATGTTTCTTTGCTTTTAGATAGCTCACAGCAGGAAGTACAAAATAACCGGCAGCAGCAAGGAACCCATTAGATGATTTTTTCCAATATTTTTGAATGTTGGAATCATACCAAGGAAAGTAGAGGTTATTAAAACTAAAAAACCTAATGCTCCTGATAAAAAAATTACAGCTAGTGTTATTCCTATG
>JAGVZH010000043.1 GCA_018302745.1 Candidatus Woesearchaeota archaeon
GATTTTCTAAAGTTGTGTTTCTACTGCAAGCTTGTGCATATGGGCCATGTATATGAAAATCCCCTATAAATTCCATAATATCTTAAAAATCCTAAGTTTTATAAATCTTGTTTCTAAGGTAAGGTTATGGATAACTTGGGCAGTAAATTAAGGGAAACTTTGAAGAATATAACAAAAAGCATATTCATAGATAAAAAACTAATAAATGAATTGGTAAAGGACATACAAAGAGCATTACTCTCAGCAGATGTTAATGTAAAGCTAGTTTTTGATTTAACTGAAAGAATAAAGAAAAGGGCTTTAGAGGAAAAAGAGCCGAAAGGCGTTGACAAAAAAACACATATTGTTAACATTGTTTATGAAGAGTTAGTTAATTTTTTAGGCAAAGAAGAAAAAGGAATTATAATAGAGAAGAAAAAACCATTTAAAATTATGATGACTGGTTTGTATGGTTCTGGCAAAACAACCTCGATTGGAAAATTAGCAAATTATTACAAGAAAAGAGGGCATAAAATTGCTGCTATCGGATTAGATGTTCACAGACCAGCAGCACCATTGCAGTTAAAACAGCTATGCGATTCTATTAATGTGGACTGTTTTATAAATCAAAAAGAAAAAAATCCATTAAAAATATTAAAAGAATATGAAAAAGAGTTCCAAAATTATGATATTTTAATTATAGATACTGCTGGAAGAGACGCTTTAAGCGATGACTTGCTGAAGGAAATTAAAGATTTATATGATTACATTAAACCAGATGAAAATTTACTGGTTATTTCCGCTGATGTTGGGCAGGCTGCACAAAAACAAGCAGAAGCATTTCATGAAAATGCAAGAATTACAGGTGTTGTAATTACTAAAATGGATGGAACTGCCAAAGCAGGAGGAGCTTTGTCAGCATGCAGTATTACTAATGCTAAAATAAAATTCATTGGTGTTGGAGAAAAAATAGATGATTTAGAACTGTATGATCCAGAAGGTTTTGTTTCTAGATTATTGGGTATGGGAAATTTAAAAGCACTGCTTGAAAAAGCCAAAGAAGCAATTACTGAAGAAGATGCAAAAGACATGGGTGAAAAATTCATCAAAGGAGATTTTAATTTAATTGACCTTTACAAACAGATGGAAGCTATGAGCAAGATGGGCCCTTTGGGAAAGATAATGGAAATGGTTCCAGGATTTGGAAGCTTGGAAATGCCGAAAGACTTATTGAAAGTCCAGGAAGGTAAATTGAAAAAATGGAAGTTTATAATTGACAGCTCCACAAAAGAGGAATTGGAGAATCCTGACTTGATTGGGAGAAGCAGGATTGACAGAATTGCAAAAGGCAGCGGAACTACCTCAAAAGAAGTCAGGGAATTATTAAAGCAGTACAGGATGGGAAAGAAAGTCATGAAAACATTTGGCGGCAAAGCTGGAAAACCGAAAGATATAAATAAGATAATGAAGCAGTTTAAAGGTAAGTTGCCTAAAGGATTAGGTATTTAGATTATGTTAACAGAAGAATTATCAATGAGTGAAGAAAGTGTTAGAAATGCTATAAGATTTAATGATATTGCCACTCTTTTATATAATAATATTGGTGTTTTAAAATCTTCTTTAAAGAGATTAAATGGAGAAACAAGCCAAAATCTTTTTTTGATTGAACCAGAAGCAAGAAGAATTTACCATTCTATACAAAATTTTCCAAATAATAATATTAGGGAACACCTTGACAGATATTTCACAGAAAAAATACCTGAAAAATTTTATACTTCTGAATAAAATGAAAATTATTTCTAAGGGAGCTGAAGCTATTATATTTGAGGATGATAATACTTTAATAAAGGAAAGAATAAAAAAAAATTACAGGATAAAAGAGATTGATGACAAAATAAGAAAATTAAGGACTAGAAATGAAGCAAGGCTTTTAGAAAGGGCTTCTAAAATAATTAATGTGCCTAAAGTTATTGATTCTTCTGAAAAAGACGCTAAAATAATTATGGAAATGATAGCAGGTAATTTATTAAGGGATAATCTTAATAAACTTAGCAAAGACAAGTTAAAAAAAGTATGCAACCTTATCGGAAAAAACATAAAAGAACTTCATGATAATGGGATAATTCACGGAGATCTGACAACATCAAATATTTTTTTAGTTAAAGATGAAATTTATTTCATTGATTTTGGACTGGGTTTCATATCTGATTTAGTTGAGCATAAAGCTGTTGATATTCATTTATTGAAGCAAGCACTGGAAAGCAAGCACCATAATATTTTTGAAGAAAGCTTTAAAGAAGTTTTATCTGGTTATAATCCTGATAAAGAATTCTTAGTCAGATTAGGCAAGGTAGAAGGAAGAGGCAGGTATAAGAAAGCTTTATAAAATTCTTTTAAAACTAAATATTTAACAGCCCTATGGTGTAGTGGTCAAGCACGAGAGCCTTTGGAGCTCTAGACCTAGGTTCAAATCCTGGTAGGGCTATATCATAATCTTTAAATAATCTATTAACTTCTGAAAAACATGGCAGAAGAAATTAAAATAGGAATTGTATTTTCTTATTTTAGCAAAGCAGGTGTTGCAGCTATAAAGTTAACAGACGGCGGCTTAAAAGTTGGAGATACAATCCATATAAAAGGAAATACAACAGATTTTAGTCAAAAAGTAGAGTCTATCCAAATTGAGCATGAGATTTTAAAAGAAGCTGAACATGGACAGGATATAGGAATTAAAGTTAATGAAAAAGTAAGATCTAATGATATAATATATAAAATAGTTGGATAAAGCTTATAAATAGATATTCTAACTAAAATCAAGAGATAGGTTGGTGAGAACTTGCTTATGCTTATAAAAAAGTTAGTTCTCTAAATATTATCAAAAATGGCAAAAATGCATTCAAGAGGCAGGGGAAAATCTGGAAGCAAAAAACCAGCTCCAAGAAAATTAACTTGGGTCAGATACAAACCTAAGGAAGTTGAATTGCTTATAGTAAAGCTATCAAAATCTGGAAAAATGCCTAGTGAGATAGGAATAATCTTAAGGGACTCTTATGGAATTCCTGATGTCAGACCAATATTAAATAAGAGAATAACCAAGGTTTTGGAAGACAATAAATTAGTCGGAGAGATTCCGGAGGATTTAACAGCCTTAATCAAGAGGCAGATTAAGATTATGAAACATAGAGAATTTCATAAAAAAGACCAGACAAGCAAGAGAGGATTAATTTTAACAGAGAGCAAGATTCACAGATTGGTAAAATATTATAAAAAAACCGGAAGGCTGCCAAAAGAATGGAAATATGACAGTTCAAAAGCAAGGCTTGTTATAGGATAAAGATGGAGGAAGAATTTTTGAATAAATTAAAGGAAGCTGCTGATAAACTGAGGAATTTAGAAAAAAAGCCGATAAGGATTATTTGCCATTTAGACAGTGATGGACTTTCCAGCGCTTCAATACTGACTAAAACTTTATCCAGAGAAAATCTTGATTTTTCTTTGTCAATATTTAAAGGATTAACCAGAGAAGCTGTAAGAATGTTAAGCATGGAAGATTATTCTTATTATATTTTTGCAGATTTGGGAACAGGACAGTTAAATGATATCAATGAGTTGCTGCATGACAGGACAATATTTATTTTGGACCATCATGAGCTACAAGGTGATTCTAAAGAAAATATTTATCACCTAAATCCTTGCTTGTATGGAATTGACGGTGGAAAAGATATTTGCGGAGCAGGAATAACTTATCTTTTTTGCAAAGCTTTGAATGAAAAAAATAAAGATTTGGCGCATTTGGCAGTTATTGGCGCAATTGGAGAAGTTCAGGAAAAGAAAGGATTTACTGGATTAAATCAGGAAATTCTAAAAGATGCCATCCTATCTGGAAAGTTAGAAGTCAGAACAGGATTGAGAATGTTTGGTTTCCAGACCAGACCGATACATAGAGTTCTACAATACAGCACAGACCCTTATATTCCAGGGGTTACCGGCGATGAATCAGGAGCAATTGATTTCCTGCAGTCTTTAAGTATAGAATTAAAAGATGATTATGGTGAATGGAGAAAATTAGTCAATTTAAATGAAGATGAAATGAAGAAATTAATTACAGCCATTATATTGAAGAGAATGGGCAGTGAAAAAACTCCAGATGATGTTTTAGGTAATGTTTATGTTTTAAGAGATGAAAAAGAGGAAAGCCCTATGAAAGATGCAAGGGAATTTGCTACTCTGCTTAATGCATGCGGAAGGCTTGGAAAGGTCTCTTTAGGAATTGGAGCATGCATTGGAGATGAAAATTTAAAAAGTAAGTCTATTGAACTGCTTGATGAATACAAAAGAGAGATTATTAATAATCTAAATTGGTTTTATAAAAATAGAAAAACAGAGAAAATAATTGAAGAAAACGGCTTTGTCATAATAAATGCAGAAAATAATGTCAGGGACACTATGATAGGGACTTTGACATCTATGCTGTCAAGGTCAAACCTTTATGAAGATGGGACTATTATGCTGTCAATGGCTTATACTTTGGATGGAGAAATAAAAGTCAGCTTAAGATTAAGCGGCTATAAAGACTATGATTTTGATTTAAGAGAGTTTATAAAAGATGTTGTTGACAGAACTGGGCATGGCAATAGTGTTGGAGGCCATAAGCAGGCAGCAGGAGCCATTATCCCTCAGGAAAAAGAAGAAACATTCCTGCAATATGCCAAGGAAGTATTGCAAAACAGGATGAGCAAGCTGGTGGCAAGTTAAAATGGCAGAAACTAAAGCAATAATCAAGAAAAAGAAAAAATGGTACAGGATAAACGCTTCTAAAGAGTTTAAGAATTCTTTTATAGGCGAAAGCTTATCTGATGAGCTAAACAATTTAATAGGAAAAACAATCAATGTTAATCTTATGAACTTAACTAATGATCCTAAAAAACAAAATTTTAAAATTAAGTTTAAGATAAATGAAGTTAAGAATGACGAAGCGTTTACTGAGTTTGTAAGTTATTATGCCATGTCAACTTATGTTAAAAGAATGATAAGGCCTGGCAAGAGCAAAGTTGAGGATTCTTTTAATATCAAAAGTAAATCTAATAAAGATTTTGTTGTTAAAACTTTTTTAACAGCAAGAAGTAAAATTTCTAATTCTATTAAAACAAATTTGAGAATGAAAAGCAGGGAATTTTTAGGCAATTATCTTAGAGAGAAAGATATTGGGGAAATTCTGAATAATCTGCTTAACGGCAGTCTGCAGAAAGACTTAAAATCAGCTTTGAACAAAATTTACCCTCTAACAATGTGCCAAATCAGGGTTTTTGAAGTAAACAGTAGATAGGAAAGTGCAAAAGTGGGAACTGAATGAAAAATATCATCAGTAGAAGGCTTGAAAGCATCATTCTTTAGGTATTGTAGTGTGGGAAGAGATAAAAATCTACTCTTCTCTTTCTTTTAATTCTTTGGCAATGGTTTTATATATCTCTCCCTTACTAATATCTTGTTGTAGTTTATTTAAGTAGTCATAAGATAGTTTCTGAAATGTCTTCTGATCTAAGCAAAAGTCTGGTCCTGTTGGCATCCATTTGTATCCAGCCCAATATCTTAATCTACCTGACTTTTCTAGGTAAATTCTAGACCAACAGCCATGACCCCCATAACTTGGTTGTTTGTGCCCCCAACCACCCCAATAGATTATTATGTCGTCTTCGTCTTTATTGAAAAGTTTCTTAAATTGCTTGGTCTTAATGAAGTCTTCCTTCCATGCCAATATCTTCTTATATGTTGCTAATTTCTCTCCTCCTAACTTTTTCTCATTTTCTTTATATTTTGTTTCTTTTTCTTGTTCTTTTAGTTCTTCCTCCTTTTCTAGCCTTATCCTTACTTTCTTTTTATTTTCATATCCTTTAATTGCCTTATTAAGATTTTCTATGCTCATTTTTATTGCCTCCAAGGTTTTATAGAATTAGTATAAACATGGAACTATATAATATTTTGTGACAAAATAATTCTTTAAAGAATTAACATAAATCTCTGATAATATCTG
>JAGVZH010000044.1 GCA_018302745.1 Candidatus Woesearchaeota archaeon
ATTTTCTGTTTCAAAAGTTTTAAAATTTAAATCTAATTCTCTTAAAATCCTGTAAAACCATCCTCTTTCTTTAATCGGTTTTCTGCCTGATAGGGATTTTATTGCAAATGATACTGCAATATATCTTGAGTTGATATTTTTTAACAAATCTTTTGAAATGTTTCTTTTTATTTTTTCCAACGAGTCCAGAGTTTTAAATAAAAAAGCTATATCTACTTTTATCTTATTTAATTTTTCATAATCTTTTGTTAGATTTAGAGGAATGACTTTATTTTTTACTTTTATTAAGTCTAAATAATCTTTTATAAAATTACAATCTTCCTTGTTTAGTTCAGATGCAATATAATAAACATCTTCTAAGCCCATATAAGGGAAGGACAAGGGATTTAAGCCGCATGCAAGGTCTAAAATTGATTCTGGTTTTATTTCCTTAAAAATATTCTTATAAATTTCTTTGTAGTTGTTTAATCTTTCGCTTGTAGACTGATGGGTTTTTAGTATTTGATTATGCTCTTCCAAAGTTTGATTTAATTTTTTTGTTTTTAACACTTCTTTTAAATTGTTTAAAGATGGTTTTTCTTTTATGAATGCGCCATAGATTTCCCTTAAGTCTTTTCTTATTGATTTGAGCATTAATCTGTATTTTTTAGATCTTTTTAATTGTTTGAATGGCTTGTTTTCTAAAGGATGCTTTTTTAAGTAAAAATTTAATTTTTCTTCTACAAATTTATTATCCAAGTTTTTTAGTTCTTTTTTACTTTTTATATCCTTAATTGTCTCATTTATCATGGTTTTTGTAAAGAGAAAGGTTTTTAAATTATTAGCGGTTTTTCTTTTTATGGCAGACAAGATACAAATGCCTTCTGGAATGGGTGGTTTAGTAAGATATTTTGATGAATACCAAAGCAAGATTGTAATGAGCCCAAAGTTTGTCGTGTTTTTAATAGCTTTAGTTATAATCTTAGAGATTGGATTGCATATGTTTTTTGCATAAAATGATACCTGGAATGAATCCTAGAGACTTGCAGAAAGCCATGAAAAGGCTTGGAATGAAGCAGGAAGAGATAGAGGCTTCTGAAGTTGTTATAAAATGCACCGATAAGGAACTAGTTGTCCATAATCCCCAAGTCATGAAAGTGAATGTTATGGGTCAGGAAAGCCTGCAAATTACAGGAGAAATAGAAGAAAGGCTTTTAAGCAGCATTAAGGATGAAGATATAGAATCTGTTGTAGAGCAAACTGGAGTTTCTAGGGAAAATGCTTTGAAGGCTCTGGAAGAAAATGATGGGGATATTGCTAAAACTATATTACATTTAAAAGAATGACATTCCTTTTGAGTACTACTTTATAATAAAAAAGTTTATTAACAATCTCTTCTTTAATAATCTATGGATGAACACAAGGTTTTAGCTAAAGAAGCTTTACAATTATTAAATACTGCGGATCACCTGGCTTACATGACATATCCAATGCTAAATGACCCTAAGCTATTGATTACAATAAGCCAGAATTTGTATAATGCTTTGATTAAGGCAGTTGATTCTATACTTTATTATGAGGTTATGTACAAAAGAATTCCAAATTTCAGAAACACATTTGAAGACAAAATGCATGTTTTTAGGGAAAATTGCCTGGAAAAATACAGGCTTGACAGGAATGGCTTTTTGGTCTTGAAGGACTTAAAGGAAATACTTGATGAGCATAATAAAAGCGCTGTAGAATTCAGAAGAAGGGACAGCTTTGTCATATGCTCTGATAATTACAGGCTAAAAACTTTGAATCTGGCAAAGGTAAAAGATTTTATCCATAAGTCAAAGCCATTTATTGAGCAGACAAACAGGATTATTGGAAAAAAATGAATGAGAATGAAGACGTTGTTTTGGAATCTTTGAAAAGAGCTGATCATCTGATAAATGTAAGCTTGAAGTATACAAAAACAGTTGATGTAATCAGGAATACAATTTTGAGGCTGCTTGAAGCTTGCGATATTCTAATAGCAGAAGGATTGGAATATAAGAAAAGCAAGAAAAAGATTAGAGAAGTGCCTAAGACTCCAAAGGAAAGGGCTGATTTATTGTACAAAGTATTCAAGAAAAAGAAAAACATTAAGGCTTATCTGGATTTTTTCCATTTACTCAGAAGAATAAAAAATTCAAGCTATGGGAAGAAGGATGAATACAGGAAAAATGTTGCTATGCTTCTTGTTGATGATAAGGACAATTATACTGAGATAAATGTTGAAATGCTAAAAAGCTTTTATTCCAAGACTAATGAATTTGTTGAATTTATGAGGGAATGGATTAACAGCGGAAAGGAATAGCTTTATAAACATCGGATTTTTCTTTTTATTACAATGTCAAGAGATGATTTTATTCATTACGGATTCTAAAGATTTTAATAGTTGCAGCTCTTTAAGTTTTAAATGTCAGAATGGCGACTATAGTATACTGGTTATTACCTCCGCCTGTGGAGCGGGAGAAGGGAGTTCAATTCTCCCTAGTCGCCCTTTATTTTTTAGGAGTTTAAAATGAAATTAGAAAGAGCTAAAGGCACAAGAGATTTTAATGTTGAAGATAAAATTATTAGGCAGGAAATTTCAGATATTTTGAGGAAGGTGTTTGAGAAATATGGCTTTAATCCTATTGAAACTCCAGTATTAGAAAGGCTGGATACTTTGACTATGAAATATGGCGGCGGAGAGGAAATAGTTAAAGAGATTTTTAAGTTAAAAGATCAGGGTAACAGAGATTTGGGATTGAGATATGATTTGACCATTCCTTTCTCCAGATATGTTGGAATGAATCCTACTTTAAATATGCCTTTTAAAGCTTATAGGATGGGCATAGTGTTTAGAGATGGCCCAATAAAATTAGGAAGGTATAGGGAATTTTGGCAGTGTGATGTTGATGTTGTCGGTGCAAAATCTGTTTTGTTTGAGGTTGAGATGATCAAGCTAATACAGGAAGCTTTTAGAGAATTAAAATTAGAGGTTGTAATCAAAATTAATAACAGAAAGATTTTGGATGGAATATTAGATTATGTTGGGATTCAAAAAGACAAAAGAGATACAGTAATGTTAACTTTAGACAAGGTTGAAAAGTTAGAGAATAAAAAGATTATCGATGAATTAAAGGAAAAAGGCATTGATGATCTGAAGATTAAGAAATTGCTGAAAGAAGTTTATGTCAGCGCTTTTAAAAATAAAGAAATTATTGGTGAATTAAAAGAAAAATTAAAAGATAATGAAGGATTAAGAGAAATTGAAGAGATTTTCAAATACATAGATGATAACAATGTTATTTTAAGCCCTAGCATGGCCAGAGGTTTAAGCTATTATACTGGAACAATTTTTGAAGTTTATCTTAAAAAAAGAGAGATTAAAAGTTCTTTGGCTGCCGGAGGAAGATATGATGAAATAATCGGAAAATTTCTGGGAAAAGGAGATTATCCTGCTTTGGGAGTAAGTTTTGGATTGGATGTTATAACTGATGTTTTAAAGTTAAAAGAAGAAAAGAAAAAGAAAAGTTTGGCAGATATTTATGTAATCCCTATTAAAACTATAGAAGAAAGTTTAAAAATCGTTGGTGAATTAAGGAAAAATAATTTTAAGGTTGATGTTGATTACAATGGCAGGGGAATCAGCAGTAATCTAAGATATTGCAACGCTTTGGGCATAAAAAAAGTTATAATCATAGGCAATAAAGATCTTGCCAATAATGAAGTTACTATCAGAAACATGGAATCTGGAGAGGAAAAGAAAGTTAAATTAGACAAGGTTGTTGAAAATTTATGATTTGGTTTTTACTAAAGCTAGTATAGAGCCAATTAATCCTAAAACTGCCCCTATAAAACCATATCCAAATAACAATAAAATTGATATTCCAAAAGCCCAGTTAGAATAATTTTTTTGCAGTTTTTCCTTTAATTTAACACCTAAAAAAATCAATACTCCGCTTAGTGCTATCCCAACAATTGATAGTATCATAATCCTTGTAAAAAAACTATTAGGGATTATTGTTAATTGAATCAGCATGTCTTGAGTCAAGCCTGATTCCTGAGCTAATGAATTTAATTCAGATGATGTTGATCCAGCAATTTTGATTAATAATTGCCTTGTCACTATTGAGCTTGCTAAGCCAAACATATTAAATAAAGCAGAAATAATACCTCCTACAACTAGAAGTATGTAAGGGGTTTTTGTGTGGTCTTTTTTTGCCATCAAATATACTTACCGCTCTTTGGCTTTAAAGTCTTTGTTATTATCAATATCAAATCTATTAGCGCCCAGATACCTAAACCCCCAAGTGTTAGTAATTTTAAAACTCCGGTTCCAATATAACCTAAGTAGAATCTGTCAATTCCCAGACCACCTAGAAATAGACTAAGCAATATAGCAACTACATAACTTTTGTTATTAGCCATTATGCTTCTGCCTCTTTAATTAATTGAATGCCAGAAACCAAAGCCCATATCCATACACCAATTACAATCGGAATTCCTACCAAGATGAAAGATAATGCGATTCCTGCAATGAAAAGAACTATTTGGTAAATCCCTTCTGTAGTTCTGCCGCCAATTATTGTCCCTAAACCAGGAAAAACTAAAATATTAAGCAATAATGCTGCAATAGCAATGCCTTGAGTTGGTCTTTTATGCTTAGTCATTATATAAAATTCACTTTTTCTTCTATTTAAAGTTTTTTATTATCTAATATCTCTATTTCAATTTCCCCAAAATGCTCTTTCTGCATTAAGTTAACTTTTTCCTGATTGTCCAAATGCAACAATGGGATAAAAGTGTATATTTTGTCTTCTTTTTTTTCACTTGGAACTAATTTTGTGAAAGTTAAATTTTCTTTGCCCATTGTTTTTTTGAAGAAATTCAAAACTTGGTCATAAATATCCTTGATTCTTTTAGTTATATCAAATTTTTTTTCCGGTATCTCCATGTAAGGAACTTCATTGTATCTTTGATGTCTTATGACTCTTCTATTCTTAACTTCCAAAGCCTTGTTTAATGCGTTAATCAAATCCTGCATTGAAACTTTTTTCTTTCTAGGCTGAGGCAGTCTTGGAATAATTGTAACTTCATCCGGATTTATGTCTGATAATTTAATGTCTTCAAAATCATCCAAAGATTCAACATCCTGCTGAAATAACTGTGAATCCAAATTGGCAATGTCTTCTAAAAGTAATTTATTTGCCTTCATCCTCAATAATATGGAAGAAGCCAATATTACCTTTCCAGAGATAAAGAAATTGTGATCTTTAAGTTTTTTAACAGCTTCCAGATATTTTTTGGACAATAATGAAAGGTCAATGTCCCAAGGGTTCATCTGCTCTGATTTTACCAAATCCTGAATCAAAGTCTGCCAGGTAAGCTCATCTTTCTGCATTAAAATGTCATAAATTATATCTGATGAAGATTGAACGTTTTCCATTAGAATTTGGATAAGTTGTAATTATTTAAACATTGTTGTTTTATTGGGAAAAATCGTCTGATTTGGTGGTAAACAACATTTATAAAATAAAGAATGTTAGACTGATTATGGAATTAGATGCAAGAGATATTGTAAATCATATACGCCTTGCAAGAGCATATATAAAAGAAAAAGGCCTTGAGGTTTTTTTAGAGCTTGCACAGAATGAGCCAGAACGTGCAGTAAAAGAATTGCCTAAATATATCGAAAAAGTTTTAAATATGAATGGCGGAATTTTTAGAGGAGTTAATTGTGGCGGTCCAGACCCATATACAACAGCTCCTTTGTTGAATACCATTGGACTTATTTATCCTTATTTAGACAGATCTCCTCGTGAAAAAGCCTTGAATAATTGTTTATATTTTCTTGATGGTTTAAACTATTTTAACTCACAAAATAATGTGGAACTTATTGACGAACCTTGGTTAATTACTGATATTTTTATTAACAGACAATTGTACTGGCCAGGTTATAAAGTATATGTAAACAGGCTAAAAAATATA
>JAGVZH010000045.1 GCA_018302745.1 Candidatus Woesearchaeota archaeon
TGCATACCATCTCCAGCACTTGCAGCAGCATGGTCCTCCTTCATGCGACAACTTTACTGCATTATCATAAATATTCTGCTGTTCTTGTGTTAATACAATATTCTTTTGATAATCAAGCAGCTCTCTCGCTAATACTACAGGAATGTCATAAGGATCAGATGGTATTTTGTCTATATCCTTAAATTTCTTTAAGCCTTCAACCTGCTCTTCATATCTATGAAAATTCATTTTTGAGCAACAAGAACCTTGGAGCCTATCGGTATTTTCTTTTGCATCTATGAAACTTGGACCGCTGCATAAGCTTGTTCCTGCACTACTTAAAACAGCGAACTTTTCAGCACTGCCTGCCTCAAACTGACCATTACTTTGGTTATCTTTTGATGAATAAATAAAGAAAAAAATTATCACTATCAAAAATACAGAGATGACAGCGCCAATTTTTACTATCTTTTTACT
Source organism: Candidatus Woesearchaeota archaeon (assembly GCA_018302745.1). Taxonomy (GTDB): domain Archaea; phylum Nanobdellota; class Nanobdellia; order SCGC-AAA011-G17; family JAGVZH01; genus JAGVZH01. The sequence continues at coordinate 457 of JAGVZH010000045.1, forward strand.
TATCTTTATCTTTTCCATATTAAAATAAAAAATAAAAAATTAAAGAGCAGCGTTAATAACCTGCTCCAAAACACTGTATGGCTGTGCTCCAACAACCTGGGTATATCCATCTTCTTCATTTCCAATTAAGAAAGTCGGAGTTCCACTTACACCATCTTTATTTCCTTCTGCAGCATGTTGCTGTACTATGCTTCTATACTTTCCAGAATCATAGCAAGATTCAAATTTACTTGCATCAAGTCCAACAGATGATGCTCCATCAACAAATACCTGCTTTAATGAATCTCCGCTCTTTCCAATCCACAATGCTGAATTTGTAAATATCCAGTCATGCATCTCCCAGAACTTCTTTTGTTCCTTAGCGCATTCTGAAGATTCAGCAGCCTCATCAGCTTCTGTATGGAATGGCAATGGGAAATGTTTGTAAGCAAACCTTACTTTTCCAGTGTCAACAAAGTTCTTTTCTACCTCTGGCAGAGTGCTTGAATAGAATCTTCCGCAGAAAGGGCATTGGAAGTCTGAATACTCTACTATTATAACTTCAGCATCTTCATCACCTTTAACAGCAGCACCTTCTAAATTAACTTTGCTTAATACTTGCTGAGCCTGCTCTCTTTCCTGAGTAGGTTGGGTTGGCAATATTGTAGGCTGTGCAGAGTCTTTGCCCAATCCAAATCCTCCTGTAAACAAAGATATTACAAGCAAAATCAACAATCCTCCAGAAAGCCCTTTCCAGACTGTAGTTTTTGTTAAAGTATATGTTTCTTCTTTTTTTGGATGAATATCCATTTTAATCCTCCTTAATTTAAATTTTAATAGTTTTTATTCATATTTGTAACTATATATACATTGTCTTGAAAACTTTGTTTAAAAACATTCTTATTTTACTAAAGAAGTTTGAATTAAGTTTATTACCGTTCACAGAGGCAGAAATAGGCTTTAAAATTTAAAAACTTTTTGCAAGATAAATAGCATAGGTTTTTCCCTGTGACTCTCTTTTTACAATGCCTTTTTTCTCAAAATTAGTTACTATCTGGCTGATTTTTGCTTTTGATAAATTAGTCCTGAATCTTAAATTGCTTTGTGATATTCCTTCTTTTTCACTTACCGCCTTTAATACTTTCTGCTCATTTTCATCTAGAATCTTAAGGACTGAGTTAAACTTGTCTAATTCTATTTCCTCTTTATTTTTATCCTCTAATCTCTTTAAAATAGCTTCCTCGCTTTTATTGAAAACAAACATATAAATTCCAAGACTGAATAATGCTGCTAAAATCCCAATTATAAAATGAGATGTTCCCAAAGCTCCGGCAACCTGATTACATTCAGCATTATTATAGCACCCTAGTTCATTTCCCTTTGCCGATAAATTTGACATAGAGCCAAGCAGAAAAACACCTAATAAAACAGAAGCTGATATTAAGATAATGCCTAATTTTTTATTGTTCAACTCTAAACACCCTAAATTATTGGTGTAAAAGAGAATATTTAAGCCTTTTCTTTAGTGGGTTCCAAGAGATATAATGTAATGCGATTAAAATAAATAGAATTTAATAAGGAAGAAAAAGTTTTATAAAGAATATTATCTAAATACTTTGATGTAATTATTATTGCTGGGTTTTTAAGAAATAAAGTTAACTTCGCGCATTCTGGAGATAATGGATTCTTGAAAACTTGTGAAGAATTGGGGATGAATATCTTTCCTATGCCAAAAGAGGATATTGAAAAAGAAGATGCAAAAAGATTAAAGAAAAAATATTAATAGTGCTTTAAATATTTTTTATATGCTTCATTTCTACTTACTTTACTGTCCCAATTTTTAGTTCTAAAATCTTTAAGAGATTTTATAGTGGTTTTATTTTGTTTTGGTGTAACCTTGGTTCCATAAAGCATATGAAATTTTATAGTTTCTAAGAATGATACTGAAGTGTCTTTAACATGTTTTAGAATTCTCTTCTCCATTTTATTGAATTCTTCTTGATTTAAAACAATTTCTTTTTCCATTTTTTATTATAATGATTGTAATTATTATATAGATTGTTTAGCTAATTAATGTAGCATTAGTAGTATATAAAATTTTACTCTGCCCAAGCTTATTATAACTTAATACTTCTTTACCCATGGGAATCACCTCTCCTTTGTTTTACTCAACAAAGCAACAAAGGTGAGTGAAACCCACTTTTTAATTTAACTTTCTACAGAGCACTTTAATAGTGTAGTGGTTAACTCTGGTTTAAATTATGCTTATTCTAATAGATATAGTCGAAATATTTATATATATGTAGTGGTTAACTAAGCCTATGGTAAGCATAGTTGTAAAGAAAATAAAGGGAAAAGAATACATCTACTTAGTTGATTCCATCCGTAAAAACAAAAAAATAATTCAAAAAACAATCAAGTACATAGGGGCAAAAAGACCTGTCCCTAATGAAGAATTTGAATGCATGAAATTCTCTTATAAAAAAAAGGATTGGATTCTCAATGATTTTAAAGACTGTTTGTCATATCAGGACCATAATGAACTAAAAGAAGCATCTGATTTTTACAGCAATTACCTGTCAAAATTAGACAAAGTTTCAAAAGAAAAAGAAAAATTTCTTAGTGTATTTATCTCCAATAGTAATGCAATAGAAGGCTCAACTTTAACAGTTAAGGAAACTTTCGATTTCCTTTTCAAAGATGCAGTCCCAAGAAATCATACAAAAAAAGAACTGAATATGGCATCAAATCTGTTTGAAGCCTGGAAATATTTAGAAAACAATTATAAAGAATTCCCATCAAAAAATCATCTCTTTCAGTTGCATAAGTTAGTCAATAAAGGCGTAGAGGAAGAAGAAACGCTTGGAAAGTACAAAAAAAATCAAAATTATGTTGGAAATTCCTACACAACTTCACATTTATTTGTAGAAGAAAAAATGAATCAGTTATTTTTTTGGATGAAAAAAGCATTGAAAAAAATTGATGATTTTGAAACCGCATTCCAATCTCATGCCCAATTTGAGATTATACATCCTTTTATAGACGGCAATGGCAGAGTTGGAAGATTATTAATGAATTGGATCTTGATGATGAAAAGTCTTCAGCCTTTAGCTATACATTCAAAAAAAAGAAGTGTTTATATAAACTCTTTGGATAACTCAAGACAAGGCAGCTTAAAGGATATATGTAAATTTTGCTTTAATGAATATAAAGAACAATATAAATTTGCTTGAGATTATAGCATGTCAATTCTCTGGGCAACCATTATGTCACTGCTTGTAACTCCGCCGTCTTCTTTAGTTGTTAATGATAAAACAACTTTGTTATTGTTAATTCCAATAATAGGATTATGGCCTACGTAAGCGCACATCTCTCCAATCTTCTGCACAAATTCCATTGATTCCTTAAAGTCCTTAAACTCATATCTTTTTTCTATTCTGTCTCCTTTGTATGCCCATCCTGGAGCTTCAGTTAGTTTTTCTTTTATTTCCTCTTCTGTAAGAACCTTGTTGAAATTTGCCATAAATATTTTTAAAAGCAAACTATATATAAAGATATTGATTCTTTAAAATATGCAATTCAGGGTAATTCCTTTAAGTGTAAATAGCGGCTATATGAACATGGCCATAGATGAGGTTTTATTGAACTCTTCTAACCCAGTAATTAGGTTTTATGACTGGATGCCGTCTTCTGTATCTTTTGGTTTTTTTCAGAATGTTTCAAAAGTTAATGTTGGGAATTGTAAAAAGCTTAATGTTGATTATGTAAGAAGAATTACTGGTGGAGGCTCTATTTTACATGATAATAACAAAGAGATTACTTATTCTGTTATTGCTCCTTTATCATTATATTCTAAAAATTTAGTTGAAGCTTATAAGGAAATTTGTAAACCCATTTTAGATACTTTATCTTATTTGGGTTTAAAGCCTTCTATTAGCAATGCAAATGATATTGCGGTTAATGGAAAAAAGATATCAGGAAATGCACAGGTTAGAAGGGAAAATGCTTTACTGCAGCATGGAACTTTGATCTATGATGTTGATTTTGAGAAGATGCTGAATGTTTTAAATACCAATTTATCTTTGGATAATGTTAACAGCAGAATAACCTTTGTTAAAGAGCATTTTGATATCAGCAAAGATGGATTGTATAAAATTTTAAAGGAAAATTTCTGCAAAAAAGACCATTTTTTTGATTCTTTAACAGAAGATGAGTTAAGCTTGGCTCAAGAATTAGCTGAAAATAAGTATAAGACTTCAGAATGGAACAATGGAACAAATAAAGAGAAGTTAAAGGAAGCATGTTACTTATCTTAAGTAGTAACAAATAGAAAGATTTATAAACCTCAAATAAATAGTATTGACTATAAAGAACACTTTATTAAAATGGCAGAAGAAAATTATAGGATATACTGGACAGAAAAGGCAGATGGAAGAGGGATAATTAAAAAAGGAAAATATCTGGCTGATAATAGGAATTTTTTAATTGGACTATCTGATAAACTTCATTCAACAAAGTATAGATTAGTTGAGGTTAGAGATGAAGATAATGCTTTGGGTTTTAAAATTTCAGAAACCGACAATCTTTTTCCAGAAGGGGCTATAGTTAGTTTATCAAGAGGGGAAGATCCTGGAGAGGAAATGATATTGCCCAGTTATAAAAGATTTACTGTAAGAAGGTCTGTTGAAGTTCCTAAACAAAAAATTGATGAGTTAGCATTATCTTTACATAAAAAAAGAGAGGAGTATGGTGCAAAAGTTCAAGAAATAAAAATCAAACATAAAGAAAATTTGGCTATTGATTTAGCAAGATTAGGCCCTCTTGAAGATTTTTTGAAAGAATAAAATGGGAAATTTAGATAATGTTGAAGATTTCATCAATAATACACAATAACCTTTTAATAAAAAATAAAAACAAAAAAAGATGAGTTCTTAAAATCTGCATTTAAGCCAAAATAACTTCCTTATTTTCTATCCCTAAATCCTGTTTTGTCAAAAACCATGCAAATTTCAGGAAATTTTTTGCAGTCTCATTATCCATGTTTAATTTGTACATGTCTGATTTTCCAACTCTTCTTGTTTTAATAATTATACCTTTATCCAAAAATTCTTTAAAAAAACTTTTAAGAGAATTATAACTTATACCTGCTTCTTTAGCCATGTCAGTCATGTTGAAGTCAAAAAAATGATTCCCAATAAGAAAATCCAAAAACCTTAGTTTAGGAGTATCTCCAAAATATTCTAAAAATGCTGATTTATTCTGTTCCTTTTTCATTCTCGTCGTAAGGAAACTCCTACAGACTTTAGTCTGTAGAGGAATTACGACCTCCTTCTTCTATTTTTGTTAACATTTTTCAATTTTTAAATGTTAA
>JAGVZH010000046.1 GCA_018302745.1 Candidatus Woesearchaeota archaeon
TTAGGAATGTTTAATGTCATGGTGGATACTTCAAAAATCAAGCAGAATATAAGGCATGAAATTAAAATAGAGTCTGAAAATGAAGAGTCTTTGCTTTACGATTTCCTGGAGCAGTTATTGTTTTATGTTGATTCAAAAGGATTTTTGCTTTCAGAAGTTTTGGATTTAAAAATAAACAAAAACGATAAGTATAGATTAACGGCAGATTTTATTGGTGATAATTATTCAGATCAGGATGTGCATACTTATATTAAGGCAGTAACATACAGTGAAATGTTTATAAAAAAAGAAAAAGGCAAATATATTATACAGGTTGTTTTTGATATTTAAAATGGCAGAAGGAAAAAAAGAATATGAAATAAAGAAAATCTCAGATTATGAATGGGAAGTGCCTAAACATGGAAATATGAAAGTTCCTGTCAGGATTTATGCTTCTGAAAAACTGCTTAAAAAAATAGAGGAGGACGGAAGCATTGAGCAGGGAATTAATGTAGCTACACTTCCTGGAATTCAGGGAAAGTCTATTATGCTTCCAGATGCCCATAGAGGTTATGGGATGAGCATTGGAGGAGTTGCAGGATTTGATGCAGAAAACGGAATTATAAGCCCTTCTGCTGTTGGTTTTGATCAAAACTGTGGTGTCAGGCTTTTAACAACTAATTTAGAACATGATGAAGTTGAAGAAAAGATTCATCCTTTGTTAGACTCTTTGTTTGCAAATGTTCCTGCTGGAGTAGGAGGAAAATCAATTTTTAGATTATCAAAAGAAGAACTTGATGAAGTTTTAAATAAAGGCGTAGACTGGGCTATCAAAAATAAGTATGCAACAAAAGAAGACAAAGAGCATTGTGAAGAGTTTGGAAGATTGGAAAAAGCAGATGCTTCAAAAGTTTCTGAAAAAGCCAAGGACAGAGGAAAAAATCAACTAGGAACTCTAGGGGCTGGAAATCATTTCCTGGAAATTCAGACTGTAAATGAAATTTTTGACAAAAAAATAGCGAAAAAATTCGGAATTATTCATAAAGGCCAGGTAGTTGTTATGATACATACTGGTTCAAGGGGATTAGGCCATCAAACATGTTCTGATTTTTTAAGAAGAATGGAAAAAGAAGATCCAAAAATGATTGACAGCTTACCGGACAAAGATCTTGCTTATGCAAAAGTAGGAACTAATACTGCAGAAGATTATTTTAAAGCAATGTGTGCTGCAGCAAATTTTGCTTGGACAAATAGGCAGTTAATAACATACCAAACAAGAAAATCCTTTAAAGAAATTTTTCCTAAATCAGAATTAAAGTTAGTTTATGATGTCTGCCATAATATTGCAAAAGAAGAAGAATATGAAATTAATGGCAAAAAGAAGAGATTAATAATCCATAGAAAGGGAGCTACAAGAGCATTTGGTCCAGGAAGAAAGGAAGTTCCTGAAGTATACAGAGATATTGGACAGCCCATTATTATTCCGGGAAGTATGGGAACTGCTTCTTATGTTTTAGTTGGAACCAAAAAAGCTGAACAAGAAACATTTTCATCCACTGCTCATGGTGCAGGAAGAAATTTAAGCAGGCATCAGGCATTAAAGCAATTTAGAGGAGAACAAATTAAAGCTGATTTGGAAAAAAGACATATTTATCTTAAAGCCAAATCGTGGAAAGGCATTGCAGAAGAAGCTCCTTTATCATATAAAGATATAGATGAAGTCGTAAAAGTTTCTCATGAAGTTGGAATAGGAAATCTTGTAGCGCGTTTAACACCCCTTGCATGCATCAAGGGCTGATATACTCCACCATAGAAATGTTTAAAAACATCCTTTTATCATAAAATAAAAAAGAGGATATATATGATAAGAATAATAAGAGACTTTATTGACAGGCTGTTCTTGCAGATTTTCAAAGGAAGAAAAGATTTGAAGATTGGCCTTTATGGACCTCCGAATGGCGGAAAAAGCACCTTGGCAAACAGAATATGCAATGACTGGCTTGGCGAGGAGATGAGCACTGTTTCTAAAATTCCCCATGAAACAAGAGAAGTTAAAGTTAAAGAAAAAGTTACAGTTAGAAGCAAAGGCAAGGAGGTTACTTTTAATCTTGTTGATACTCCTGGAATAGCTACAAAAATAGATTATGAAGATTTCTTAAAAAAAGGGCTTAATGTAAAGGAAGCAAAGAAGAGGGCAAAAGAAGCTACAAAAGGAGTTATTGAAGCTATAAAATGGCTTGATGATATGGATGTAGTAGTAGTTGTTCTGGATTCGACTGAAAATCCTTATTCACAGGTTAACATAACAATAGTTGGGAATTTAGTTGCAAGAAAAATACCTGTGGTAATAGTTGCAAATAAAATAGACAAGAAAAGGTCAGGCATCAAGAAGGTAGAGGCAGCATTTCCCCAGTATGATGTTGTTGGGATATCTGCTTTGAAAGGAAGGAATATGGAAGAGTTTTATGAAAGCTTATTTAACATGGTGAGGTGAAAAAAAGATGTTGACATTACAATTTATTCCGTACAATGATATACAGTATTTAACTCCTGAAAGAAGAATTAATAAATTAATAAATGTTGTAAAGGAAAATAAAATAGTTCTGATGCAGGGAAGGCTAGTTCCGGAAGAAGAATCAACCTTGATAGAAAGAACTATGGAGCAGATTAACAGGTCAAATTTCAAAGGCATTGAGATATGCACAATATATCCTGAATCTGATTCAAATGTTGTTGAAAAGCTTAAGTCAAAAATTGCAAATCTTCTTTTGGGCAATAGGGAAGGTTTGACAATAATAGGCCCGGCAACTGTTGTAAAGGAAATCAAAAAACATCCTGACAAAATCCAGCTGTTCACTACTGATGTTAAAAAGAAATCAAGGAGGGAATAGTGCCTCACCAATGTGTTAGCTGCGGAATATTGCATGGAGATGGATCTCCTGAGTTATTAAAAGGATGCTCTTGCGGAGCAAAGTTCTTCTTCTTTATAAGAAAAGAAAGTTTAAAAGAGGCTCAGAAAGCAACACAGGACTTAACTGATGAAGAAAAAGATCAGATCCAAAAAGATGTTATGGATATTGTTGGATTGGACAACAAAGATGATAATCCGGTTATTTTAGACTTAGAGAGCATTAAAATATTGAAGCCGGGAAAGTATGATATTGACTTGGTTCATTTGTTTAAAGGCATGCCATTAGTTTATAGATTAGAGGATGGAAAATACATTATTGACTTAGCTTCTTCTTTCCAGATGGAAAAGAAAAAATAATGGTATTAGAGGGTATTGAAAAAGAATTTGATCAGGAAGAAAGTAAAATATCTAAGTTAGTCAAAAGAATTTTCATTGTTGGAATGGCTTTATTTCTCATTTTAATAGTTTTAACATATTTAGTTCCTGGAAATAATTTATTGGATATAATAGAAGGCAGGTTTGTCTCTTATCCATTAGAAGAAGATTTTTTTGTAAGCTTAAGAAGCGGCGGAAAAGTAATTTTTGGTTCAGAAGTTTATGAAGAATTAAAGATAATTTATCTTGAAGAGCAGAAAAATGAGTTTAAAGTTTGTTTAATTGGAAATAAATTTGGAGATGATTACAAGATTAATGATTTAAAAAAGCCAGTAATATATAATCAGGATGTTTTTTCTGTTTCTGCCGAGCAATGCGGAAAAGAAACTTTAATTCCATTGCACAGCCATCCAAAAAATAGATGTATTTTTTCTTTCCAGGATATAAAATCTTATGAAGCATTTAAAAAAATAAATCCTGATGCAATTATAGGCTTGATGTGCGAGCAGAAAAGATTCAGCTTTTATGGCTATTGAGAAAGTTCTCAATCTTTTCCAAAGGTGTTTTTGTGACAATAAAATTAAAATCAGGCGGAAAGCATTTTAAATAATTGCCCCAGACATATCTCTCATCTAAGAAAACAATAATTCCCTTGTCTGACTCGCTCCTGATGCATCTTCCGGCATTCTGCAAAGTCTTTAGAATTGCTGGATAGATATATCCATAATCCCATCCCCTGTTAAATTTATTTTCATAATATTTTATTAATCCCTGCGTTTCCAAATCCGGCTTTGCTAAAGGAAGTCCAACAACTATAACACCTTTTAAATAATCTCCTGGAAGGTCAATTCCTTCGCCAAAACTTCCCGAAGAAGCCCCAAGCAGAACAGCTCCAAAATCCTTGTATCTTTTAAAATTACTAATAAGCTCTTCTTTGTCTTTCTTGCTTAAATTAGGCCTTTCTAAAAAAATAGTTTTATCGCATTGTTTGGAAAAATAATTATTTATTATATCCCTTAATTTATAAGACGGGAAGAATATCGCAACATTGCCCTTTATTTTGTTGCTTATGTCTGCCACTATTTTAGCAGTTCTTCTAAACATAGCATCATCCCTCATTGTAAATTTTGTAGTTGTTTCAGGAACAATTAATGCCAATCTGTTCTCTTTGGGAAAAGGGCTTTCAAATTCAGCTTCTTCAACATTATCAAAACCAAGCAAGTCCTTGTACATAAAAGTCGGAGTTAAAGTTCCGCTGAAGCAGATTAAGCTATGGCTTTGCTCAATTAAAGGCTTCATCAGCATAGACGGGTCTAAACACCTGTAAGATAATGATAAAAAAGGCTTTCCTCTTCTGTCAAATCCTCTTTTAAAAATTCTCACAAAGCCTTCATCTTGCCCTAGCCATGCTGATAAAAAATTTGCAATAGTTCCAACAAAGCTTCTTTTTTTAATCTCTCTTATTTCATCAGCTGCAAAGCTTAGGTCATTAATCAGTTGCTCATAATTCTCTATCTGTTTGTAAAATTCTAATTTTCCATAATTAGCTTCTAATTCATCAAAAGGCATTACCTTAGCTAAGGACTCTAAGATATTCTTAATCTTTGATATCTGTTCTGCATAGTTTTCAAAATTAAACTGGCTTAATTCTTTTAATGCTTGATCAATAGTATATGTTGACAAAGTCCATGTTAACAAATCCCTCCCCCTGGTAACTAAATTATGTGCTTCATCAAAAATTATTATGCTTTTATTAAGGTCTTTCTTGATTTTCTTAAATAAATTATCCCTTATAGTAGGGCTTAAAATATGGTAGTAATCTGCTATTATTAAATTAGCTTTTCTTGCCATCAAACAGGACATTTCAAAAGGGCATACCTTGGCTTGTTTGCTTACTTCTATAGATTCTTCAACATGGCTTGGGTTTAATCTTTTCAAATTGCTGATTGCTAATTCTTTCCTTACTTTATCATTTGAAAAATTATTATAGTAATCGCAATTTTCTTTTTCAACCAAATCCTTGCAATATTCTCCAAATTCATGTGAGCTTAGAATATCGACGCCTGGCTGGGCGCACATATGCTTCTTTCCGATTAAGTCAACTGTTTCTATGTCGATATTATATTTTTCTTTTATATTTCTTACAGTATCTACAGCAATCTTGTGCTGTGTATGCCTTGGCGTGAGGAAAAAAACAGTCAAGTTGTTCCTGATTGCATAAGCTAATATTGGCCCAAGTGTAGCTGTTTTTCCAATTCCTGTAGGAGCATGAGCTATTAGATGTTTTTTATTCCTTATGGAGTGCTGTATTTTTTCAATTAAATTGTCTTGTATAGGCCTTATTTTTTGGTGCGGAAAAAGAATCTCGCTCATTTTTGCTTAGAAGACTGTTTTGTTTATAAGGTTTGCCTGTAAAAATAGTCTTAGTAAAGTTTATATAGATTTTAACAGAAATTTTAGTTAAAGGGGACGTAGGCTAATCTGGTAGACTGGTCGGCTCCAGTAAAATAATAGGTGTAACCGACAT
>JAGVZH010000047.1 GCA_018302745.1 Candidatus Woesearchaeota archaeon
AAAAACTTCCAAATCCAGAGAGTATACAGAAGGATTTACACCAGGATCTAAGTTAATTGTTATTGGAAAATCCCTTGTCTTTAAAGGCTGCAAATTAATTAACTGTTTATGGACAAAAGCGTCACTTGTTAATTTTAACTCTGCATTTTCTATGAATTCACTGCCTTTATTTTTAATTGAAACCAAAAAATTGTTTTCTTTTCCAGGAGAGATTTCCTTGTCTTTTATGAAAGAAATTTGCAGTAATTCCTTGAAGGGGATTGCCCTTAATGTTAAAGTATGCTTCTGGTCAATTTCCTTGTCTAATGACTTAATCCTCAAGTTAGTTGCATAATTTGTGTTTGGAGGGATAAGCTCTGACAAAAATATGTTTACTATCAATTGCCTTGTTGCCTTTGCATTTATCCTTAACGGAATTCTGCTTGGGTCAAATGTTGATAAACCTACAATATTGGCAGGAAGTAAATCAAGAGAGAATGTGAGGTCATGCGCTTTTTCATCTGTATTACTTAAATTTAGCAAATAAGAGACTTTTCCTCCAGGCTGGACATTTTCAGTCAATAAAGCAGAGGAAACTTGTAAACCTTTGGCATTAACAGAAACAGCCAATACTAAAGTCAATATTAAAAGTATAAATAGCCTCTTTTTCATGTGTATTCTGTAATAATTCCTGTTTTAAATAGATTTTGGTGGCATAAAACTTATAAATCCTTCTACATTAAATGACTAGATGGGAATTCCTTACGCATTTATCAGAGCTTTTCAGAAAAAAGAACCTTTTCTTGATAAAGAGAAAAGATTGCCAAAGCAACAGGAAATATTTCTAAGAAGAGAAGGAAACATGAAAGGGCTTTATTTAGGAGCATGCTTGGATAGTGCTAGATGGGGAAGTCAAACAACAGTAATGTATGAGATGAGTAAAAAAAGAATGATTTCTTTTATTCATAATTGGATGAATCAGAATAATGATAATTTTGAGAGTTTATGGCATGAAAGAAAAATTGAAGATTTATATAAAAGATTTAATCTCCCTCATATAAATCATGAATTTTGCCCAGTAAATAAAAATCATAAAGAAAGGATAAGTGATCTGGGTGGAAGGATTAGATGCAGTCACATGGATAAGAGATATTTAAGACCAAGTTTTATTGAACAAATAAGTAGTGGTGGTACATTTCATTTTTTCGAAAGAGATCCATATAATGATCTTCCTCAAAATGAGAGTGAGTGGTCTGATAAAGACAGAGAAATAATTGAACAATATGAATTAGAAGAGCCTACGGCAGAAATAATTGAGCCATGCTATGCTATATTATCTGAGAAAGGCAGGATTTTATCCTTTGAAACTATCATAAACAGATTAAATTTAAGACCAGAAACTAAAACAGTTTATTGTCCTGGAAATGAGGATTTTGCTCCTCTTAGTAAAAAAAAAGGCTGTACTAAGGAAAGACTAAAAGAAATGGATAAGGAAGAAAGATTAAGGTATGAAGATATCAATCTTTGCCCAGGACATTCAGAGCCTAATGACAAAATTGAATTTTCTTTTGACGGCTGGGATTTGGCATTTTATGTTCGAAAATGGTGGGAGCAAATTAAAAATCCGCCTTGGTTTAAAGAATATGAAGTCTCAAAATAATTTAATTGATTAAAAAATATCAGACTTCTCTACAAACTTCCGCCTTTTATACTGCTCAATTCTATAATATAACCATTTGGATCTTTAATGTAGACTGATTTTGATTTTTCCCAGTTAACTTCTCCGCCATAAAGTATTGGAACATTTAATTTTCTGCAGTTTTCAACAATTTCATCAAAGTTTTCAATATAAAATCCAAAATGATTAATCCACTTCCTTTCTCCAATCTCAGGGTCTTCATAAATGCACAATTTTATATTATCATTCCCAATTATTTTATAGTCATCTTCATCTTTTTTACTTCAAAACCGAATAAATCCTTGTAGAATTTTATAGTTTTATTGATACTTTTAACAGTCATATTTACATGATCCATTATTGTTGCTTTTAGCATGTTATTCCATAAAACTTTTCCTAAAACGTCTTAAAATCTTTCCGACTTTGTCATCTACTATTATTAATCCAGATTCTTCATCTTTCACATAATCAAGAAGATATTTCTTTATTTGCTTTTCATTAAGTTCAATATCCATTGAAACCGATTCCCCATAATCACTTATTATTCCTGCTGAGTATTTTCCCCCTGCAAACTTCCTCTTTGGACTGTTTCTAAATCCAATAAAAATATCTTTTACATTTCCGTTAAGGCCTGCCTCATCAGTAAATCTTCTCAGGACAGATTCTGCCTGCTCTTCAGAAGAGAAGTTCATAAGATAGTTTAGCATGCTGCTAATGTCATCTATGATTCTATCGTTTCCATCCCTGTACAAAGAAGGTGGATTTAAGATAAACTCATTATATTGAGGAAGCAATTCATAAAAGACATTTCTGACAGATTCTTCCCTTACGATTAGCTTTTTCATTTTCTAACTTTTCTTTTTTTTGGGTTTTTTGAGAGGCTATGCGGCTGCCACAAGACTTTATTGTCTTTTATTGCATCCTCCACATTACAGACACTGCCTGTATTGTTTCTTACAATCTGCAAGCTGTTTCTGTCTATAACGAAAAAATTTTCATCTTCAATTCCAGTATTAAACATTAGCCTGATGAAGCTCATGTAAGGCTTAAGGTATCCTCTATCCCATAAAACACCATAAAAAGATATTCCTTTAAATAAGGGAAAGGAGTAAAAGCCATCGTTATGCTTTAAATAATCCTCTAAAGGGCCGTCCCTTTTTTCCTTATACCAATGCTGACAGTCAAATGGATGCATATTTACCTCATGAAATCCTGCTGATATGTCCTATTTTGTTAAGCTTTATAACATTATCTACAAAGCTTTCTATCTTTGACTCATGGCTTACTATTATAGTCTGCTTTGTGTTTAATTCATCCAGAACATTTCTTAGTCTGTCTAATTGTGCCTCTGAAAATCCGTCTGTAGGCTCATCCAGTATTATTAGGTCTTTTGTTTTTATTGTCGAGATTAAATTGTTAATAACCTGGTTTAAGGCTAATCTGTAAGCTAAAGCAGCTGCTGTTTTTTCCCCTCCTGAAAGAAAATTATAGTCTATTTCATGGCCTGCCTGCTCAATGATGGGGGTAAATTCATCATCTAATTTTATCTTCAATTCCTCTGTATCAACTAAAGATGTAAACCATTTTTCAAATAAAGAATCAAAGTCATGATGGACTTTCAGCATTATCTTCTTTTCCATCACATTAATGATATTATCAAAGTATTTTTCCAGCCATTCCTGGATATTTCCGTAATGAATCAGATAATCTTTTATTTTTAATTTAGTTTCTATTTCCCTATCCAAAGACAGCATTATATTTTCTGTGTTTTTAACATCCTGCCTTAAGGCAGCAAGCTCAATCTCTTTTTCCTTTAATTTTAGCTGGATATTGTCTAATTCTCTTTTTTGAAGTGAAAACTCATTTTCAATATCCTTAAGATTATTTATTCTTTCCAGTAAAATTCCTTTCCTATCATCTAATTTTTTAATCTCATCATTTTCTTTTTCCTTTACCTGAAGGATATCATCTATTCTTTCAGAGCTTTCTTTTATAGAATCCAGCCTTATTTTAATGATGTCAAACTTCCTGTCTTTTTCCTTTAAATTTTCCAAAGACTCCTTTGCTTCCTTTAGATTTTCATTTACTTCCTTTTTCTGCTTTATGTGAATATGAAGGGACTCTTCCAAATCCTTTACTTTAGAATTTTCCTCCTTCAGAATGTTATTCTTATAATCAGCAGAAACATCCTGCAAACATACAGGACACTGGTTTAGGTCCTTTACCTTATTTTTTATGTTTGTTGAAGAATCAATTTTAACTTCAAACTCCCTGATATTATTTGATAATCTCTGATTAGTATCCTCAAAAAATCTTATTTCCATTTCTTTATGGGCAATCAGCTTTTCCAGATCAACCTTAGAAATATCCTGTTTGTATTTTTTTAATTCTTCCTCAATATCTTTGATTTTTTTGTCCAGTAAGCTTAAATTTCCATCTATTTCTTTTATTCTTTCAAATTTATTCTTTGTATTAAGATCAAGCAGGCTTAATTGTTTGTTTAACTCATTAAATTCCTTTATCTTATCCTCTATTTTTTTAATATCTGATAATTTTCTCTCAATGTCTTTTGTCAATTCATTTATTGGCTTTTCAACTTCTTTAATTTTATGAGTAACTTCCTTAAGGCTTTCCTTTTTTCTTTGCTTTTCCTCTTTTTTGCCTTCCAAATCTGCAATCATCCCTGCAAATTCTCTTCTTTTTTCCCTTAAAGCTTTTACAAACAAGCTGGAATTTTCTGCTATTCTCTTGTATTTGTCAATTCCAAAAACTCTCCTTAATGTGTCTAACCTATTGTCCTTGTCTCCAAGAAGAATGTTTTTCATCTCATCCTGGGGGGTGTAGACAGTATACCTGTAAATTAAGGACTTTGATTTTGTTAAAAGATCCTGGGGGTAGTTTAATACTTCAAGTATAAACTGCTTTAATTCAACTGCTGTCATTTCTTTTTTATCATTGTTTATAATCACATGGCCTGAGTCCTGGTTAACTCCAGTAGAAGTCCTTTTCAATGTCCTTTTTATTATAATATCCTTGTTTTCAACCAAAAAATTCAATTCAACAGAGCCTTTCTGCTTTCCATTTCTCAATAAAGCGTTTCCAGACAAAGAGCTTTTTTGAAGCCCAAACAAAGCAAAGTCAATAGCCAGTAAAATAGAAGATTTTCCAGCTCCGATATCCCCTGACAGCAAAGTTGAGCTTAAAGGAAAGTTAATCTCTTGATTTGTGTAAGACCTTATGTTCTCTAATTTTAAATTTTTAAGTATCATTTCCAGCTGTCCTCTAATTTTAATTCCTTAATTACAGACTTTACCAATTTCTGCTCAAACTCAAATGTTTTTTCTCCTTCCATTTTTTCCTGAGCTAATAGCCTCATCAAAGAATGCGTTGTTTTTTCTTCATCAAGAGGAATTTTTATCTGCCCTTTATGCTCATTGATTATTTTATCCTCAATATCATCAACATTACCTGAATCAATGTTTAACTCCTCAAACTCTTTTGTCGTTAATTTTGCTGTATTTTTTAAAACGCAGTAAGCTCCTTTTTCCATTAATCTTTCTGTCAATTCCCTCAATTTTATATCTGATATTTTTCCATTTTCCAGAGTTCCAGAAATTCTTATTGTTATTATTTTGTCTTCAATGTTTTCGCTCTCAATTTTTTCCAATTCTTTTTCAATCTGATTTAAAGAATTTTTATTAACATCTATGTGGAATGACAAGACATTCTTTATCTTAACATCTATCCATTCATGAGTTAAATTTCCATTTGAGTAATCAAGAATATAAAATCCGCCATGGTTGAATTTTTCTACTTCCTTAAAATTATTCGGGAATAATGCCCCTGGATAGGTAATTAATCCGTAATCCTTAAATTCTTTTGCATAGACAAAATGAGGATGACCTCCAGCATAGTAATTAAAGTTTTTTGGCAGGTCTTTTATAGAGCATCCTTCCACTAACTCTAGGTCTTTTGGCTTTAACGGTATTTTGTTTAATCTTTCATAATCAAACTTCTCTAATCCTCCTCTTTTTCCAAACAACCCTGTTATCTTTGCTCCCGTCTTGTCATGAGTGAATTTTAAAGTATCATTTTCAAACTTGCATACATTGTCTATTAATCCTGTTTTCTCCAATACATCAATCATTGTCTTGTTTGAGGGAGAAAAATCATGAGATCCTGGTATTACATAAATATCAATATTCTGCTCTTTTGCTTCCTTAAGTTTTTCAGAAACTTCCCTTATAAATTCAATCGGAGGCAATGCTGTATCAAATAAATCCCCTGAAATCAGTATGAAAGCTACCCTGTTTTGGATGCATTTGTCTATAGCAAGCTTAAAACTTTGCAAATTTAACTGCTTTAGCTGCTCTTCTCTCCAGCCTCCAATATGGATATCTGATAAGTGTGCAAACTTCATTTTTTAAGAATAAATCACCCTTTTTGTTAAATATAAGTTATAGTATAAATAGTTTGCTGTTCATTGTAGAATTGCTTGAATAAACTCTCCATTATACTTTTATTTCTTACCGCTAAGTAAATAGTAAGTAAAGATTACTCTTTAGGATAAAATCCATTTAATATTAAAGGCGTAACCCCATTTTTTCTAAAAGAGCGAGCAGTGATCTAGCCTCTTTAGACAATTTCTCAAAAAATTTATCTTCATCTTTTTCTTCTATAATATTAATAAGTCTTGATATGTCTGATCTTAATTTCTTGATAAAATCAGTTGAATCTTTTGGAATTTTAATATAAGCAATCTTTTCTATTTGATCTATGCAAGCATTCTTATTTTTATTTTTGATCATTGTTTCTATTGTAATCAAACGCCCTATAATCTCTTCTTTAAAATCCATTTAATTTCTCACTCCTTTAAATATAATATTATACATATATTGGTTAGTTAATTTTATAGTTAAATAAAATACAAAATAATAAAAAATAAATAAAATAGAAAGAAGGAAATTACATATGAGTAATAAATCAAACAAAAATAATCTTGGGACATTAAAAATAAATAAAATTATTACATATTCAGGGAAACTTATTTACGATGATGCAGATGACTATATTTTATTATCACCTATTCAATCAGTAAATATTTCAGTAATATTAAGGAAAGCACTTTGTTGGCATCATAATGATACTAATATTAGAGTATTAAAAGGTTGTAAAATATATTTCCATGAAGAAGGACATTTGGTTAAAAAGTTAGATGATAAATTTGGTATTAGTAGTTATCAT
>JAGVZH010000048.1 GCA_018302745.1 Candidatus Woesearchaeota archaeon
ATATTAAAACCATTGCCAAAAGGCAGTTCTAATGGTCTTGCAAAGCTCTTAAAACCCTTCATCCTTATTTTTTGGATCACTGTCATATTTACCCTCTGATTAAGGATTTTTCATTTATAAGCTTTACCTGCAAAATATTATTTTAAGCTATGCTTTATTAAATGAAAATGAGCTACTTTAAACCTCCAAATTAATAACCTTAAAAGCCTTGTTCCAGACCTAAATCCCCTTAGCAAAGGCTTTGCTTCTCTGATAACTCTTTCAGCTCTTGTTAGTATCCTTCCTTCTTCAATTAGTCTTGTTTCCCTGAATAATATAGCTTCATGCAGGACTTTTTGCACTTCTTCTCCAGTTCTTAATATTTCTGATGTTAGAATAAAAACCCTGCTAATTAAATATATAGGGAATACAGCTAAAATCTCAATCCAGTAAAGCTTTACAAATTTCTTTAGGTTTTTGGTTCTAATCCATTTAAAATACAGCTCAACAACAAAAAATCCAATTATGATAAAATCCAGAATTGTTACATATGGCTCATAATTTTCCAGATGAACCAAAGTCCAAAAAGGGTTCTCTAATATGATTAATACAGCTAAAAATATTAAGACATAAGGTATTGCTTTGTTTACAAACTTCTCTATTTTTTCCTTTTTAATTTTCAAAATCCTCTAAATTTTTTTGCGATTTTTTATTCTTATGGTTTTTCCAGCTTACCCATGACTTTCTGAATATTTCAGGATATTTATCCCAGTTTTCTTCAAGAAACCTTTGAGTTATTTCATTAGACATATATCCAGGGCCTGTATTTCCGTATTTTTTCTTTATTTTATCCATTTCATCCTCTCTTGCGCATTTTGCTATTATTGAGCTAGCAGCGCATGGAAAAAAATTTAAATCAGCTTTGTGCTCAACAATTAAGACAATATCCTGATTATCTAATAATTTTTTTAAATACCCTTTGTATTTTTCTATATTTGGGCTTGGGCAGTCTATTATTGCTTTATCAGGCTTTAGCTCATTGAGTATCTCAGCTGTTTTATGAGCTTCCAACCAGTTTAAGTTCATATGATCTTCTGATTCTACAGCTTCATCAATCTCTTGTGGTTTAATCTGGATTATTTTGTATTTTACAGCTATTTTCTCTATTTTTTTTCTTAATTCTTCTCTTTTTTTATGAGTTAACAATTTAGAATCCTTAACGCCTAATTTTTTCAGCTTTTCTATGTCTTCTTCTTTAAACATACTGCCAACTATGAACAAACTTCCTATTACTGGGCCTCTGCCAGCCTCATCAACGCCTAGAACTTTAACCACCCGCTTAAAGCAATTTAATAGTTTATATGATTTACGTGTCTACGCGTCTTGTATGCATGAGGTATATAAAGGATAGATTACTATAAAGTTCTATGATAAAAGCTTTTCAAGAAGACCTAAAATCAACATCTGAAATAGCTAAGGAATGGTCAACAGACATAAAACATGTGAAAACTTATCTAATTTCTAAACTTGGAAAGAATGAGTATCTTAAAGTTTCTAGGAGGATAGGAGCAAACAAAATAAATCAGAGAGCTAAAAATGATAGAAAATTTTTTGAAAGAATATCTAAGATTAGAAGGGATGGACTTCATAAAAAGCTAAAAGAGCTTAAGTTCAAACAAGAATGGTTACTGAAATCAAAAAAGGCTTCTATAAAAGGGCAGGAAAGGGCAAAAGAGTTATTGTTATCTGATAATTCTTTTAGGAGAAAATGGGTTTCTAATTGTGCTAAAGGGGGTAAGAAAAGTTTTAGAAATAAACTAGGAGCATTCTCTCCAGAGAATTTAAAAAAACGTAAATGGTGGTCTATAAAAGGATTAAAAAATACTGGTAGGAAAATTAGAGGACCTAATGAAGAATTAATGTACAATAAACTTGAAATGGATTCAGCCAAAATTTTAGAATCAAAAAATATAGACTATACTTATGAAAAAATAACAAAATCTGAAGCTCTAAATGGATTTTTTAGTTTCGATTTTTACTTCAAATTAAATAATGAAAAATACTTCATAGAGGTAACTTGCTGGGATAAATTCGAAGAAAAAGCAAGAAGTCTTGAAATTAAATGGGGGTTTTTAAATAAAAATTTTCCAGACTGCAGATTTTATGTAGTTACTGCAAATAGGGCTTATAAGGAAAAATATGCTAAGTTTTTAGATAAAAAAATAAAATTACTAACATTAAAAGAATTTAAAGAGATTTTAGAAAAGTAAAGTATAGCGGGAGAAGGATTTGAACCTCCGACCTTAAGGTTATGAGCCCTCCGTCTAAAATCCTATATTGGATTTAAGTTTACGGGCACTCCTGATTAGGCATCACTAATGTGATTCTGCCCCACCTCGCTATAACATTAAAAACCCAGAATTTTCTTTAAAAACCTTTCTATACACCTTAAAAATATTACAGAAACCTTTAAAAGAACTTTAGCATCTATTTTTCATTAAGCCGCGATCGCATAACCTGGTATTGCGCAGGATTGCTAATCCTGTTTCCTAACGGATATCTGAGTTCAAATCTCAGTCGCGGCGTTCCTAATCATGGCAACTCCAAAACTAAGTACCTCAAGAAAAGGAAAGCCCATGCATTCCTCAGTTGGAGCTATAATAAAAAAAGATGACAAGTATCTTCTGATTGACAGAGTTCATGAGCCTTTTGGCTTTGCTTCACTAGCAGGTCATATTGATGAGGAAGAAACAGAAATAGAAGCAGTAAAGAGGGAAGTTGAAGAGGAATCTGGATTAAAAATATTGAGCTATAAGCAGGTTTTAGAGGAAGAAGTCCATGAAAACAAATGCCATCACGGAATTAATATTCATTACTGGTACGTGTTTGAGGCAGATGCTTTTGGAGAAATAAAAGAAAATCATAGAGAGACAAAATCAATAGGATGGTATTCAAAAGAACAAATAAAAAAACTGAAATTAGAGCCAGTATGGCATCATTTTTTTAAAAAATTAAAAATAGTTTAAAATGGTCAAGGGAATAATAGCATCAGTTGTATTTTTAGTTATCATTTTAACTTTTTTTGCTTATCAGTCAAATAAGTCTATTGATGATATCCAGATAGAAAAGGCGAAAATTGAAATAAAAATATTAGCAGAAAACTTAGATACTCCATGGGCAATTGATTTTCTTCCGGATGATAGGCTGATATTCACAGAAAGGTCAGGAAGAGTAAGTATTCTAAAAAATGGAAAAGCAAATGTTGTTGGAACTATTGATGTTAGTGAGGTAAG
This sequence comes from Candidatus Woesearchaeota archaeon, assembly GCA_018302745.1. Classification (GTDB taxonomy): domain Archaea; phylum Nanobdellota; class Nanobdellia; order SCGC-AAA011-G17; family JAGVZH01; genus JAGVZH01. The sequence continues at coordinate 3,273 of JAGVZH010000048.1, forward strand.
TGAATCTGGATTATTGGGGATTGCAGTAGACCCTGAATTTGAAGATAATAATTTCATTTATCTCTATTATACTCATGATGATGGAAACAGAGTTTCTAGATTCATTTTAAATGAAAAATTAGAAGATGAAGTTATTTTATTGGACAACATCCCAAATGCAAGGTTTCATGACGGAGGAAGAATAAAATTTGGGCCTGATGGAAAGCTTTACATCACAACAGGAGATGCCACAATTCCATCTGCATCTCAGAATATTAATTCTTTGGCGGGCAAAATATTAAGAATTAACAAAGATGGTTCTGTTCCAGAAGATAATCCTTTTGAAAATTATGTTTATTCTTATGGTCACAGAAATCCTCAGGGAATAGTCTGGCACCCCATTACTAACGAATTATACTCGTCCGAGCATGGACCTACCAGAAATGATGAAATAAATAAAATAATCAAAGGAGGAAATTACGGCTGGCCAACTGAATGTGATAAAACTTCTGAATTTATCCAGCCAATAAGATGCTATGCTGAATTTACTTTAGCACCCTCTGGCATAGCATTTTCTGAAAATTACTTATATGTCTCTGGATTAAGAGGAACACAGTTAAGAAAGATAACTTTTGACGGAGAAAAGATTGTTAATGAAGAGGCTTTATTTGAAGACTTAGGAAGAATTAGGGATGTTGTTGAGCATGATGGGTATCTCTATATATCTACATCTAACAAAGATGGAAGAGGGCTTCCAAGAGAAAATGATGATAAAATAATAAGAATAAAACTCTGATAAACTTTATATACTTAAAATATATGAAAATAACAAATGGCTATAGTAAAAACAAATATTACAAAATTAGAGGTGCCAAGACTGGATACGAGAAACAAAAAAATTCAGGTCAAGATATATACAGACACTCACTCTCCCTTTGAAAAAAGCCTGACTTTGACAAATTCAGAGACAATAACAAAACAGATTCTGAATGAGACAAAAGAGAATGTAAAAATAAATACAGTTCCTGAAGAAGATTCAATTTTCTCAAGAAATGTCACAGTAACAATAGAAAATGATGAGAAAAGCGAGAAAAAAATATCATTCTTTATAAGCAAATTAATAGAAAAAACAAATAAGTTAAAATCAACAACAGAGCCATATGATTACATGAAATTATATAACGAAATCAATGATATACATATTCTAAAAATTTAACATATGTTAAAAATAATTAACAATAGAAAGGTTTATATATTAAGTAAGATGTGTCTTACTTTGTGATAAATATGGCAGAAATCAACATAACTAAATTAAGCTCAAAAGGACAGGTTGTAATTCCGAGAGAGATGAGAAAAGGTATTTCAGAAGGAGAGACTTTAGTAATTATTAAAAGTGGAAGACAAATAATATTAAAAAAAGCAAAGCACTTTGATAAAAATATAGAAGATGATTTAAAATTTGCAAAGAGAACAGAAGAAGCATGGAAGAAATATGAAAAAGGCGAATTTATAGAAATGGATTTTGATGAATTCATGGAAAAAGCCGAAAAATGGCAAGGATAGCCTTTCATCCTTCTTTTCAGAAAATTTTTTCTAAAATTAAAGATAAATATTTAAAGGAAAAAATTTTAAAACAGATTTCTAAGATAAGAATTAATCCGGAAGTTGGAAAGCCTATGAGAAATGTAAGAAAAAATACAAGGGAGCTCTATATAAAGCCATTTAGATTATCTTATTCATATATAAAAAATGAGGATAAAGTGATTATCTTAGATTTATATCACAAAGACGAACAATGAAAAACCAGGAAATAGCTAGCATATTTTATGACATTGCAGAAATTCTGGAAATTAAAAAAGTAGAATGGAAGCCCGTAGCATATAGGAAAGCAGCAAGGTCTATCCTCTCTTTATCAGATAATGTTGAAGATATATACAAAGAAAATGGAATAGATGGATTAAAGGAAATTTCTGGTGTAGGTGATGCGATAGCAAAGAAAATAGCAGAATATATTAATACTGGAAAAATAAAAGAGTATGAGGAATTAAAAAAATCAATTCCTTTCCATCTAACTGAATTATCGGCTATTGGCGGTTTAGGTCCAAAAAGAGCGCATCTTTTATTTAAAAAATTAAATATTAAGAACATTAAAGATTTGGAAAAAGCAATTGAAAAAAATAAGATTTCAAAATTAGCTACCTTTGGTGTTAAGTCGCAGGAGAATATAAAAAAAGGCCTTGAATTGTTTAAAAAAGGAAAAGAAAGAAGGCTTTTAGCTTATGCACTTCCTGTAGCAGAGGAATTAAAAGAAGAACTGAATAAAT
>JAGVZH010000049.1 GCA_018302745.1 Candidatus Woesearchaeota archaeon
TTCAACCCAAAGGGTTGAATTAATAAGCAAACTTATTGCTTATAATTTAGACAGGAAGTTAAATTATTTTTTGCTTATTAGAGGATTGCACCAGAGCCACTATTCGTTAAATTTAAATAGTTTTGTTAAAGTTTTAGTCTTATGAAGATCATTGCAATACACTCAGATTCTATTAAGTTTAAGCCTATTAAAAAAGCCATTAAAGGCGCTGAAGATGTAAAGATGGAAGAGACTGAAGTAAAGGAATGCTTAGTCTGCTTAACAGCAGTTGAAAAAAAAGATGAAAATCTTGTCAAAGAAAGTGCCAAAAGACTAGCTGAAGAAACAAGCAAGATAGCAGAGCAGGTTAAAACAAAAAACATTGTGTTATATCCTTATGCCCATTTAAGCTCTGATTTAAGCCATCCTGAAAAAGCAATAGAAATAATGATTGAAGCTGAAAAGCTGTTGAAAAAGAATTATAAAGTTGTGAGAGCTCCTTTTGGATGGTACAAATCATTCTCATTGGAATGCAAAGGGCATCCTCTTTCTGAACTATCAAGGGCTTTTAGCGCAGAAAAGCTGGATGCTAAAATCAAAGAAGTTTCACCTGAAATTAAAGGAATAGAACTTAAAGATCAAAAGTTTGATGACAAAGACAAGCTTAATTACAGCCACAGCCTTTTGCTAGCTGCAGCAGTTAAAGAATTATTTCCAGATGCTACTTTTGGCTTTTGCGAACTGGAAAATGAAAAATTTTATTGCAATTTTGGAAATGTCAAAATTCACAAGGGCGATTTAAGCAGAATTCAGAAGAAAATGGAAGAAATAAAGTCAAAAGTAAAAATAAACAAGAAATCTGTTTCTAAAGAGGATGCCAAAAGATTATTTAAGAACTCTAAGTATTTTTTGGATGCTTTGAAATATTTCAAAAAAGAGAATGTTGAAGTTTATGATTTAAATGGATTGTATTTTTTAAGCCCTTATGCAAAATCAGATTACTCAAAAATTTTTGGATCTTTTGAAGTTGTTGATTTGGGGGGCGCTTACTGGAGAAATGACTCTACACAGGATATGCTTGACAGAGTTTATGGTGTGGCTTTTTCAAGCCAAAAAGAATTAAAAGATTACAAAGATAGAATATTGGCTGCTGAAAAAAGAGACCACAGAAAAATAGGCCAGCAGCAGGAATTACTTATGTTTCATGAATGGAGTCCAGGAAGCGCTTTTCTTTTGCCAAAAGGTGCTGTTGTTTACAACGAGCTGGCAAATTTTATCAGAGAGCAGTACAAAAAAAGAGGCTATCAGGAGGTTATAACCCCTCAATTATTCAACAAGAAACTTTGGGAAACCTCTGGTCATTGGGATCATTTTAAAGATGATATGTTTTTATTGGAAGTTGACAAAGAGGAATTTTCCTTAAAACCAATGAACTGCCCAAGCCATCTGCTGATATTTAAAAACCGGCTTAGAAGCTACAAGGAGCTTCCTTTAAGGCTGGCTGATTTTTGTTATTTATACAGAAATGAGCTAAAAGGCGTTCTTTCCGGAATGACAAGAGTCAGAAAATTATCACAGGATGATGCACATATCTTCTGCACTGAAGAACAATTGAAAGAGGAGATTGAAAAATTAATTGATTTTGTTAAATATGTTTATAGAGATATTTTCAAGATGGAATTTGTGATGAACCTAAGCACAATGCCAAAAGAGGCTATGGGTGATAAAAAATTATGGGACAAGGCTGAAAAGCTTCTTGAAGATACTTTAAAAAAGAGCAAAATGAATTATCAAATAAAAAAAGGAGAAGGCGCTTTTTATGGTCCTAAAATAGATATTGATGTTAAGGATGCTTTAGGAAGAATGTGGCAGCTGGCAACAATACAATTAGATTTTCAGATGCCTTTAAGATTTAATGCAGAGTATGAAGGAAAAGACAACAAAAAACATCCAGTTATAATGATTCACAGGGCTATTCTTGGAAGCTTAGAAAGGTTCATGGGTGTGATGATAGAGCATTTTGCAGGCAAGTTCCCATTGTGGCTTAGCCCAGTACAAATTAAAGTTTTGACAGTAACTGAGAGAAATGAAAAATTTGCATTAGAAATATTAAACAAGCTAAAAGACAAAGGGATAAGGGCAGAATTAGATGATAGGTCTGAAACAATACCTAAAAAAGTCAGGGATGCTGAACTAGAAAATGTTCCAATAACATTGACTGTTGGGGACAATGAAAGTGACAATAAAACTTTGGCTGTAAGAAACAGGAGCGGAAAAGTCAAGTTTGGAGTTAAAGCAGATGAGTTCATCCAGTCTGTTCTAAACAAAATAGAAACCAGGTCTATGGATCAATAATGGAGAGGCTTAAAAAATTCCTCAGTAATATTAAAAAATCTCATGAGTTTAAAGAGTGGCATAAAGAAAATAAAGATTCTTATCTATCTGATTGTTTTGCCCTCTTAAATGATAGATATGACCTAAATAAGATAGACTGGCAGGTAGATTATTATAATCCTCATAATGATGAGATGACCAGTTTCTCGGAAAAAGATAATAAATTGAGCATAAAGAAAGACCAGAAGATACTTAAAGACAAGAGGGATATTGTTAAAGAGCTGGATGTTTCCAAAGTCAAAACCAATGCTGATGATGTAATAAAAAAAATAAAGGAAAAATATCCTGATCAAATTCCAAACAAAATTATTGTTATTCTCCAAAATATTGATATTACAGTATGGAATATCACTTTTGTAACAAGATCTTTTAATGTTTTAAATGTTAAAATTGATGCAGAAAATGGGGATGTAATTGATGAATCCTTGAAGCCTGTTTTTGAAATTAAAAAATAACTTATACAAAAAATACCAATCCTATGAAAAAGGCGATATATGAAAGAAGTAGAATAATGCCTTGAAATCTTTTTATAAATTCTCCGCTCTTAATAAATATTAACAGGAATATAGTCATTAATAACATAAAAGGCATTGTATAAAACAGCTCCAAATTAGATGTGCTTATAGGAGTTATTAAAGATGATATCCCTAATATCAGCAAAAGGTTTGCTATATTGCTCCCAATTATATTCCCCAATAATATATTTCCATAGTGTTTTTTTATTGATGTTATGGTTACTGTCAATTCCGGAAGGGAAGTTCCTATAGCTATCATTGTCAATCCAATGAATGTTGATGATATTTCAAAAAAAGCAGCAATATTAATAGCTGAAACTACTAAAAAATGCGATCCAACAGCTATTGCTATGATGCTTAAAATAGAAATTAAAGAGTAAACAAGTATCTGCCCTGCCCTAATCTTCTCTTCTGTTTTTAATCCTTTATTTATAGAATAGTTAAAATGGTTATGGTTAAAAAAATCCCTGGATTTACCTACTAATTTTATATAAGTATCCAAGACAAAAAGATGCTTTATAGAATAAAAGTAACCAAGATATTTTTCATATCTTGCTTTTTTCTCTTCTCTTTCCTTAAACAGATTCACGATAAATATTAAAAAGAAAAATAGGAATATAACGCCTTCAACAAAGCTTATTTTTTTATCTATTGAGAATATAAAAGCTAATAGAGACATGACGAGCAAAAAAGTCCCTTCTCTGTAAAATATGCTTTTGTCAATTGCCAGCTGGGAAAATATTGCTGCTACTGCCAAAACTATCCCTATATTTGCAATATTGCTGCCAACTACATTTCCTATAACAATATCAGTGTTATTCTGAATAATTGCTGCTATAGATGTTGCCAATTCAGGGATAGATGTTCCTATCGCAACCAGGCTTAAGCCAATTGCAAATTCAGATATATTGAATGCTTTTGCGATTTTTGCTGCAGACTCAACAAGATAATCTGATCCTTTTAATAAGAAAATAAGAGAAACTCCAAAGATGATAAAGTCCACATAAACCATGCAATCTTGTTAGAATGTAAATTTATAATTGTTTCTAAAAGCTATTCAAAATATTTCTAGTATTTTTTCCCTGCTTTTTAACCCTTTAATAATCCTTGCTCTTTTCTTAGTTTTTTTCTTTATTAGCTTTATTAAGGCTAAGTTGGCTCTGTTTTCAATTGCAGGTGCTTTAACACTTATTATAAGTGCGTTTTTCACTCCATCATATTTAATAATTTCATCTTCATTAGAATTTGGCTTGAGCACTACTTTTAATTTATTTTTTTTTATGTAATTATCTATTTCCATTCTTCCATAGCTTCTTCTTCCATAAAATGCAATTTTGAAGGTATTATTAAACAGGAAGGATATTTTTTAATGCTGTAAGAAAGAATTTCTTTTGCTGTGCCAAATTTAATTATTTGATCCTGGCTTTGCAGTTTTGAACATGCTATAACTAATGTTGTGTCTGTGAATACTTTCTCATTTCTTTTTAACTCTGTCTTCTTAAGATAATTTATAGCCTCATTTACTGTCATAAACTTACTTTCTTCTGAATTTAAGTCTAATAGTATTAAGGTGTGTGCGTTTATTTTTTTATTATTTTTTATTATATCATAAGGAGTTTCTACCTTCTCATTTTCAAATGGAATTGATGTAATCTTGCCAAATTTGTACAAAGACAGCCCTAATGAGCTAACTGCATTTAAGATAGAAGCATTATGAATCAGATTTACTTTGATTCCTAATTTTTTAGCTCTTAACATCAAATCAATATGGGTTGTGGCTGAGAAAATATCTCCTACAATTAGCAAAGCCACTTCTGAATCTTTAGCTTCCTTTAAGATTTCCTCTCCTTTTTCAACTAATTTTCTGTCTGCTAGTACTATTTTTTTATTATAAAATTTTTCAAGGTCTTCTTTAGAGCAGTTTAATGTTGAAGTGTAATTTTCCAGATACACTTTATTGCATTTCTTAACTATTTCTAATCCTTTAATTGTAATATCTTTCTCGTTGTTTAATCCTAATCCTATAAGATTTAATGCCATTCTAATCAAGAATTGATTTCTTCTTCAGTTATATTTTCTTCAGTAAGGTTTTCCTTTTCCATCCTATCCTTAGCTTTTTCTATTACTTTATCCCCTATTTCTTCGCCCCGCTCTTTTGTTTTCTCTCCTAATTTTGTCAATATCTTCTTTGTGGCATCAGTATAAAACCATAAGCCTAAGATGACTAAAAGCAATACAACTATCATTACATTCTTCATTTTCATGGAGTTTATCAGAATTTGGCATATAAAAAATTAACTATAACCCCAGGAATAGTCAACCTATTCCTAGGGAAAATAGAGGTGATTTATGTTGACTAGAATATTTATCTTTAAGTAACACCCCAATTATATCATTTTATAGTGGTGATTATTTATAAATATTTGTATATTACATAACATATTTTGCATTAATACCTAATTAAGTATAATAAAGAGCCTGCTGTGAAAGCCAGAGGAAAAATTAGGGTATAAACAAACAAATCCTGAACAAAAAGCAGCAATAAAGGGGCTAAAAAGAACAGTAGGTTGAATAAAACTAAAAAATAAATGTCTTTTCTTTTTTTGAGTTCCATGTTTATTAAAGAGCCTAAAGGAAGGCCAAAAATAAAGATTAATGATGAAACAAGCAAAG
>JAGVZH010000035.1 GCA_018302745.1 Candidatus Woesearchaeota archaeon
TTATTTATAAATACTGCTCTTTTACAAAATTAAAACTAAGTGTTTGTACCATTAACGCCCCTTCCCAATAAATTCTCTTTTTCGCAAAAAAGGCAATATGTCCGCAGGACGACGCCCCCTTCCCGTTTCTAGTAATTAGCGAGAACTCAATTGTATTTAACAGTTCATATACGCAACCCTTTATTATCGCTGTTTATAAGCTCTATAGCCTTAGATTCTTCAATCTCATAACCATATTTTTTGTCTCCATCACCAAGTTGCAATTCATCTAAAGGACTCTTGACATTTATCATCTTAGGTTTGGCAATATGCAAATATATCATTGTTGTTTCAGCACTATTGTGCCCTAAAAGCGACTGTACAGATGTGACATCATATCCATTCTCAATTAAATGTGTAGCATATGAATGCCTTAAAGTATGGGGATGAACATTCTTCTTTATTTTTGCTTCTTTGGCAGCTTTCTTGATTATAACCTGCAGAGTTCTGGAGCTGATATGTCCATTATAGCTTTCAAATAGCCAGGAGTCATAAGAAGATTTATTTTTGACATATTTAATCAACTCTTCCTTTAAAGAATCTGGAATTATGAACATCCTGTCTTTGTTTCCTTTTCCATGCCTTACAAATCCATAATTATTTTCAAAATCAAAGTCCTTAACTCTCAGATTTGTCAGTTCACTAACCCTTAATCCAGATCCATACATCAGTCTTACCATTAGTCTATGTTTTTCATTCTTTATTGCTTTTATAAGCCTAAAAACTTCCTCTTTGCCTAGAACAGAAGGCAGTGTTTTTGGAGTTTTTGAATATCTTATTTTTATCATAAATCTTTTATTCAGAATATTTTCAAGCATAAACTTCAATGCATTTAGATTAACATTGATTGTGCTTCCTGAAACATTTTTAGCAGAAAGTTTTTCAAGATATCCCTTAATGTCTTTTTTTGATATCTTTCTTGGCTCCTTATGGCAGTATCTTAAAAATTTTCTTAAAAAAAATAAATAACTATGGATGGTTCTCTCGCTGTATTTCCTTCTAAACATCTCTTTTTTCACTAGTTCTATTATGTCCAACATAATCACCTTCTTTATTTTTTAATAAAAAATCTAATTTTCTATTACAAATTTCCTCTGCTTTTCTTATTTCACTTTCTATAAAATGATTGCCTTTAGGTTTATTTCTATATGAGACTCCATATTTTTTAAGAATGTATAATATGGATGATTTCGATCTATCAAGAATTTTGGCTATACTATGAGACCCGAAACTAGTTTCTTTATAAAGTTTTAATATTAATGATATATCCTTATCTTTCATTTGAGATTTTCCAATATTTGAAATTATATAGTTTAACCTATCATGTTTTCTTTTTATCCTAAATCCTACTAAATTTTTGAACTGTCTTATAGAATCATTATTCTTAATCGCAATATCACTCACTTTTATCCTATTTGAGTTTCTTCTTAATTTTTTGGAATTATCATGCAAACTGCTTTTTATTGATAATTCGTTCAAGTAACTAGACCATAACTCTAAATCTTTAACATCCTTCTGTGATAAGGAAATATTCTTGTTAAAACTTAAAAATTGATATTTCCCAATTGTGCGCATCTTCCATGAAAAATATGCTGAGCCTTCAGCATCAAAAATTCCTTTCAAAAACCAGATTTTTTGATCTCTAGTTCTGGGAATAAAATTCCTAAATTTTATAGAAAAATCTCTAGATCCAATACTTATTCTAAATTGGGATTTAATATTTTCTTTGCCTTCAATATGCTTAAGTATTTTAACATTCCAATTAGGCATTAATTCATTAATAATTGATTTGAAATATTTTAGAAAATCCATATCAATAACACTTATTTGGATAACTCCATCCTTCTCATTTACATGCCCGTCTCCTTTAATTGCCCCTATAATATAGAAAAATTTTGGATCTTCATCAACATTTTCTGGCAAATAATTTCTATTTTTTATCAGTCTCCTTTTATAATTAATCCTCATCTGTTCAGAATCTTTTCTTATCTTTATATTGTTCTCTTTTAGTCTTAATTTGGCAGTATTATAACTTAAGTTAAAGAATTTTGCAATCTCTTTAATTGATTTTTCTTTTGTTATATATTCTTCATAAAGAATATCCCTAGATATTTCTTTTTTCATAATCACCTCTTAAATTAAAAAAAATAAAAAATTAAGCGTCTTGTATGCCTTCAGGAGTAATCTTAAATATTGCTTCGCTCTCAGGAAGATAACTGCTGTCCACTAGTTTTGCCACCCTTGTGCCTTTCTTGCCTTTTCTTACATAGCATCTTATATTAATCCCGTGTCCGACTATATTGCCCCCGACAGCTTCAGTTGGGTCTCCAAAAAATACATCAGGTTTTGACATAACCTGATTTGTGATATAGACTGCCACGTTATACATATCTGCCAATTTTTGTAAAATATGCAAATGCTTATTTAGTTTCTGTTGACGATCAGCTAACGTGCCTCTGCCCGTATAGTCTGACCTGAATAAGGCCATTAAAGAGTCTATAATCACCAGCTTTGCATTAAACCCTTCTTTTATTATATCCCCAATTTTTTCAGCAAGCAAAGTTTGATGGTCGCTATTAAAACATCTGGCAATTTTAATATTTTTTAAAACTTCTTCAGGATCTAAACCTTGGGCTTCTGCTAGTTGTTTAATCCTAGAAGGTCTGAATGTGCTTTCAGTATCCAAAAATATTACACCTGAATTTAATCCCCCTTTCTCTTTAGGCAGCTGAACATTTATGGCTAACTGGTAGCCTAATTGCGATTTCCCACTGGCATAAGAACCATGAAATTCTGTTAATGTTCCTGTTTCCAAACCGCCACCCAAAAGCCGATCAACTTCCTTACTTCCAGTTGTTATTCTCTCTACTTTCTCTGCTTTTTTTAATAGATCTATGCCGGATTCAAAACCCATATTTAATTTCTCCCTTGCTGCATAAATTATTTTTTTGGCAGTATTTTCTGTGATTTCTGATGCTTCAATAAGTTCTCCAGGACTGGCAACAGCTAAACTCATTAAATTATCAAAACCTGAAGAAACCAGTTTTTCAGAAGTAGCCTTGCCAACACCAGGCAATTTAGTAATATCATCTAAAATCTTCTCTTTTTTTGTTTCTTCCGTCATTATTCCTCAACCTCTCCTGTTCTCTTGCCTCAAAGTATAAAAATTCCTGAAGTTTGTCCAAAATAGTCTTTAATTTTGGTATATCATTTAATCTTATGTTATTGATAACCTCGCTTCTCCAGATATCCTCATCCTTTTTTTTATATCCTCTGCTTACTGTCACAGTTTTGTATCCAACTTCAACACCGTTAGATAATTTTTTCTTATTATCCCAAACTACACCTTCCCAGTTTGAGATTCTGCATTTTTTAATTGGTTGTGTCATTTTTTCCTCCTCTTCCTTTCGGATCTTTTTTCATCCTCAATAGAAATAGTCCAAAATACATCCTCTCTGTTCGAACTATTTCATGAGGTTATACCTGTAATAGCAGACTCCTTTATATACTTAATCTGTAGGGAAGACGCGTAGACGCGTAACTCCAGAACATATTTTGTAGAATATAATTAATCAGAAAATAACAACATAAAAACTCAGTCCTAATAAAAATATGAATAAAATATTCTCAACAATACCTCCAACTCTCAAAAATCCCTTAATCTCTAATTTAGTAAAAGGATACAAAAGATTGATTCCCTCTTTGCTTAATCCATCTCCAATCAGATGGCTTAAATATCCAGCAAATATCCCATAGCCAATAGTTTGATTAAAATACCACACAATTACACTTAATAATAAGGCAAAAAACAAGCTGTGGAATATCCCTCTATGGCCAAGAACAAAATTAATTGCTTTAGAAATTATTCCTAATTTTCTTCCATATTTGCTTCCAGGGTGGTCTATATCAGGCAGTCCTGCTGCAAACAGAACAAATATCATAAACAAGTAAACATTACCAACACTAAAAAAAGAATTTATAATTAATCCAAATAAAAAAGCAAAAACCAAATGCGTTCTAAACATCATTTTACTACTTGGTTAAAAATACCCAACACATTTATATAACTTGCTTATACCAAACTTGCATGGAAGACGATGAAACAAAAGATATTCCTGTAAAATCAAGAAGAAGGTTTCTTACTTACTCATTAGTTGGAGTTGGCATAGGTGGAGCAGGATTGGCAGGATTATTAGTTGGTTCAAATCTAAAACAAGAAAAACAATATGAAAATAATCCCACAGGAGTTTTGAGAAGGTACTTAAGCGCAATAAATGAAAAGGATTATGATGAAGCTATGGACTGTCTCTCTTCAGAATTATTTAATGACTACAGGTCTACAAAAAGTTACAGCTCTCTCTCTGATATGGAGATGCTGAAAAGATTTAGACCTTTGGAGAATACAATAGATTTTACCGTTATAGAAACAAGATCAAGAGGAGACTTGCTTCTCATGTATACTAAAGAGACATTTGTGACTGGAGATGTGTCAAAAAATACAATTGGGTTTGTTAATGAAGAAGGAGAGTGGAAAATAAGATACACTGAATATGAAACACAAAAACACAGAAGAAAGTAATTTATCCTAATTCCTGCATCAAAATTTCAGGAGTAACTTCCTTGACATTGTTTGCAACAAATTCTACCCTCTCAAACATCTGATTCTTGCTTGTTCTTCCATCAACAACATACTGGTTTCCCTCTATGTTTAATTTATGCTCTTCAAATTTTGCATTGTCCTTTAATTCAAGAACTTTCTCTTCATCCATTTTAAGTATTCTGCATGCATTGTCTCTGAAAGCAACAGTTCTTATCACTCCGGAGCCGTCATCCATGACAAAATTCAGGACAGGAACGCTTTTTACAGACACAATTCCATGCTGCTCACAGTTGTAGCTTCCATTTTCAAGCAATGCTTTTTTTCCGCATTCACTACATACTTCAAAAAACCTTGGCTGGAATAACTGCACTAAAGTTCCTATTAGGCTTACATTAGTCTCTTTCTCTTTTAGCTCATTAATCTTTTTTCTGAAAATATTTGCTGCTTTCACATCTGAAACTTTCTCAATCTTAATTCCTTCAGGATTTACAGATAAAATGCTGTTTCCGTTAAGATGAATCTCCTTAAACCCGTTATTTTCCTTTACATAAGCATTCTCAACTTTGACAATAACATCCTCTTTTATATTTCCCTCTTCCATTTCTTTAATATGCTTTTCATCCCATACAACAATCCTTACCCTTCCTGTTTCATCCCCAGCCATAAAGCTTCCTACTTTTCTTTCCTTTCCATCTTTTATAAAAGAATTAACGCTAAAAACACTTGTTACTTTTCCGTTTATCCCCACTTTCCTCATTCCGATTAATAAATCCTTTATTTTAACCTTCTCCATCATAGCCTTGTCAAAAAGCTTAATGCCTAGCTCATTGGCAACAATATGTGCTGCACCTTCCTTAGAAATCAGTCCTGCCAAGTCACTTAGTTTTTTATCTATCTTTCCCTTAATCTCAATGTCAGAAAGACCTTTTTCCTTCTTTATTCTCTCGATAATCTCATCATATCCTACTCTTAGCATCTAAACACCCCAACTAAATCATGAATTACTCCTATTAAAAGATTGTTGTTTTCAACCCAACAAATTTTCTGTTGCCAATAAGTCTTTTTTTGTAAAGTCTCTAATAAATTTTATATTGGCATTGTCTTCTTTAAATTCATTTCCGTCTTTAATAATGCATTTTGTATCTGTTTTTATGTCAAAAAATATCAATTTTCCCTTCCTTTCCATATTCCAGTTATCCTCTTTTATGCATAAATCAGGAGATTTTTCAGTATCGGAAAAGCAGTTTATGTTTTCCTCTATCTTATTATTTATTTCGCTGTAAATCTTTAAATCAAAATCTGGCTTAATCCTAAATGTAGGGCTTACAAAGTATCTTATTCCATCAAAGCTCTTTTCAACTTTGCTTTCTGTTGCTCCAATAAAATTTCCATCATCAAATGAATAAATATAGCTTGCTGTTGTCTGAAAATACTGCTTAAATTCCCTGTCAAAATATTTTTTGTAATCAGACTCTAAATTATTAAAAGGATTGCAGTTTACATCCCATTTATTATAACCATTTTCTTTTCCGCATTTGTTTTCAAAATATCCTCCATTTTTTGTATGGTCATAAAAAGCCTGGCATGATGACAACTCTGCGCTTTTTTCAAGATAAATTTTAAAATCTTCAACAACATCATAAGAATTAATTAATTTTATTGCATCAGCACCTATGCCTTGAGGTTTTATTGGCTCTGAATTTAACTTTAAGTATATCGGAGCAATGTAAAAAATAAAAGCTAAGGCTATTAAAAATACAAAGAATATATTGCTGAATCCTTTTTTGTCCATTTTAAGCCAATAAAGCATAGTATCTAGCCTGCTTTGAGTAATCTGAAAATGCTGTTATCAATTTGACTTCTATAAACTCATTTTCTAAGCTTGGCAGTCTTAAATTTGATTCTATTTTGTTAATGTAGTCTGCCTCTAAGTTCTCTCCATAAACAATTTTTTCTTTTCCTTGATAATTTATGACGAATGAATATAATCTTCCATCATCTTTGTAAGCCTCTAAAGCTCTGCTTACTTCTTTATCGATTTCTCCTTTTCTGTCTAAAACTTCGCCTTCAATGATTAAGTCATCTAAATTGGTGTTTCCAAATAAAATAGAGTAAAGCTCATTATCTAGATTATTAACTTCTGCATCGGTATATGTTTTTAGCTCTAATTTAGCTGTTTGTAGATTAATTGATGAGTAAATCAAGAAAAAAACTGCTGTTAATATTATAAATCCAATAATTGCTGCTATTAAAATAAATATATTTGCCTCTATTCCTTTTTTATTAAACATTTTTGGTCACCAGGCTTATCTCTAATAAATAATCCTTTACTCCATCATTCTCAACAAGATACCTTCCTGAATATTCTTTGCATTTGAACCTGCTTTCTTCTATACTGCATAAAGGAAATCTCCTTGATAATTCATTTCCAGAATCAAACTCTTTTACCAAATTACCTTCTAAATCACTTACTTTAATCATTACTCCACTTTTAACGCAGTCTCTTAAAGTACTATCATTAAACTTGTTAAAATCAAGTATTTTTTCATCTAAACTTAAGCAATTTTCAACTTTATGCTTATCAACACTTAAAACAGCAGGATAATCCTGCTTCTCAAGAGTAGACAAACTGCCTACAAAGTATGCAATGACAAAGGCTATAGCAGTTATGAAGATAATTGCAACTGCTGTCAGAATCATATCACTGCCTGCAGCGTCTGTCATACTACTTTAACCTCCAGTTTATTTCCTCTTTTAGAAAATAGTAAATTGGTGTTTCTTTTTATTTCCTGCTCAAAATCAGCTTCTAAATTTGACTCTGTTAGTATTATAACCTCATCAACTTTGACAAAATTACTTGTTATCTTTAAATTAATATCTTTGCTTATTGTGTAATGGACATCTACTTCTTCCTTTATGCCTTCTAAAACTTTAATCTCCAAAGCAAGGTCTCTTGCTATTACCTCTGCTTTAAATCCTTCTCCGCTTGATTTAGGAACAACAAAGCTGAGAAATGTTATAAAGATTACTACTATCAAAACACTTGCACCAATCTCTAATGCTGTGTCTGAAAGTACTCCACCTCTTTTGTTCATAAGAATTTAGATTAATCTTAATTTATAATATTTATGCTTCTGAAACATCAATATAAAGTATATTGTCTGCCTTCTCAATAGTCAAATGCTGTATTCCTCTGTTTTTTCCGGAGTTATCCTCTCCCCTAATTAAGACAAAACCTACTTTATCCGGATTAGATTTAGATTTTAACATTACATTTTTAAATACTGCAACTTTTCCGCCAATTAGTTTATCACCGCTGCAGGAAAATTCATTGACTTCATCTCCAAAGCCACAAATCACCAAACAGCTGAAATTGCTTGCTTCTCCGCATTCAAATGGCCTGTTTACTGTATCATCTCCGAATATTCCTGGATCACCTATACTATTTTGACCTATATCAAAACCAACAATAGCAAGATCTGCTCCAACAAAACCGCCAGGAATCTCCACCTTACTTGCTCCTTTATAATCCTCTTTTGAGATGCGATTAATATTAGAAACAAGACTATCAAATGTCTTTTCAGTTCCAGAATCCAATCCGAATGTTTGAATGAAATTACATGCTGTGGCAACTATGCCTATAATGATCAAAACTACTACAACTGCAATAATCATTTTAACAACAGAATAAGCCTGCAAAACTGGAATCCCTTCCTGTCCTCTTTTATCCATAAATAAAAAAAGAAAAAGGTATTATATAAAGATTTGTAAAGCTTATCCGCAAATAGCTTCACCATTTACTGAATCTGTACAGTCTACAAGTTCTTTACATTTCAGATTTTCTTCATCGCTTCCTTCAATCTTTCCATCATTGTTTTTATCAACATTCTTTGTTTCTCTACAGAAGGTTGAGTCTGCTCTTTGTGATGGTGAAAATGCTTTTGCCTGAGCACACAAGCAACTGCTAAAGCCTGAGATGTCCCTTTTAATCCAACGCCTGCTGTTTCTCCAGCCTTTCCTCCCAATTGTCCAAAACCACCTAAGAAAAATGCAACAATAACAACTAAGGCTACTACAACAATAATAGCTATAACAATAACATTTAATGGTAATCCTTGGCCTCTTTTGTTCATATTTTACACCTCTTTTATAATTTTATAGATATTAATTTGTATTTAAAGTTTTCCTATACTTGGTGCTACTCTATTTCCTCTCCAAATGTTTCTTTATCTCTATTTTTTTCCCAATCTTCCAGACCTTGATTTGTAAAATAAGGGATAGCTGAAATTTTGAATTTAAAAGTAAAAGTATTTTTATTGTAATCTGCCAAAACTAAGGTTAAATGAGTTCTGGTACAACCTATTCCTGGTAAGATTACTTTGCCTAATAAATCTTTTAGCTTAATATTAGGATCTTCATTTGTTGAAACAAAACATAATTCATTATCAAATTCATCTTTGATTAATAATTGGAACCAAACCGGCTTATCTTCATGTAAATGATCTTTTGCTTTAAATTCTTCCCCTGAAAGTGTAGAAGTAAAAGATGGCCTAAGATCAAATGTTTCATCTTTACTTAGACTGATTAAAGGGTATTCAGAAGAATCTCTAAACTGGTCATCTGTATTATAAATAATGCCATATCTTGAGATATATCCTAAGACAGTCAGTTCTATTTTTAATTTACTAGCAAAGCCTGATTTGCTTAAAGTTAAGATTTTATTTTTTATGCTTTCTTTTTCGCTTTCTGTTAACTTAGCATCATAATTCATTAAAATTCTTGAGTAGGATCCATAGGCTATAACATTATTATATCTTAAGCTGTCTATTACTGCCATCCTTTCAAATATTGCTGCCTGATCTAACAAAGTAGTTTTTAATTCAGGACTTTCAGGATATTGTATCTCTATATCTGCATATTTATCTAAAGCTTGCTTATAAGAACCTCTTGATCTTAATCTTGTGTTCTCATTAAAATTTGAAGTATAAAGGTTATAATCAGCTTCACCTTTCTTAAAAAAATAATTACCTACAGCATAAAGATTTTGAGGTGTAGGCTCAGTATATTGTTTTAAAAAATCCTCTTCTTTAACTTCTCCAAATGCAATATCCAAAGCATTTATTCTTGCTAGAGAATCTGTAGCATATGTTGTAGCTGAATATTTGTTTATTACTTCTTGGAATTGTTCTTTTGCCTTAACATAACTGTCTTTACTATTTGTTTTGTATGCAACTTTTTCCTGAATTAATGAGTTTTCATAAAGAAATTTAGCTTTACAATCATTTACGCTGTTCATTATATCATTTGCTCTTTTTCTTATTTCCTCAGTAGATGGCTCTTTTAAAACATCTTCAGCAAGTATTTTTGCTCTATCACAATCAACTTCATTGCCGTTTTGTAAATATTTATTGGCAGTGTTTAATCTTGTATCATCTGCCTGAGAAGGTTCCAATTTTGCTTGTTCTTCAAGAGTTAATTCATCCCAGTCAATTCCCAATAATCCTTGCTTTGCAATCTGCTCTCCTTTACCCAATCCTTCTTCTCCTGTTAATTTTGTAAAAGTAGGGACTACAAATACAATGAGTAAAACCAAACCGATAACAATTAGAATTAATACTGCTATAGTTGTTAAATTAAATTCAATACCTCTTTTGTTCATAACAAAATTAACTCTAAGTAGATATATAAAACTTATCATTAAGGAATTTTAATACCTAATAAAGCGTCTCTTAAAGAACCTGCATCTTGAAATAGCAGAATAACCAGGACTAAAAAGATAATTGCCAAAATTATCCCTACTATTATTTTGAGGTTGAACTCAATTCCTTTCTTGTCCATTTTTAATGTAATTCAAAATTTTAAATTTATTATTTTCTAAAGTAAAAAAATTATTATTGTAAAAGGTCTTTCCTATATCCTTTACATTCTCTGAAAAAGTCTCTGTGATTCCTTCTTGCTTTTCCTTAGATTGTATCATGAAGCTGATTCCCCATATAAGCAGTAAAATTGCAATTATTAAAATAACAACCAGCCCTATATTTAACTCCTGCCCTTTTTTCATTTTTATTTTTAATATTTAATTGTATATAAACCTACTTCAATATATTGCATCCTAATTCTTTAACACTTTTTTTGTCATATTGGATTAAATGATAAGATGTGGTGTATCCATCACCCATAACTAATCCTCCAGCACCATATCCAACAAGTCCTCCCCCAACAGCAGCTGTTCCTATAATTACTGCAGCTGCGGCAATGCTACCTCCAAAAGTAAAAGGGGCTAAAATTAATGCACCAGCAGTTACTCCTATAACAGTTCCCCAAGCCTCCCAATTAGTTTGCACATCCTGAATAAAGAACAAGCTATATTCATTTGATGTGCTGAGAGCGCTTTGTGATTGTATATTGTTTAATTGTGATTTATCCTGAATCGTTAATCCTTCAGAATTGCTTAAGTACTCAAAATAAGTTTGGGGTTTTCCTTTTTCTATTGGAGTTTCTAAAAGATAAGAATTGAATCGATTTATATTTGGAACTTTTTTCTTAACTTCATCATCAAAACCTATAGTTGCCCAAGGCAGACAAAATACTCCTGCTTCATCCTCAAATAATTGCTTTGTGCCTCTTGAAACAGTTGCCCACATCCCACCAACATCTGTTCTTTTCTTTGTACCTTTGTCATTCAATGTTGTTACCCTTATCCCTTTTGTCATTATTTCTGCTATTATTCTTTTTATAGAATTTTCATCATTTTCTTTAGTAGAAGATTTAATCAAATCTACATCTTTTTGTGTTATTAGAATATCATAAGTCTTGCATTTTGGCTGAGCTCCTGTTTCTAATAGGGTGATTCCCAAAGGGCCTTTAATTCTTTGGGCAGTCAAATCCAGGCTTGTTTTACAAACCAGGTCTACTACAGCTCCTTCTGTTCCAGTTTTAATTTCTTTTGTAAGGGGAAAATAAATTGCAATTGCAATTAAAACAAAAATTAAGCCGACAATTATTCCAAGTACTGCACTACTTACACCTCTTTTGTTCATTTTAATACAAGCCCTAAATTCCCTTTAGTTGAATAAATCCAAATAGCTATCAATATTAAGATTAAAATTAAGGTTGCTATGATGATTAAAGTCTGATTTTCAATACCTCTTTTCATTTATAAATTCTGCTTTCATCTTTTAATGTTTTTTTCCAACTCTCTAAAACCCCAGTTAATGCTTCTTCACCCCCAAAAAGGTATTTCATTTTACTATCGACTTCGAAAACCCTATAAGGGGCACCATTTTTTGATCTTCCTAATCCAATTTGCCATCCTGTTTCAAGTTTTTCAGACTCATATTCATATGCCATTGTTACATGAAATAATACCACATCTTCTTCAGTATGAAATACTTCTCTTTTACCAGTTTCTTTAAAAATAATCTTATTCTCATCATTAATTAGCTTCTGAAGAAATTTTTTGTCGACATCAGCCACCATAGAATAAATATTAAGAAAGTGGCTATCACTCACTCTACCTAAAAATTCA
>JAGVZH010000008.1 GCA_018302745.1 Candidatus Woesearchaeota archaeon
CGTCTTTGGTCCAAAATGGTGCAGCCATCTCGGAGCATTAAGTTTTCTAAGCAAATGCTTAACTTTATTTTCTATTCTTTCCTCTTTTCCCATGGAAGGATCAACTCCTTCCCCCATGAAGCCTAACGGCTCATGGGTTAATATTCTTTTTTAAAATTAGATTCAGGACAGAGCCTTCTAGTGGCAAAAGTTGATAAAAGGTCAAGAGTATATAGATAGTTGTCACTTATTAGTAATAAATAATAGAAAGATTTATAAAGGATAAAACTAGACTAATATTAGCAATAATTAATGAAAAAAGGAGAGATAAAAATGAAATACAAAACAGATACAGAAGAGGAATTCACATTTCCATGCATTTTAAATTTAATGTTAGAGGACAGAAAATCTAAATAAAAACATTTTTATAAGCAAAATAAAGGCTAAAAAGATGGTTCAAAAACAAAAAGACGCTTTTCCTCAGGATATTCCCAAAGAAATAAAGGAAAAAATGGAAAAGACAAAGAAAAAAATAGAATTATTCAATAAAAAAGCGGTAAAGGAAATAGATAATATTATAGGGATTTCAATATTGCCGCCACCAAAGCCATTGCCGGAAGAAAAGCTGAATTCTTTAAGCAAGGAAGAAAAGGATGAGGAAGAAAAAAGAAGAAAAAAGATCTCAGTATTAATTCTTATCAATGATGATGAAGTAAAAAACAAAGGTGAATTATTGGATAAAGTGCTAAAAGCGTCTGATAAATTGGGAAAGGAAACTGATGAAAATCTTGATCCACAGCCGATGTTATTATCTGAATTAAAACAGGCTTGTTTAGATCAGAAATATGACATTGTAAACCTAATAGCGATGTCTGCTATTCTGCATGATCCAAAAGACCTGTTAAAGGCTTTAAAGATTTCAGAAGTCCACAAAGGGATGACATTAAAGAAATTTGACAAGTACGTTGTTTCTTATATTGCAATGGGATCATTGTTCAGAGGGGATGCAACCTCACATGACATTGATGTAGCAGTAATTGTCGATGACACTGATGTTAAGAAAATGTCAAGGTATGAATTAAGAGATAAATTAGGGGCTATTATAAGAGGCTATGGCTATGATGCTGAATCTATTACTGGAGTTAAAAAGCAATTTCATGTCCAAGTTTATATTCTGACAGAGTTCTGGGATGCTGTTAAAGATGCTCATCCGGTAATGTTTACTTTGCTAAGAGATGGAGTTCCTTTGTATGACAGAGGAGTCTTTATGCCATGGAGATTATTATTAAAGATGGGCAAGATAAAGCCGTCTGCAGAAGCTATTGACGCCCATATGGATTTAGGAAAGAAACTGGTTGAGAGGGCAAAAAACAAATTAGTTGGAATTGTAGCAGAAGACATTTATTATTCTGTTTTGAATCCAGCCCAGTCTGCATTAATGATGTATGGCATAAAAAAGAAAAATTATTGGATAAAAAATATGTTGATATATTATCTAAAATTTTCCATATGTACAAGGATATCGAGCATCTTAAGCTTAAGTATGTATCTGGAAAAGACATCGACAAATTAATGGAAGATGCTGAATTATTCCTGAACGGAATTTCAAAATTGTTTGACAAGATAGAAAAGCAGAAAGAAAAAGAAAGATTGTCAGAGCTTTATTCAAATTCTGTGCAGATAGCAAAAGATGTTCTTGCAGAAGAGGGAATCCTTAAGGTTACTGATTCTACACTGCTAAAGATATTCAAGGAAAAATTAACAGACAAGGGATTAATACAAGACAAGGCATTAAAGCAGCTTAAGGACATATTGAAGGCAAAGCAGGAATTTGAGTCTAAAAAATTAAGCAAGCAGGAAATTGAAAAAGTAAGGAGAGTTTCATCTGATTTTAACAAGGCTCTTGTAAATTACATGCAGAGGACGAGAGGAAAGGAAATTTCAAGGGCAAAGATACAGGTTAAGTATGGAGATAGGTTTGCAGAAATTTTGCTTTTGGATGATTATGCATTCATAATAATGGATATGGATGCTAAGGAAAAGGAAATACAGAAAGCATCATTAAACAGCGACGGTAGCCTGACAAACATCAAAAAATCATCTTTGGAGGAATTAGAAAAGCATATTAAGGAGATTAAAATGCCAAAGCATGTTTTTATAAAAGAGAAGATATTTGAGGATTTGAAGAAATTATTTGGAAAGAATATTGAAATAATGGTTAACTGGTAAAATGTCTGAAATCTTAAAAGTTGCCAATACAGGCCTTAGAGGATTTAGAAGATATAAAGGATTTCTTAATGAGCTTACTGAAAAATTAAGTGAGGTGTATGACTCTTTGTTGAGGGAAAGAAGTATTATTGTTGGTACCAGGAGTTTTCTGGATAAATTTTCAAATTTATTAAGAAATTCAATTAAAAATTCTCTTCCAGACAATTTGATTCTTTTAAATGAGAGGCTGCTTGAAGATAAAATAGAGACAATGGATAATTACCAGTGGTACAGAGGAATACTTTACAAACTTAAAAGGGTGCCATCCCAAAATTCTGAGATTATGGTATTGCTTCCATGGGCAGAAAAAATTAAACTAAAAGATCAGGGTAAAAAAAGGTTTATTATTGAAAGAGGCATTAATATATATAGCAGAGGATCTTCTTTAACTCCGGAGGAAATGAATGACATTCTTGAAAAAGCAAGCAGTTATCTTCTGGACGATGTAATTGATTTTATAGAAAATAATAATGCCAGAAAATATAGATAAAAGAACCAAAAGGTATTTATTCTTATAGGTATTCTGGATTTTATGAAAAAGCTTAGATGCAGATGGTGCGGATATGAATTCAGGCAGAAAGGAAATATAGTTCCAAATTTATGCCCTTACTGCAATGAGTCAAATGGAATTGAAGAGTCATTTAATTCTAAAAAGATACTCAAAGAAATAGACGAAGTTTAATAATGAACATAAAAGATTATGACCTAAGAAAAGTAGCAGTGTATGTTCTAGCAGGGCTTTTAAATTCTCAAAAAAACATTGATTATTATCTGGATAAATCATATGAAAAAGGAGAAAGAGTTGAAAAATTTGTTTTAGACAAGATTTTTCCAAGGCTGGATTATCTGGAAAGAAGGCTGATTTTGCATAAGTATGGAAAAGAAAGAGAGCCAGATAATTTGTTTGTGGCAGACATTTTAAGCCTAAAAGAGGATGATGTAAAAAAAATTGAACAGGCTGCTATTAAAAAATTAGCAGATATAAAGGACGATTTAGAAAGTCTTATAAACAACAAACATTGAAATTTTTCTATGGAAGGAGTAATTGTTAATTTTAGGGGAAGCAAGAAGCACAAGCATAATTATCAAATGATTATTAAAGTAGATAAAGTGGACTCTAAGGAAAAAGCGCAGTCTTTGGTAGATAAAGTGGTTGTCTGGAAAACCACCTCTGGAAAAGAGCTAAAGGGAAAGGTTGCAAAAGTTCATGGAAATAAAGGCGCTGTAAGGGTTATATTTGAAACAGGCATGCCAGGCCAGTCTATAGGCTCAAAAGTAGATATTAAATAAATTATTTCTTAGTATATATTAATTACTTTATAGTAGTATAAATAGAAAGCTTTATATATTAGCTAATTTTGTCACTATTTCATGGGAGCTACAAAATATTTGAAGAAAGTGGCACATAATACAGTAAGAGCAATAGCCCTTGCTTCAGGATTTATGTCTATGAATACTTGCATAATGCCAATGCGGACTCAGCCAGAAAGAATAATTGAAGCTGAAAGGGGCATTGAGATAAAAGTGCATCCGGAAATGTCCTTTGAAAATCAGAGAGTATTTGTCCAGCAGACAGACGAAGTAAAAGGCAATGAAACTCTCAGCACCACATACAATATAAGGTTTGATACAAATTTCAGCAGAGCTGTTCAAAATAATTTAAAAGAAGGGGTAAAAATTCTAAAAGAAAAAGGCGTAGATGATGAAGAGGAAATTGATAAATACAGTTCTTTGGTTGAAAAGTTCGGTTATACACTCGGTAATGCTAAAAATAAAAATGGAAAGCCTAAATATATGAGTGAAGGAAATGGATTTAAGATACACATAACAAAGTATAATGCTTCTATAGAAATCATGGAAGATACAGATGAAGATAATGTGCCAGATACGCCTGTACCTGACTCATTGACAGGCTTCAAAAGAAAAACAGCTAAAACACTGGCTGAGTATATATATGAATAAAGTTTAAATATCTCCTTTGCCTTTCATAATCAATGATAAAGAGGCTAATTTTAAATGCATCTTTGGTATCTTTGTTATCTTGTTCTTCAGCATCAACTTTAGAAAATAATTTTCCTGAATATGAAATTAGAGACGATCAAAGTCAAAGTGAAAAGGAAATTTTTTCTTTGCTGAAAGAATTTACAGTTATAGACAGCAAAGAATTAAGCTTTGGCTGGGGCAGAGTTGAAATGCTTTCAGATTATAAAGGGAAAAGAATTTATCATATAAGTTTTAATGCGCCGGATTTTATTGATCCAGCATACAGGCTTAAGAGATTTAGCAAAAAATTGGAAGATGCTGAAAATGTGCCAAAAGAGGATGTTGAAAATTACAGAAAATTTGTTGAAAAATACAGCGGTTTTGAATTTGAATTTGGAGGGAAAAAATATAATCTTAACAAGGAGACTATTGTTTTAAAAATGCGCCCTCCTGCATTATATGTTTTGGTTGATTCTGACAATGATAAAATTCCGGATAAAGTTGCTGAAAAAATATCTTTGGATGAAAATACAGCTTACTTGCTGGAAATTGAAATAGGAAGATTAAGGTAACAGATTTAATTTTTAGTTCTAAACTATGCAATTTTACTTATTCTCTTCAATAAACTGGTCTGTTGTTTTTGTAGGAATTAAAGCTTGATCGATAAAATCTCTGTCATTTGTCCAAATAAAATCTGCATTTACTGCTAAAGCGCAGGCAATGTAATCAGCATCATTTAAATCTCTTTTTTCAATTGCCTCTACAGCTTTATTCATATAGAGTGCATAATTTTTATAATCAACTACATTTATAAACAAAGATAAAGCATTGAAGTTTATATCAAATTCCTCTGAATCTTGATTGATAAATTTACAAATATCATCTTTGTGTTTTCTTATCTCATCCAGAATCTTCTTTGGAGAATAAAATTTATAATGTTGGGCGGTTATTATTGTTAATGTAGCTCTTGAGCCAATTAATGCAGATATAACAATATTTGCATCTACGACAATATTCATGCCTATCTCCTATCAGTAATCTTCTTACCCAATCTTACTGCAAAGGATTCAATTTCTTTCTCAGTTAATTTTGTTTTCTTAGCTAATTTCTCAAGTATAAACAATACCCTTAATTTTTCTTTAGCTGCAGTCTTCATAACTTGGCTCCATCTAACATCTGGATGTTTCTTCATTTCTTCCCAAAGTTCATCTTCAATAGTGACAGTCATATTGTGTGTCATGATAATACCTCCACGTATTATACTTGAAATCAAGTAATAAATATATTTAAACTTTTCTATTATTATCAAATCCAAAAACCTTATAAATCCATTATAAAAATTAATTAGCATGGCAGGATTAAGAAAAGGAAGATGCTACAGGGAAATAGAAAGAGCTTACACAAGAAAGTCTAAGTTTAGGTCTAAAGGATTTGTAAAAGCTATTCCTCCGAATAAAATAATTAAATATAACATGGGAAATGCAAAAAAAGAATTTCCTGCAAAAATAACATTGGTTTCAAAAGAATCAGTGCAGATAAGGAATAATTCTATGGAATCAGCAAGGCAGGTAGTTAATAGAAGATTGATAAAGCATTTTGGACCTATGGGATACAGCATGGTTGTTAATCTTTATCCGCACCATGTCCTTAGGGAAAACAAGATGATTACAGGAGCTGGAGCAGACAGAATGCAGACTGGAATGGCACATTCATTTGGAAGAGCTATTGGAACAGCCGCCCAGGTTAAGAAAGGAAAGACATTGATGACTGTTTTTATTGAAGAAAAAAATAAGCAGTTGGCAGGCGAATGCTTAAGATTAGCAGGCCACAGGCTGCCATGCAAAGTTCTTGTTGTTTAAGCAAATTCTCCGTGCATTTTAACAAAAATAAATCCTCCTAGGTTATAGCAGTCAAACTTATTTTTTATCTTTCTGCACTTGACCAGGCTTTGCCCGTAATCTCCGCCAACAGGGCCTAAAATAATTCCTTGTTCTTTCAATTGTTCTTTTAATGGTTTTGGAATTTCAATAGCAGCTGCTGTAAAAATTATTCTGTCAAAAGGCTTTTCTTTTTCATAACCTTTGCTTCCGTCTCCGTTAACAACTTTGATATTATTTGCTTTAATTTTCTTTAAATTTTTTGCTGCTATCTTAGTTAAATCTTCATCTATCTCTACAGTGTAAACTTTTCCTGGCTTGACAATCTTTCCAAGCAAAGCAGAATTATACCCAAATCCAGTCCCAATTTCCAGAACTTTCATTCCTTTTTTTAGCTCTAATTCCTGCAGCATATAAGCAACTGTATAAGGCTGTGAAATTGTCTGTCCTTTAATCAATGGCAAAGCTGTATCCTCATAGCTTCTGTCTTTATAAGATTCAGTAACAAAATAATCCCTTCTTACTTTACCCATAGCTTTCAGAACATTCCTGTCTGTAATTCCCTTATTCCCTAAATCTTCAATCATGTATTTTCTTGCTTTAGCGTATTTATCAGCCATGATTTATTAGCATAATACAGATATAAAAATGCTTTCAAAAACAATAATATATTTAAATGTAACAATTAACATGAATTTATGAATATTCTCTGGTTTAAGGAAGTAGCAGGCAAAAAAGAGGTTGTCGGAAATAAAGGCTCGTTATTGGCAGATTTATCCAATAAAGGATTTCCAATACCTCAGGGATTCTGCATTACTTCAGACGCTTTTAATATTTTTCTAGAAGAAAACAATATTAAAGAAGAAATTTTAAGACTATCAAGGGAAGAAACTGATGAAATTGCCTCTGAAAGAATAAAATCTTTAATCTCATTATGCAAACTGCCAAAAATAATAGAAAACGAAATTGTTGAAGCATATGACAATTTAAATGTTGATGAGTCTTTGATAAATATAGCCTCTAAAAATGCCCTTGACATCATAAAATTAGGAAGGGAGCCTCCTTTTGTTGCTGTAAGAATCTCTACGCCTTTTGACCTAAAGCAGGAATATTTCTTGAATATAAAGGGAAACCAAAGACTGCTGGAAGCTGTTGAAACTGCAATGATAAGATCATTTACTCCTGAATTTGTTGCAAATATGAAAAATTCAGGCAATATCCCTCTTTCTGTAATAGTGCAGAAGATGATTAACAGCAAAAAGTCAGGAATAATGTTTGTGAAAGATGATGAGATTATTATAAAGACTAATTTTGGCTTTTCAACAACAGTAAAAAATAGTGAGATAATGCCTGATTTTTACAAAATAAGCAAGGACTCATTAAAGATAAATGAAAAGATGGTTAATAAAAAAGAATTCATGCTCACAAGAACATCAAGAGGAGAAACAATTAAAAAACCTTTGGATGATTTAAGTGAAAAGCAGGTTCTTGAACTGGAAGAATTAAATAAACTAAGCAGTTTAGCAATTGCTCTTGCAGATTATAAGGAAAATTATGAGATAGAATGGACAATGGAAGACAATAAGCCTTACATACTTGATCTAAAGCCGATTGTTTTTCCTCAGCAAGTCCCATTAAGACCAAATATAGAGATAGAGCATCCTTACGAAATTCCTATGCCTGAAAAGGTAGAGCAAAACATAGAAGGGCCTGTAATAACAGCAGAAAGCGAGATACAGACTACAACACATGTAAAGCTTTTTATAAAAAATTTTGATGAAGCTGCAAAATGCTCTTCAGTAAGATGCGACGGTATTGGCTTAATACGTTCAGATTCATTAGTTGATCCTGAATTGAATGATGAAGAACTGACTAATGCATTAACTGAAAAACTGGAAATAATAGCATCAAGCTTCAAGGATAAGCCAATATGGTACAGAACATTGGATTATAATGATAAAAACGACAAAAATCCTTTACTAGGCTACAGAGGGATTAGAAAATCACTTGATAAAATAGAAACTTTAAAGGCTGAATTTAAGGCTGTTAAAAATCTTTATGATAAAGGGCATACTAATATAGGAATTACTTTGCCGTTGATTACAGATATTAACCAGATTAAAAAGGCAAAACAGGCATTAAGGGATGTTGGATTAGAGCCTTTGGATGAGATTGAATTTGGGGTAATGATAGAGACTCCTGCTGCCTGCTCCATTATAGAGGATATTTGTGCAGAGGGAATTGATTTTATCAACATTGGTCTTAATGACTTAACGCAAGCCATTCTTTTTTTGGATATGAAAAACACAAAAACATTTTCTCTTTATGATGAGGAGCATCCTGCTGTACTGAAGAATATTAAAAGTGTAATTAAAGCATGCAGGCAGTATAATGTTGAGACATCTGTAACTACTGGAAATGTTGATTTAGTAAGCTTTTTGGTAAAGTCGGGAATAGACTCAATAATTACCCATGAAGAGACAATTAAAAAGATGATAAAGGCTATTGAAAAAGAGGAAAGAAAGCTCCTTTTAGAAGCTGCAAGAAAAGATTACTAGCATAAGATTTAAAAAGTTTTCTGCTTTATTGTAAGTATGTCATTAAGAAAATTATTAATATTTGGTTTAGCAGCTTTAACTTTGCTTAGCTGTGACGCTGAAAAAGAAGAAATTAGCAATCCAGAAAGTATTGATGAGATTATTGAGTCTACTAAAGACATGAAAGAACATAGTAAAAAAATTAAAGAAGAGCTTGAAGAGTGGAAATCACAAGATTCTGAAGAATCTCTGGTTTATTACAAAAAAGGAGATGATTTCTATAAAGATGGCAATTTAAGAGGGGCAATTGATTCATGGCAGGAAGCAATTAAGCTGAATCCTGAACTGGAAAAGGAATTAAACGAAAAGAGTTCTGATGCTTACTTTAATCTAGGCCATAGTTACCATCAAAACAATGAGCTTGATCATGCTATCTTGGCTTACAAAAACTCATTAGAATTGAATGAAAATCATAAAGCACATAATAATCTAGGTGTTGCATTGATGATGAAGGGAGGTTTTTATGGAGGGTATACAATAGATCATGTTGACCAGAATGTAAAGCCTTTTTTTGCTAATGCTTACAAAAGTATTCCGTCAGACCACTATGATTTATATCTTGTTGAGGCAGCAATTGCCCATTTTGACAATGCAGTTAAATGTAATAAATATTATGCACTATCCTATTACAATAGAGCATTAGCTAACAAAGATGCTGGGTTTGCTAATGCAGCTGTTTCTGATCTTGAAAAAGTAATAGAATTAAGAGCTGAATGGAGCAAAGAAGCCAGAGATTTGATTAATAATATTAAGAAGTAATTGTAACTATATATAAGTAGTAACAAATAGAAAGATTTATAAAGGATAAAATCAGCTAAATATTATCAAAATTATACAAAAAGGAGAGATAAAAAATGGAAGAAAAATTTGAAGGAACTTTAGATGAATTTTTAGATTCAATGGATAGTCTTGAATCTATGGAAACAGATAAATGCTTATCTAGATTATCAGAAGAAGGTGAAGATCCTTTAGTAAAGTTATACAAAGATGGTAAGTTAGTTGCAAGTACTTATCCTAATGATTTAAGAGATGATAAAACCGTCCATGTCAGAGATATGGGTTATAGATTCTTAAAAGGATTAAGATATTGGAATAGAGTCAAAAAAGATCCTTTATCAATTGGAGATATGGAATGCAGAGAAAATTGGGGTGGAGTTACAGGAAAAATGTATTCTGCAATTGAAGGCAGTTTAGAAGCCCTTAAAAGTGTTGGGTTGCTTAGATATACACATTCACTTATGGTGCCTAATTTTAATACTTTAGGAAGACCTAACTCAAATAGTTCTAAATTTTATGATTTAGAGAGTACAAATAGATTCAAAGTAGTATATAATAAGCCAGGGACTTATGCCCATGCTTTATCAAAATAAAAGGAGAGATAAAAATGGTATTGGAAAAATTAGAAAGAAGCGACAAATTATTGGATAGACTGCATACTGATTTAGAAGTTCAGGCAACTAAAGAGGTAATAAAAACTCTAGAATCAAATAATCTAGAGCCAAATGCCGAACAAACAGTTAAATCTGTACAAGATGCTTACAAAGCTGCTTCAGAAAGATATGCTGACGCATTAGGAATAAAACAGGACGCAGAAGTTGCTAAAAATTTAGGCTATGATTCTGCATGGGGAAAAGGAATTAGATTAAGCTTATTTGGAGAGCATTCTGGCTTAAATCCCCAAGATATGTTAAAGGCTGTTGCAAAAAATGGTCTAAGACCAGGAACTATTATTGCGACAATGACTGCTGCTCATGAGAATTTAGCATCTAGATTAAGAAGCATGGACTTATTGAATGCATTAGAGCAAAGAGATGAGCTTGCAAAAGAACTATCAAAAATATTAAGCCGCAAAGGCCTTAGAGGCAATGTAGATCCTCAAAAACTGGATCCCCAGGGTTTAGAGGCTTTATACCAAAATATCAGAAAAGCAGATGCAGACGATTCAACTTTAGAGCAGCTTTTCAACAGGTATACGGAATAATTTTTTATTTCTTTTCTAAATATTTTTTAACTTCATTCACAAAATCATCCGCCATTGCTTTATACCTGTCATATTCCCTTCCGGTTAATTCTTTTTTCTCCCTGTGAATTATTTTTTTTGACAGAATGTAAAGCTCATTAATTATATCCATATACTTCGTCTTAAACTTTCCAGTTTTAACTAATCTCTTGTCAAATATATCAGCAACATGATCTGGGCTTGGAGGAACTTCTCCAGTGGACATCAAAGCAGCATGAGCAGAATCAATAACACTCCAGTAAAGATTTATTCCTGCATTAAGCAAACTTTGCTTTGCCCTAAAAATGCTTGCAGGAGCCATATTGTAATAATTGTAAACAGCCTCTGTTGTAGGCCTTATTCTTCCATCAGCTAATAATATTTTCAGAGGATCAAAAAAACCATTGTCAATTAAGGAAATACCATCCCTTAAAATGTTAATTGCAACTGGATCCCCATTTCTCATGTATTCCCAGAAGCTTGTTAATGTCATTGAATGGACATGAAGTCTTTCAGGCTCTACCCTTGCTATTGTTTTTTCTGTTATTATTCTGTAAGTTTCAACCATTTCCTGGGTAAATATAACTTTAACATCATCCAATACAACCAAAATATCAACATCAAAGCTGTTTTGCTGTTTTCTTGCCGTGCTTCCGAATAATATCAGGGCAGAAATAAAATTTCCAAACTCATCATAAAGCTGCTTTGCAAAATTCCTTGCTAAAGCCATGCTTTCCTTTGAATACTCTTTATGGCTGTCTGCACCTCTCTTTTTAACATCAAATTTCATTTTATTCTACAAAGAACTATCTATTTCACCCCTATTTTTCCCATTAAACATAGAAAACTTATAAATATTCTTAGTATTTAAATGTAACCTAAGCTAATTAAAAAAGGCTTATAAAGTTTAAAGTATTTCTAAAATATATGTATGAAATATATACTGCCAATACCAAAACTGAAAAAAGGCTGAATGACTATATTAAGGCGAGAAATGACATCAAGAGAAAATTAGAAAGGCTAAAAACTAATCCTAGAAAAGAATTAGATGCTCATCCATTGCATGGAAAATTAAAGGAAG
Source organism: Candidatus Woesearchaeota archaeon (assembly GCA_018302745.1). Classification (GTDB taxonomy): domain Archaea; phylum Nanobdellota; class Nanobdellia; order SCGC-AAA011-G17; family JAGVZH01; genus JAGVZH01. Next base: position 11,785 of record JAGVZH010000008.1, read on the forward strand.
AATGGAGCTGTTGGTTGGGATCTAACATAAGGATGATTTATATAATAGATGATAGAAATAAGAAAATAGTTGTAGAGGCTGTAGGATCTCACAAAATATACTAAATATTTAGTTTTTTAATTTTACCTTCTTTTATATTTTTTTTGCTTTCTAAAATCTGCCCTAATATATCTTGATCTTGCAGAATTTCTATGGTCTCTTTCATACCTTCATATTCTTTCTTTGATATTTGAATCATTTCTGGTTTCATTATATTAAATATAAGTTTATCGAGTTTATAAATCTTGCTTTAATGACGCATTGTTGCATCTATGGAACTTATAAAATTTAATATGCAAAAGCACAATTGAACATGTTAAGGAACAAACTCGACTTTAGGCATATTCTTGAATTCTCGATCTCCTGTTAAGAATAACAGATTATTCTTCAATGAATGAATATAGCCTACACAGTCTACATATGAAAGTTTTTTATTTTTTAATTTAAGATTCATAGCCTCAAATATTACCTCATCTTTAACATCTGTAATGCAATCTTTTAAGTTTCTGTATATCATCTTGGCCTTTTCCTCCTTAAAGTTTTTGAGAATTATATAATAAAGTTCTACCAGATTATATATTGATGTAACAACTATTTCATCTGAATATTTAACATAATTAGGATTGCTCTTGGCTAGAGCCACTAAAGCATAAGTATCAAAGAAGTATTTTGTCATTCCCAACCACTTCTGGCTTCATCTTTTATTTTTTGCTCTGTTTTTTTCCACTCTTTTAATAGCCCAAAGAATTCTTTAGCTTTATGTGTTTTTTTAAGGTCTAAAGTTACATTTTCGTTAGGCTTTACTTCTGATTTTTCCACAATGGTCTTTGGAATTATTATGCCTAAAGAACTTCCCCATTTTTTAGTTTTAGCTTGAAATTCCATATAACTAAATATAATTAAGTTATATTTAAATGTTTTGTTTTTAGATAAAATTTATTTCTCTTATAGAATTTATTCCAAAGGAACTCCGCTGTATAATACCCATTCCTGCGGATTAGGAGTAGTCTCCCCAAGCAGGAAATTCGGAGAGGTAGTATGCGCAAAATATGATCCCCCAACATCACCCCATGTTCTTGTTACCATATCAGTTCTGTAAATAGGGCTGAATAAATCATGAACATGCCTCCATGCTTCTGTCAATGCTTCATGCTCTTTTCCCTGAGGCTGTGCACCAATCTCAGCTATAGACTTTCCTTTAAATCCTCCTTTTCTCATCCTTGCTAAAAATTCCTTAACTGGAGTGTTTCCCTGCCCGGTGCTTAAATGCTCATCACCATAACCAAAATTATCTGAAAGGTGAACATGGCCAATTACTCCTGCCTTGTTTAACTGGTCTGCCTCATCAACAAGCCATTTGTCAAATTCCTTGTTGTTTTCCTCTATTGATTTTTTTGGGTCTCCTTTCCAGAATTTTTTCCATAAATTTGCGTGGGCAATGTCAAATGTGGCATTAATATGGTTTTTTGCAACCCTTTCTGCTTCTGGCCTTGATAGTCCTCTTTTATCAACTAATTGATCAGCCATTGCTGCTCTTGAATCAATAACCATTTCCTTTAATTCCTGAGGGTGGTTTCCATAGCCCCATTCAGGAAATAAGTTTTCAGGCGCAACAAAAACAGGATTCTTCAGCCCTTTTTGCTTTGTAACATCATAAGCATGTATTGCTGCTCTTGCAACTGCATCTGCTGACCTTTTTGTCGCATAAGATTTGATGTCTTCTATCCTGTCTTCATATTCCTCAACTTTCTTTGCCTGCTCTCTTGAAGAAACAGCCCTTTCTTTTGCAAATGAAATTTCCTTGTCAAATTCATTGATTTTTTTGTTCAGAAAATCAACTGGATCAACAACTTCAGGACCTAAAAAAGGATCTTCATGCTTTAACTGCACCTTCATCATCTCCCAATTTTCAGAAGGGGTAACCTGCTTTAAGTAAGAATACCTGTCTAATTTTTCCTTGTATTTTTGCTTTATTTCAAGAGCTTTTTCATACCTTAACTCATACTCATCTGCTGTACCTTTAGCCTGCTGCTTTTCAGCTTCTAAAGTTTTTAAGAAAAATTGTTTAGCAGCCTTTTCCCTGTCTTCCTGTTCTGGCATAAACTCGCTAAATTTTAAAGTGTTAAATTTGATATTTCCATTATCATCCTTAAGAAACTGCCCTGTTTTTTTGTCTAATTCAGGCTCATAAATTGTTTCGGTTTCCTTTACAGTCTGTATTATTTTTCCAGTCCTGTTGTCAACAAGAGGATGAACCTGCTTTTCTTTTTCTTTAGGATGAAATTCAAAATGAGGATATTGCGCTAACGGCCTTGGAAACTCTCCAACATGAAAAACAACTGCTCCGCCTTCTGCTGTATCTGCTGCAAACTCAATAGCTCTTTTAATTTCATGCAGGTTTTGCTCCTGGGCTTCATCGCTGAAGCTCCCTTCTCCTGTCTGGCCTGCTAATCCAGTTACAGCAACAGTTGCATGGGTAGAAACAGAAACATCATTTATTTTGCTCATCTGCCTTATATCTCTTCTTTGCTCTGTTCCAAACATCCCAGGTGTTGTCTGCCCTCCTGCAAGATATCCTTTGCCTTTTCCAGTAAATCCTAATTCAACATGGGAAGCTCCTGCAAATACTTTGCTTTTCATTCCCTGGACTAAGTCTCCAACACCATGGCTAATACCAACATTAGAAGCTAAGCTGTTTACATTCACATCACTGCCGCAGCATTCTGATGCTTTATCCATCTGGTGCCAGTAATCATTATTTAATTTCATCTTTTTTCTAAAGAGTCTTCATTAGCTGTTGTATAATGCCTTTTTTCCTGATGGCCTTTTTCACTATACATCCTTACTTCCTCAAAAAAGCTTTTTACTCTATTAAAGCTTTCTATGCCTCTCTCACTGGTCATAGTCCCTCTTAAGTCTTCAAGCTTTTCCTCCACCTGTAAAAGTGCCTGTCCTCCTAACTTATATCCTGAAGCAATATTTTCTCTTAAATCCTTTAAATTGTCATACAATCTTTCTAAATTACTGTAGTCTTTGAAAGTTTCTGTCCCTCTTTTGTATAACTGCTTAAATTCAGCATCAATCTTATCTGTTTCCCTAACAGATTCTCTCTCCACGTTATCTTCTAAACTTATCTCTCTTGCTTGTTCTGTTACAAGCTTTAATTTAGGAATATTTTCTATATTCCTGACTTCATTTTCTATTTCCCTGTGGATTTTTTTTATTTCTCTCTCAACTTCTTTTTTAATTTCCTCTTCTTTTATGTCTTTTAAAAAATTTTCAAGAACTCTTAGCTTTTTCAGACCCTGTAATTCACTGATTTCCTTTTTGATTTTATTCCATTCTTTCTTTTCATCTACCATGCCAGCATTCCGTGAGCCTTTTTCATCACTGTGTAAACAACAGCCAGTGTTTTTTTTGCCTCATCCTTTGCTTTTTCCTTCTCCCCAACCTTCGGCTCTTTTTCCTTTGCCTTTTTGATCTTTAAAAATGATATCAATTCTCCAAAGCCCTCTACCAATGCTATGAAGGGCTCAAATATTGTAGCATGCTCTTCCTCTTTTTCCTCCTCTTTCTTTTTCTTTGGAAAAAACATCTTGGCTAAAAAATTTCTTTCGTCTTTTTCTTCCTTCTTTTCCTCTTTGTCAAACTTCTCCCCAGCCTCTTTCAAAAATTCCTTTAATTCATCCCCCAAAGAGGTCATTGTCTCATCAATGCTTGACAATAATTCAAAATCTTCCTCATCAATCTTTTTTTTGTATTCCTCAATCTCCTCTTTTTTCAAAACATAGGCTTCAAAGCTTAATTCTGTCTTTCCAGTATGTATTGCTCCTCTCTGATACTCTTCCTGGTAAGCCATCTGCGGAATAGCAGTATATTTATATTTTACAACCACACATGGAAAATATTCCTTGTACTTATTGTTATAGCCAAGCAATTCCAGTTCAATCAAAGTTGTGTCAAATGCTGATACTAATTCAGGGGCTGTTATCTGCCCTTTTGCCTCTAATCTTTTTGCGCTTCTTAAATAAGGCCTTATCCAGTTCATGTACAATTTCATTGTATTGTAATGCTGTCTTAAGTACTTCAAGCTGAATTTGTTTCTCTGGATTAATTCCTTGTGAGTATGAACTTTCCACTGCATGAACTGGTATAATTTTCTCTTCAATACTTCTCTCTGCTTTCTGTTTAGATCAAGCCCTTTGTCTTCATCCATTCTTTTAATGAACTTTTCAATTTCCTCTTCTTTTCCTGGATGCACTGAAAAAAACAAATCGGGCAGAATTGCAAATCCTAGCTGTGTCTGTAATCCATAAACTGAATCTGGATTTTTTGCTCCTCCTTCAACAACATTTGCCCACAATCCCTTTAATGCAATCTCTGCTGCCTCGCTTCCCTCTTCAGCATCTTTGTAATACTGCATTCTTTCTTTTATAATTCTCAATTCCCTGACTTGCTGGTATAGTCCTTTTGTCATCTCAGAAATTCCTCTTAAAAACTGGGCTGCCCTGTCCTGCTGTATTGCTTTTTTCTGCTCAGTAGCCCCAAAATAAGCGCTTGTCTCAGTCATGGAAAAATAATCTTTTATCTTCTCAACATTTAAACCCATTCCAAAAGGCTTGTTTGATTTTAAAAAATTAAGTATCCAGAAATAATATCTCTCAACACTTGATTGAGGTGCTTCTATAGTTAATTTGTAATTTTCAACATACTCCCTGTCTATTAACGGATTGCCTGTTTTTTTGTCCTCTGGCATTATTTATAACTGATTTAGAATAAATATAAAGGTTTCTACCATATTCTTTTTCTGCTATTTCTTTTTTTCTTCCCTCTTTTCCTAAGTCCTAATATTGTCTTATAAGGCACACTAATATGTTCCATCAAAAAAGGATAATTCTGCCAGATAGCATGGTATTGCTTGCATTCTTTAACATCCTCCTGATCATCCAGAAGATTATACAATCTTTTAAGATAACCCTGCGTTGCATCAAGCCTGACGCTTATTATTTTTCCAAAAATAGCTCTGTTCTTTATTCCTCTCCATCTCCTGATTTTTCTCAAATATAACCGATTATGCTTTCTAAAACCCTCTGAATCTCTTGAAGAATTCATCTCTGTTTTCATATAGCTTATCCCATAATTTAAACTAGAAATCTCCTCTCTTCCGTATGTTCTCCATATATTTGCTTCTTCTCTTACACTGAATCTTTTAAACTCCTTTAAATCCAATAGATCAGCAAAACTGTCAAAAATCAATGGTTTTACAATCCTTAAATAGCCTACATCAGGATAATGTCTGTAAGGCATTAACCCAGAAGCTTTCCTCAATTTATTGAATCCTCTTCTGCTAATCTGTTCAAGCTCAATTACTTTCGTGTCAATTGTCATTTTCTTATTGAATAGTGGTAAGTTAACATTTATATAAGATTTTTTAAACTTTACTGTTATGGCTTTAGGCATTTTTAAGAAAAAGAAAAAAACCTCAGAACTCCCGGATCTGGATATCTCATCTCCTGAAATTCCAGGACTGCCTGAAGAACCTGCTATACCTCAGAGGTTACCACCTTCACAACCAGATTATCCTCAATATCAGGCTATGCCTCAGCCAAGTATGCATGAAGATACTTCCAAATTGATATTAGCAAGATTAGACACTATACACGCCCAGTTAGAAAATCTAAACCAAAGAATCGCTAATCTGGAAAAGATAGCGCAATCTGCCCAGCAGCCCACAAAACCATGGTACGCAAGATAATATTTTATCTTATTTCTTTGCTGATAATAATTGCTGATCAAGTAACTAAGATATTTCTAACAACCACAACCAACACAGGCGCTGCTTTTGGGCTGTTTAAAGACAATGTTTTTTTAATAACAGTAATATCCTTGATAATAACAGGCGCAATTATCTATTACCTGATAAAAAGCAATGTGTTTGTTGTTTCTCTTGGGCTGTCTTTTTTGCTTGGAGGAGCTATCTCAAATTTAATAGACAGGGTTTTCCTAGGGTATGTAAGGGATTTTATCAATTTTTTATTTATCCCTACTTTTAACATAGCAGATATGTTCAATGTTATTGGTGCTTTGCTATTAGTATATTATTTGGTAAGAGAAAAATAAGATGAAAGGTTACTTAGGTGGTAAGAAATTCTCATATTAATTTTTTTATTATTGTTACTTATCTTAAGTAGTAACAAATAGAAAGATTTATAAATGCAAAAAAATAGCTGTATACTAACTAAATGTTATTGTCTGAAGACTAAAATGGAATATCATTACGAATTTGAAGGAGAAGGAGAATTTGACATAGACTTACCTGGACAGGCAGAAGAATATGAAGAATTTTTTGAATCTGATTTAGAAAGCCTCGGTGATATAGAGGATGATATGGCTAATGAAGTAGAAAAAGACCTTAGACTAACAAAAGAAGAACAAGATAGTGCAATAATAAACTATTTCGAAGAAAGGGGAATTCCCCTCTCAGAAGGAGAATTAAAGAATACTATTCTAAAGGAATTAAGAAGAAATGAAAATTTTAGTGATTTTTTGAATTTTAAGAGTTCATTAACAGATATATTAGTTCATATTGGTAGAAAGCAGGCTAGAAATCATGATAGCCCTATTGCTAAACCGAAAATAATTAAAAATCTTTCAAAAGCAGGCTCTTTTGAGACAGTAGATAAGGACAATTTTCATCCCAATGAAGATTTAGTCGATGTTGCTCTTAGACATTTTGAAGTCGCAGGAAAAAAATCTGATAAATATTACCCTTATGTGTCCATGAGATTGTTTGGAAAAACCTACATTCCGGATTTCCTTGATGAGGTTGAATCATTAATTAAAGATATTAAGGAAACAAAGAACTCTCAAAATGACCCTTCTGGATTTTTATACAGGCTTTCAGAAGAAATAGTTAATAAGAAAAAAGATCGAAATAGATTTGATGCTCAGTATTATAAAATAAATGTTAAAGGGCTCCCTAGATTAGCTACAGTAGATTACTTATTAAACAACAATTCTAGAAATACTGCAGAAAGAGTCATTAAATGCTCACTTAAGGGAGGAGAAGACTATGCAAGATTATTAGACTCAAAGGTTTCTGGAAATCTAGAATCTTATCTAGATTCAATAAACGAAGATACCGACAAAAGAATAAAAGATTTGGGGATAAAATTGGATAGCTTCAAAAGAGGAATTGAGGAAAAGAGCTTTGAAGTTTCTGAAACAAAGGCAAGAAAGGCAGAAGACATTGTTAAAAGGTCTAAGAAGGAACTTAAAAAAACTTTGGAAGACATGCTTGAAAAAGGAGTTCATGCTCCAAAAAACTTATTGCTGAAAATTAGGGACAATCTTTACAATAAAAAGCCTTTTTATGGCAGTCAGGAAAAAGACATTGAGCAATTAATGGAAGAGATAGGAAATGATGAAAATAAGCTAAGAAAGGCGGTTTCAATAGCATTTGAATATGCTAATAAGAAGGACAGAATAAAAGACAAAGAGTCATTAAAAGTATCAAGATTCCACTTAAGGAAAATTTTAGACAGATTCAATACCAGTAAAGATGAAACTTTAGAAGGAGATATTTATAAATTAAGATTGTGTAAAAAGAATCCTATAGATGACCTAACAATAGGAAATGACGGCGGAGCATGTATTGGTTTATATGAGCATTCTGCATTTGACTTTGAAAGACCACTGATAATTGATTATTTGTCAGACAATGCATCCCAGTTTATAGAAGTTCATAGAGGTGATGAAAGGGTGGGATTTGCATTAGTTTTTGCTGCCGAATCTGATGATGGGCCTGTTTTTGCTATAAACTCGCTGGAACTGTCAAATAAACTGCAAAATGAAAGCCAAGAAAAATTAGACATGATTTCAAAAGCAGCTCTGAGATACTGCATCGATTATGCCAAAGCGGCAGGATTCAGACATGTAGCTTTGGGAGACCATGAGTATAATACATCTAAAAATTACGGGGAAAAAATGGCAAGAAAAGTTAAACAGCCTGATCTTGAATTGAGAAAAATAGGGCCAGATGTCTACAATGAAATTTTTAATGATGCATGTTTATTTATCTACTCAAAAAAAGATAATGAATAAGTATTTTAAGAATAGATTATAATAGATTTATATGCTTAAAATATACAATAAGCTTCTAAATGAGTATGGAAAGCAAAACTGGTGGCCTACACAAACTTCAGAAAGGCAATTTGAAATAATCTTAGGAACAATATTAACGCAGAATACTTCCTGGAATAATGTTGAGAAGGCAATAACCAACTTAAAAAATAATAACTTAATCTCAAAAGAAAAAATAAAAAAAGTCCCTCTAAAAAGATTAGCTTCTCTGATAAAGCCTTCTGGCTATTTTAACCAAAAAACCAAAAGATTAAAGGTAATAGCTAAGTTTTTAGAGGAAAATCCAAATCCGTGCAGAGAAGAACTGTTAAAAGTAAATGGAATTGGTCCAGAAACAGCAGATTCTATTCTGCTTTATAGTTTCAACAAACCATATTTTGTGATTGATGCTTATACAAAAAGAATTATGCAGAGAATAGGGTATAAAGAAGATGACTATGGGGAATTGCAAAAACTATTTCAAAAAAATCTGCCAAAAAATTATAAAATCTACAATGAATTTCACGCCTTGCTTGTTGAGCATGCCAAAAAATACTGCAGGAAAAAGCCTTTATGTGAAAAATGCCCTTTAAAGTCTCAATGTCATTACTTTAAATCTTCAGCTTAAACACCTTTCTGTTTTTGTCCAAAGAATTAAACATTTCAAAATTAGCAGCCTTGCAGCTTCCGATAAAATCCTTTTTATATCTGACTAAATAAATGCCTTTCTCAACATCTTTCATTATATTCATTCCCTTAAACCAGCATTCAACTTCTTCCTCATCCAAATCAATGATGTTTTTTTTGGATTTACTGCCAACTATCTGGCTTCCTTCTATGCTAAGGATGAAATTATTATTGATTACCCTGCCAAAGAAAATTCCTATTCTTTTTATGTTTAAGCTTTTAATGTCAATACTTCCAATATTCCTGTTTGTTATGTAATAATCCTTGCCTTCCTTGACAAAAACATAATCTAAGTTATCTTCAAAGCCGAACTGTTTGTTTAACAGGTTCATTAATTCCCTTATCTGTTTTTTATTCAATATTTTCACATAATTAGAGTAGGTTTAGAATATATAATATTAATTATTAAGTCAAAATATATAACCACCATTTAGTGTTATCAAATTTACTATATATAAGGTTTTCTTAGACTAAACTGTTTCAAAATAAGCCTAGATAATTTTATATAATCTCTATATTTAATTTTCATAATGAAAGAAAAAATTCTTCATTATGCCCTGCATAATGCGATAACACACAAAGGAAAAGCAGAAGCCAAAGCTGTATTGGGGAAATTACTTTCAGAAATTCCTGAATTAAGAAAAGACGTTAAAAAAGTAAAAGAAGAAGTTGAAAAAGCAGTAAAAAATATCAATAGGCTGACGCATAAGCAGAAATTAGAAAAGCTGGAAAAAGAAGCCCCTCATTTATTGGAGAAAAAAGAAAAAGTAAAGCATGAATTTTCCCTTCCAAAATTAGAAAATGTTAAAGGAGAAATTATTACAGCATTTCCTCCAGAGCCTTCCGGATATCCTCATTTAGGTCATGCAAAGTCTGCATTAATAAATTACCTTTATGCAAAGCAGTACAAAGGAAAATTCTACTTAAGGTTTGAAGACACTAATCCAGAACTTGCAAAGGATGAATTTTACCAGGCGCAGTTAGACGGATTAAGATGGTTGGGAATAGAGTATGACTCTTTGTTCTACATCTCAGATAATATAGAAGACATGTACAAAAAGGCAGAAGAGCTAATAAAAAAAGACCACCTTTATGCATGCATTTGTTCTCAGGATGAAACTAAAATCAACAGAAGAAACAAAACAGAATGCAAATGCAGGAAAAATTCCAAAGACAAAAATCTGAAATTATGGAAGGATATGCTGAACAAAAAAATAAAACAGGGAAAAATAATTATCAGGCTAAAAGGGAATATGGAGGATGATAACACAGCAATGAGAGATCCGACAATGTTTAGGATTATAAACAAAGAGCATCCAAGGCATAAAAACAAATATTATGTATGGCCTTCTTATGATTTTGCTGCTGCTTATTCAGATGGTATTGAAAAAATCACTCATAGAGTACGGTCAAAGGAATTTGAGTTACGGGCTCCATTGCAGTTAAAATTGCAGGAATTAATGGGATTTGATAAAACAACAATCATAGAACAGGGAAGGTTTAATTTAGAGGGTGTTGAGTCGTCAAAGAGGATTATTAGAGATTTGATTGAAAAAAAGAAGCTATGCGGATGGGATGATCCAAGGTTGTCCACTTTAGTTGCATTGAAAAAAAGAGGATTTGATCCTGAAGCGATTAAGAATTTCTTATTATCAACAGGATTGACAAAAGCGGAAGCCACATACAAATGGGAGTCTCTTTATGCAGAAAACAAAAAAGTAATAGACAAAAAAGCAAACAGGTATTTCTTTGTTTTAAACCCTAAAAAAATCAAGATTAAAAATGCCCCAAAACTTGCAGCAAAAATTCCATTGCATCCTGATTTTCCTGAAAGAGGGTTTAGGGAGATAAAAACTTCAGAGGAATTTTACATCCAGGATTCAATAAAAAAAGGGCATAATTACAGGTTTATCCAATTATTTAACTTTAAAGACAATAAACTCATTTCAAAAGAAGCTGATTCAAAATTAAAAGCCCAGCTAATTCATTGGCTTCCTGTCTCTGATGATTTGGTTAAGGTGGAAGTTGTTATGGATAATGGAAAAATTAAGAAAGGGCTTGCAGAGGAAGGCATAAAAAAACTAAAAGTTGATGATGTTATCCAGTTTCAGAGATTCGCTTTTGTAAGATTAGATAAAAAAAATGATAAGTTTACATTTTATTATACTCATAGTTAATCTTTTATACTAATTTCTTTTAATTCTGCTTAAGCGGAGGTTCCAGAGCGGACAAATGGGCTAGACTAAGGATCTAGTGGCTTAGTGCCTACGCAGGTTCGAATCCTGTCCTCCGCAGTACATTATTCTCAAAATTAAGGCTCAGTTCTTTTTATATCCAGATCATCAAAATCTTTATCATAAGAAATAATTCTGGAGCAATTATTGATTAAAGCTGTAACATAATTGACAGCATCAAATATATTTAGATTATATTTTCCAATTATTTTAAAGCTTTCAAATAAAAGATTCTTGTCAAGTTCTGCAATAATCCCATTGCTTTTGAACAGCGATTTTATAGAATTGGCAGCGTAATCCTTATTGCCTTTTATGTTAGAAATAGCATGATAGGCCTCTGCTAAGCACAGTGTATTTGTTATGAAATCTTCTTTTAAAACTTTTCTGCAAGCCTCTTTATCATCATTATCAGTAAATGCTTTTACTATAACATTTGCGTCCACAAACTGCATTATTCGCCCCTTAACTCATGCGTTAGCTTTATTACTTCCTTTGTGCTGTATTTTTTCTTCTGTTTTAATGCATCTCCATGCTTGAACATTTGCTCAATAGAAGGCATCTTTTCATCTTCCAAAATTCTTTTTATCACAGAGTCGTAGCTTTCCCTAGGGTGAACCTTTTTATTTTCCAGTTTCTTCTTTGTATTATCATATACTTGTATTGTTGAAATTTTCATTTTCCTATAGGTAACTACAGGTATCTATAGTATTTAAATGCTGTGGTTTTATATACTAAAAAATTCTAAAAATAATCGAGGATTTAAATGGCATACAGACCAAAACCAAAAAAAGAGTGTGATATGTATGATCCTTCTGCAAAATTAAAAGCATTAGCCTTGGTTGCATCTTTAAAGCACAAGCCGGAAATTTCCAATACGCAGGAACTCACTGAATTGGTGGCTAAAAACCTTAAAAAATATAAAATAAAAACTGAGATAATAAGATTAGCAGATGAAGAAATTCCCCATGGATTATCAGCAAGAGAAAGCAAGGATGATGACTGGCCGAAAATAGCAAAGAAAATGATTGAATCAGATATAATAATTTTTTCAACTCCAATATGGTGGGGCAATATCTCAAACCTGATGCAGAAAATAATAGAAAGAATGGATGCTATGGATGAAACTTACCTTAAAACAAACAAGTCTCTTTTATACAATAAAGTTGCAGGCATAGTGATTACAGGCTCTGAAGATGGAGCATTAAATTCTATTGGAAAATTAATGTCTACATTGCATTGGATGGGATTTACCTTTCCTCCTGAATGCGCCACCTACTGGGTTGGTGAAGTTGGACAAAACCCAAAAGATGATAGAAAGAAGAGATTAAAAAATGAATCTACAAAAGTTATGGCTCAAAGATTAGCCAGAAATTTAGCATATTATGCGCAGTTGCTTCATCATCATCCGATAAAAGAAAAATAATTATTTACATCCGCAGCCTTTCCAGTGTCTAAAATGTTTATGAATAATATTATTTCTTTGAGGCATAATAAATCCATCATCAATATAAATAGGAGGCCTATGGCTGTAATACAAATGCCTTTGCTCATACTTGTCAAAATTGATTATTCCATATTCGCTTTTGTCCCTAAAATCATTTCTTCCTGAAGAATAATAAGAGCTTGTGCATCCAATAAGGCTTAAGGTTAACAAGCTTCCAAACATACTTTTCTTTATAGAATTCCTCAGCCTTAACTCTAAGTTACTATCCATGTTTTATAAAATACCTTTAACTTAATAAGTTTTTTCTTTTTAAGACATCAAAAGCTTTATAAATCCTTTTCAAATACATTTTATAAACCAATGACAAATTTAGGAGGTTTAAATTGTCCTTATTAAAAGTTGAAATACCTAAAGACTTGCAAGAGAAGGCTTTTGAGGCTATTGAAATAGCTAAGAAAACAGGAAAGATTAAGAAAGGCTCTAATGAAGTGACAAAATCTGTAGAGCGGGGAACATCAAAGTTAGTTATAGTTGCAGAAGATTCTAATCCTATTGAAGTTGTAATGCATCTTCCTCCTTTATGCGAGGAAAAAAGCATACCTATAGTAGCAGTCTCTAAAAGAGAAGAGTTAGGGGCAGCTGCTGGATTGCAATTGCCGACTGCAGCAGTAGCTATATTAACAGAAGGCGATGCAAAGAACATTATAAGTGAGATAACTGAAAGATTAAAATCTCTTAAATAAAAATGGCAGGAAAACCTCAAAAAAAAGAATTCAAGCAGCCGCAATTAGTAAAAGCCCAAATAGTAAAAGGAAGGACTTTTTCCGGAGAAGCATCACCTGCTGTTGTGGAAGAGATAATAGGAAGAACTGGAAATAAAGGCGAAGTTACCCAAGTTAGATGCAGGATTTTGGAAGGAAGAAATCAGGGCAAGGTTATAAGAAGAAATGTAAAGGGCTCTATCCATGTTAAGGATGTTCTTATGTTAAGGGAAACAGAGATTGAAGCTAGAAAGTTAAATTTAGCTAGAAGAGGTTAAGTTGGCAAAGTGCAGCTTTTGCGGTTATCAGATTCCTCAGGGAACTGGAAAAATATTTGTCAAAAAAGAAGGCAAAGTGCTGAACTTTTGCAGTATGAAGTGTGAAAAGAACATGCTGAAGCTCGGAAGAACACCAAGGCATTTTAAGTGGACAACGTCTTATGAAAGGCAGAAGTAGATTACTTTAGTTTTTCCAATAATTTTTCTAAATCAGGCAGAACTCTTTCGTATTGCTCTGGTTTTTGCTCTTTAAATTTATCTACAAAAAAGCTTAGATTATTTCTTAAAAATAAGGCGATTCTTCTTTTACCAGAATAGCCATGATTAGCATATTTAATGCTGTTAAATTCTTCAATACTTCCGTCTCGGGAAAAGTTAATTTCTTCCCGATTATCATATTCATTGTGAATATTTTGTATATAAAAAATAGAAATGCCATTTTCATTTGATTTAATTACTATGTGAGAATCTTTTCCAGAACAAATGTGGTATTCATTATCATTTGGAAAAAAGATGTAGGCTAATTCTTTTTTTTCATCTAAAGCAAGAACATATTCCAATTCTTTTTTTTCATTCATTACAAGAACTCCCTTCTTTTGTTTATTTCATTCAAATAGCTTATTTTAATGGTTTTATAATCCTCTATCATTTTGTCCACTTCAAGATAAGCTTCTGCATTATGTATTTCAAGGGCTTTCTTAAATTCATATAAAATGCTTTTTTCAAGATCTTGAATTTTATTCCTTAAAGAGTCTATATCTCCTGCTCCATTATCAGAATCTGGCATGCTATTACATGTTTTTCATGTTTAAATGATTTAAGTTGTCACCAAATATAAGTAGTAACAAATGGAAAGATTTATAAAGGGTCTAGTATATTATACTCTAAAGATTTTTAGAAACTATTAAAAACAAGGCTGGTAAAAATGAAAGGAAGAGGCAAAAATGTACAAAATAAGATCCCCTATTTGTACTTTAGTAGGGCATGTAGACCATGGAAAATGTGTAGCTGGAGATACACTAATACCTTTAACAGATGGAACTATCTCAACTGCAAAACAATTATTTAAAAATAATTTTAATTCTAAAAAAGCTAAAAAAATAGATGATGGGATTATACAGTATATAAAAGACAAGAAAGTATCAGTTTTTTCATTCGATGGAAAAAGCATAGTAAGTAAGAATATATCTCATATATGGAAGAGAGAAGCCAATATGCTTATTGAGGTGAAAACAAGATCAGGAGATACAATAAAAACAACTCCGGAGCATCCTTTCTTTGTATTCAGCTTAGAAGGATTAAAGGAAAAAAGAGCTGATAATTTTTGCCTGATTAAAGCCCCGTTCGTTGTATCTTAATTTAGAAAGCGGAATTGGTTGAATAAAAAAATTTTGAGAAAGCCTCTTATAGAAGCCTAACTTCGCAATTACCTGAGGATCGATAACTTTGTAAAATTCCTGCCAGACATCAGTAGCCAGTCGATATTTAATATTTTTGATAACTTTCTTCAAATTTTTCAT
>JAGVZH010000036.1 GCA_018302745.1 Candidatus Woesearchaeota archaeon
ATAAAAATATTAGATTTTTCATTCCATAAAAGCTTGGACCAGGCTTATAAAGAGATCAAAAAAATTAAAGCAGATTTAGTGGGAATCTCTGCCATGAGCTATTTGATGGAGCCAAGCTTAAAGATAGCTTCTATAATAAAACAGAATAATCCCAATATAATAATTGCTTTTGGAGGTCCTCATGCAACAATGTATCCGGAAGATGTTGCCAGAGAAAATAATGTTGATATAGTTGCTTATGGCGAGGCTGAAACAACATTCTTAAATCTAATACAACACATTGAGCAGGAAAAGTCATTAAAAGAAGTCAGAGGTATTGCTTATAAAACTCCTGAAGGACAGGTTGTAAAAAATCCTCCTGCAGAACTAATAAAAGATTTGGATGAAATTGGTATGCCTGCCAGAGATATGATTCCTACCTTTAAGAAATATATTAGTTTAGTTCCATTCTTTCCTTTGGAATTTCCAATGACTACGATGGTTACTTCAAGAGGGTGCCCTTACTCTTGTACATTCTGCCAGCCAACTTTAGAAAAATTATTCGGTAAAATCCCAAGAACAAGATCAGCAAAAAATATTGTTGATGAGATGGAATATCTGCAGAATCATTACAAAATTAAAAGTATATTTTTCTCAGATTCATTGTTTACGTACAAAAGATCAAGAACCATGGATATTTGCAAGGAGATTGTTGATAGAAAATTAGATATTACATGGGAATGCCAAAGCAGGGTCAATACAATTGATAAGGAATTAGTTGTATGGATGAAAAAAGCTAATTGTAAAGTTTTGTCTTTTGGAGTTGAATCAGGATCACAAAGAATTTTGGATTTTGCAGGCAAAGGAACAACAAAATCCCAGATAAGTAACGCCTTCAAAATCTGCAGGGAAGTTGGAATAGTTGCTTCATGCAATTATATGATTGGATTTCCAACGGAGACAAAAGAGGATTTAAAAATGAGCCTACAGCAGATGCTGGAAACAAAACCAGATCTCTTAAATGTTTATATTACCAGTCCTGTTCCTGGAACAGCAATGTATGATGCTGCAAAAGGAATGAATTTAATTAAAACAGAAGATCTGAACATAATAGGAAGAAGAAATGATGCAGACGGAATGTTCTCTAAATTCAAATCAGATGAGCTTGATGACAAATACTTGGAAAATTTTCAGCAGAGATTTATAAGGGAATATGCCAGAATGCTTTTAAAAGAAGGCGCTAAGTTAAACAAAAAGTCTTTGATGAAGGTTGTATTTGACAGATACTGGGGAATTGCAGCAAGAAAATCTCCAATAGAAGCTGTAAAAGATTTTAACAATATATTCTTATCTGGAATAACTGGTAAAATAAGAAGATATGCCACAAAAATAAAAGAAGATCAGGAAGAACAGGAAAAAGCAGAAGAGATATTGGCAAAGAGATAAAGTCATAATGAAAGTTCTTGCATTAATACCTTTTCCGATTCCATATTCAAGGGGCTCTCCGATAAAAGCATTGGAGACTTCTGAATTGATTGAGAAAAGCAAGGAAGTTGAAAAATTCAGGCAGATAGCATTGAAAAGCCCTGACAAGCATAATCTAAAAAACTTAACAACACCACCACTTATCATTACAGAAATGGGTTTTTCTTTTAAAAAACTGTTGAGTTATTTCATGCTGTTTTTTTTGGCTATAAGAGAAGTAAATAAAAATGAATATGATATTATCCATGCACATGACATAGAAGCTGGATTTTTTGCAGTTTTGTTAAAGAAATTTTATAAAATACCTGTTGTTACAGATCTTCACCAGGATTTTGAAGTTAATCTGGATGCAACTAATTCAATATTCATAAAAACCTTGAAACCTTTTTTAATGATGATAGAAAGATATGTTTTAAGGAATTCTGATAAAGTAATAGCAATGAGCCAGGTTTGGAAAAAAGATTTGGAAAAAAGAGGCTACAAAAATATTGAAGTTCTATATTCAAGTTCAGATATTTACAAGCCAAGAAATACTGAAAAAATCAAGAACAAACTCGGATTGAAAAATGAAAAGGTTGTTTTATATTCTGGAAACTTTGAGCCTTACCAGGGAGTTGACCTTTTGGTAGATGCAGCAGAACTGGTTGTTAAAAAATACAAAAATGTCAAGTTTGTTTTGGTGGGAAATGCAGAAAATTCAGAATATCCAGGATTAATTAAAAGAAAAAATTTGGAAAATCATTTTATTTTTACAGGCTTCATAAATAAGAAAGAAACTCCTGATTATTATGACTTGGCTAATATCCTGATAATTCCAAGAAGAAAGATAAGGTTTAATGATATGCCAATGCCTAGAAAGATTACTGATTATATGGCAGCAGGAAAAGCTATAGTGGCAACAGATGTTTCAGATCATAAAATCTTAATAGGAAACGATGCAGGAGTTATAACAAAGCCCAATAAAGAGTCTTTATCTAAAGGAATTCTATACTTGTTAAAAAACAGTGGAAAAACCCGAAAAATGGGTAAAACAGGCTTAAAGAAACTTAAGACAAGGTATTCATGGAATAATTTCCAGAAAGAGCTCATTAGGATTTATAAAGAAGTGACAACGAAAGCTATTTAAAACAACCTTCCATTATTTATGTTAAGGATTTTTATGGCAAATGTATTCCTTATAAATGCACCATACACAGAAGTTTATTCTAAGGTTCCTACAGCTGAAGGTCTAAATCCTCCATTAGGACTGGCTTATATAGCTGCTTATTTAAGGGAAAATGGTCACGAAATTAAAATATTAGACTGCGAGGCTTTTAAAATAGGCTTAAAAGATCTGCATAAATACATCCCTTCTGATATTGATGTTCTTGGAGTAGGGTCAATGTCAGCTTCTGTTAATTCTTCTAATAAAACAATTGAGATTGTAAAGGAAAGAAATCCTGATTGCAAGGCAGTTATGGGCGGTTCCCATATGTCTGCTATTCCAGAGCTAACTCTAAAATCATATCCTAAGTTAGACTATGGAATTATGGGAGAAGCAGAAGAAACTATGCTGGAATTGGTTAATGCAATAGAAAAAGAAAAAGATACAGAAAATATTTTAGGAACTGCATCAAGAGCAAAAGACGGAAATGTAAGGGTAAACCCAAGAAGATCTTTGATAGAAGATTTGGATAAAATGCCATATCCAGCTTATGATTTATTGCCTATGAAAAAATATTCCCCCCCTGCCCATCATACTAATTTTGATGGTACTGTAAAATTAACACCATTTTCATTATTCTTTTCTTCAAGAGGATGTGCTTACAACTGTACATATTGCGCTTCTAAAGTTGTTTGGACAAGAAAGATGAGATTCAGGTCTGCTGAGAATGTTTTAGGAGAGATAGATTTACTGCATCAGGATTATGGTGTTCATTGCTTGGAGATCGCAGATGACATTTTTCCAATTGAAGGTCCAAGATTGCATAAAATCTTGGATGGATTGATAGAAAGAAATTATGATCTTAAGTTTAACTGCTTAAACAGAGTTGATTTAGTAAGAAAATTAGATACTATGAAAAAAATAAGGAAAGCAGGATGTTATTTGATGAGATTTGGAGTTGAGTCTGGCTCTGAAATTGTTTTAAAGTCAATGAAAAAGTATACAACAAAAGATCAGATTAGAGATGCTTTTAAAATGTGCAAGGAAGCCGGAATTCCAAATTCTGCCTCTTTGATAATAGGACATCCTGGAGAAACACGGGAGACATTCAGGGAAACTTTGGATCTGATGAAGGAAGTGCAGCCAACTATTGCACATTTCTTCATTGCAATTCCTTTAGTTGGGACTGAATTGTATGACATGGCAATAAAAGACAATTTAATTGAAAATCCGGATTGGGAAAACTGGGTTCAGATGCCTGAAATTCCAGTAATGAGAAATGAAAGTTTATCCCCTCATGATATGCTGGAATTGAGAAAAATGGCTTACAAGGAATTTTACTTCAGACCCTCATATTTAATTCAAAAATTCTTAAGTATAAGAAATTTTGAACAGATTAAATACTATTTAAGAGGTGCTAGAGCAGTAGTTAGTTTGTTAAAGGTTAAAGAAATTGCCTAAAAAATTGGTGAAAATGAAGAAAAATGAAACCGGTATTGATAGTAGGTCCGAGACCGAATTTAATGAAGGCATCTCCAGTGATGGACGCTTTTTCTAAACATAAGATTAAGCCAATTTTAATTAATACAGGCCAGCATTATGATGAGGAATTATCAAAGATTCTTTTTGATGATTTAAAATTAACAAAGCCTGATGTTAATCTTAATGTTGGAGTATCTTCTCTAGCAAAAGGCTCTAGAATCAAGAAAGGAATTTCTTTTTTATTAAAGATACCTAGATTGTCTAAAGAGATTAAAAAGCAAAACCCTGATATTGTTTTGGTTTTTGGGGATACTACCTCTACTCTAATGGGTGCTGTTGCTGCAAGATTAGCTGGATGTAAATTAGGGCATGTAGAAGCTGGATTAAGGAGCTTTAATCTTAAAATGCCGGAAGAATACAACAGAAGGTTAGTTGATAGGTTATCTCATTATTTATTTGTAACAGAAAAATCTGCTATTAAAAATCTTAAAAAAGAAGGCATGGCAGGGAAAAAAATACGCTGTTTTAACTTTACATAGATCTGAGCATATTGGAAATAAAAAAATTCTAAATGAATTATTAAATGCAATTGGAAATATACAAAAAAACATCAAGATTGTATGGCCTATACATCCAAGAACAAGAAGGAAATTAGAGAAGTTTGGATTTAACAGTAAATTGAAAAATATGAAAAATCTAATGATCACAAATTCATTAGGCTATTTGGATTTCTTAAATTTAACAGACAATTCTAGGTTTGTCTTGACAGACTCTGGAGGATTGCAGGAAGAGACAACAATCTTAAAAATACCTTGTTTAACTCTAAGAAGAGAAACAGAAAGGCCAGTTACAGTAGAAAAAGGGACAAATATTATAACAGGAATAAAAGAGAATCGAATAACAGAAGAAGCAAATAAGATTTTGAATGGCAAAGTAAAGAAAGGCTCTATACCTGAATTTTGGGATGGAAAAGCAGCAGAAAGAATTGTTGAGATATTAAAATTTGCTGATCCAATAAAAAC
>JAGVZH010000037.1 GCA_018302745.1 Candidatus Woesearchaeota archaeon
AAAAGATAAGCTAAAGAGGATGAGCCAGAGGTATCTAATAAATAAATTTTATGATTTAAATAAAAAGGGAAGCTTTATTAGAGTTTCTAATGGGATTTATAAATTAGCAAGATGACAGAGCCAAAAATAAAAGAAAACAGGTGGTCTAAAGATTTAGAAAAACCTGTCTATGAAAACTGGAAAAAGAAAGGAGTATACAAATTTAATAAGAATTCAAATAAAAAAGTTTTTTCTATAGACACTCCCCCTCCTTATGTAAATACACCTGTGCATATAGGTCAGGCTACAACCTACGTTCTTATGGATATGTTTGCTAGGTTTAAAAGAATGATGAACCACGAAGTTCTATTCCCTTTAGGTTTAGATAGAAATGGTCTTCCAATAGAGATAGCTGCAGAAAAAAATTTTAAAGTTAAATTAGCAAATCTTTCAAGAGAAGATGCAATTAAAAAATGTGAAGATATATTAGAAAAGTCAAGTCTAGAGTCAGTAGACTCCTTTTTAAAATTAGGCATAAGCTTTAATTCTTGGGAAAAGGCAAAGGATATAGGGGATCTTTATGAAACAGATTCTCCAGACTACAGATCTTTAACCCAAGACACATTCATTGATATGTGGGATAATAATCTGATCTATGAGGATGAAAGAATCAACAATTTCTGTCCAGGATGCCAAACAACTTTAGCTGATTCAGAGGTGGATTATGAGAATATAGAAACAGATTTTAATGATGTTATATTCAGAATCAAGGAAACAGGCGAAGAACTAATTATCAGTACAACAAGACCTGAATTAATTTGCACTTGCGCCATGGTTATTTTTAATCCGGAAGATGAAAGATACAAACATCTTGAGGGAAAAACAGCGATAACGCCTGTTTATGCTAAAGAAGTTCCGATAAAATCTCATTCAATTGCAGAGATTAATAAGGGAACAGGATTAGTGATGATGGCTTCAATGGGCGATTTGGCTGATATTAGATTCTTTAGAGAAGCGAAATTAGATCCTATTATTGCAATAGAAAAGAATGGTACAAT
Source organism: Candidatus Woesearchaeota archaeon (assembly GCA_018302745.1). Lineage (GTDB taxonomy): Archaea > Nanobdellota > Nanobdellia > SCGC-AAA011-G17 > JAGVZH01 > JAGVZH01. The sequence continues at coordinate 1,038 of JAGVZH010000037.1, forward strand.
GAACTATCATGCTGGGTTCCTTAGAGGCTTATCTGTGAAAAAAGCAAGAGAAAAGGTAATAGGCACTTTAAAAGAAAAGAAACTTCTAGTAAAACAGAAGAAAGTTTACCATAGAACTCCTATATGCGAACGTTCTAAAGATCCTTTAGAGTTTATAACCATGAAGGAGTTTTATGTAAAACAATTAGATTTTAAAAATGACATTAAAAAGATAGCAGATAAAATAAATTTTTATTCTCCAAAAAGTAAACAAATCTTGTTGGATTGGTTAGAGTCAATAAGTATTGATTGGCCTATTTCAAGAAGAAGATTTTATGCGACTGAAATACCTTTATGGTATTGTGATAAATGTAATGAGCAAATATTGCCTAAAAAAGGCAAATATCATCAGCCTTGGAAAGAAAAAGCTCCAATAAAATCTTGTCCTAAATGCAAGTGCAGCACTTTTAGGGGGGAAACCAGAGTATTTGATACATGGTTTGACTCTTCAATATCTCCTTTATATATTTTAAAATATTCTAGGGATGATAAATTCTTCAAAAAAAATTTTCCTTGTACTTTAAGACCCCAAGGAAAAGAAATTGTAAGAACTTGGTTATATTATACCTTACTAAAGTGTTATCATCTAACTAAAAAACCCATTTTTAAAGATGTTTGGATAAATTATCATATCGTTGATGAGAACGGTAAGAAAATGTCTAAATCGCAAGGAAATATTATAGATCCTAAAGATGTTATAAATAAATTTGGGGCTGAACCATTTAGGCTTTGGGCAGCTATAGAAGGTAGTCTAACCAATGGGGATTTTAGGTGTTCTTTTGAAAGAATAGACGGTGCTAGTAAAACAATTAACAAACTATGGAACGTTGCAAGGTTTGTTTCAATGTTCGAAAAATCAAAAAAACCTTTAAAATTGTCAGAATTAGATAAATGGATTATTTTAGAAATAAACAAATTAATAGATTATTCAAAAAAACAATATGAAAGATATGATTTTCACAATCCAGCAACAAAGATTAAAAATTTCTTATGGGAAACTTTGGCCTCTCATTATATTGAGTTGGCAAAAACAAGAGCTTATAATCAAGAAAATAGATTTTCAAAACAAGAACAAGATTCGGCTTTATATACCTTATATTACTGCTTAGAGAATTTACTAAAACTGTTAGCGCCAATAACACCCTTTATCACTTATAAAATATATGAAACTTTAAATGGAAAGGATATTCATTTTGAACCTTTTCCCAAAATAGAAAAAACAATATCTAAGATAAAGACAGAGGATATTGTAGCTTTAAATAGCAATATATGGAAATCTAAAAAAGATAAAGGATTGTCTTTGAAAGCAGAAATAAAAAAATTAACTATCCCAGAAAAATTTAAATTAATAAAGGAAGATTTAATTTATACGCACACTGTGAAAGAAATTAAATTTGGAAAGGAAAATATTGAACTATGAATACAAAACAAAAATTTCAGATTAAAAAGCTGGTAAAGGAGCTAGAATCTATAAGGGGAAGGCACACAGAACTAGTAACAGTTTACATTCCAGCAGGTTATGATTTAAACAAAATAATAAACCATCTTGCCCAAGAGCAGGGAACAGCTTCAAACATTAAGGACAAGACCACAAGGGACCATGTCATTGATTCTCTTGAGAAGATGATAAGGCATTTGAGACTGTTTAAAAGAACTCCTGAAAATGGTTTGGCTGTTTTTTCAGGAAATGCTTCTGAAAAAGAAAGCAAAGTAGACCTAAAGGTTTGGTCAATAGAGCCTCCTTTGCCCATAAAGACAAGAATGTACAGGTGTGACCAGACTTTTGTAACTGATATTTTAAAATCAATGATTGAGTCAAAAGACCTTTATGCTTTAATTGTTGTTGACAGAAGAGATGGTACTGTTGGAGTATTGAAAGGATCTGCTATAGATACCTTATCCCATCTGACTTCAGGAGTTCCTGGAAAATTTAAAGCTGGAGGCCAATGCCATCCATTCGGAACTATTATCCAGTCTTCAGATGGTGAAATATTAAAAATTGAAAAATCTCACAATCCTTATAAACTTAAAAGTGTTGATTTTAATAATTTAAATATTAAAGATTCGCCGATTACAGATAAATGGGAAACTGGAAAAAAAGAAGCTTATAAAATTACTACAAAATATCCTCAATTAGTTGTTGAATCCTCTAAAGACCACATTTACTTTGTTTCTACGGAAAAAGGCATTATAGAAAAATCAGCACAGGAATTAAAGGAAGGAGACAGTTTGTTGATGCCAGAAAGATTAGAAATTAAAGGAAAAATACAAAAATTGAATTCAAAACAATTTTATAATTCCTTTATTATAAATAAAAAAGGCAGAGAGATTCTCAAGAAAAAGAGATTAGAGAAAGGATTATTTCAGAAAGAATTAGCAAAAAAAATTGGAGCTATGCAGGCCACAATTTCTTCTTATGAACTTGGAAAGATTAACTCTAATAAAAATCAGTTGGATAGATTATGCGATTATTTAAAGATAGATTTTAACAGATTTTTAGAAAAATATACAGCCCCATATAAAAGGTATAATAAAATTAAACTTCCAGATAAGGTTACTCCAGAATTTGCACAATTTCTTGGATATCTTATTGGAGATGGAAGTATGGAGACTGATAGGATTACTTTTTTTGAACAAAGAAAGGAAGTGGCTAGCAAATACAAAGAAAAATTTGATAAATACTTTAATATCAAAAGCAGTTATAGGTTTAGAGAGAGGAAAAATTATCATCAATTAAGATTCACAAGCAGGCCTTTAGTGAGGTTAATTAAAGCAGAGTTTCCAGAAATTAAAAAAGCTTTAGATACAGAAATACCTAAAAAGATATTGCAATCTAAAAACAATGTATTAGCACATTTTTTAAGCGGCCTATTTGATGCAGAAGGTTATCTGATGCAGAAATCTGTAGGAATAGCAACTAGTAATGAAATCCTAGTAAGACAAATTCAGATGACCTTATTAAGATTTTCTATATTATCCTCTTTTTATGTTTATGACAATAAAAAAAATCCATATTCAAATAAACCAATTTATAAATTGCAGATAAATGATAAGCAATCTTTACTAAATTTTCAAAAGTTTATTGATTTTACCTCAACAGAAAAGTCAAATAAATTGAAAGATAAGATAAACAAAAAATCCAATAAAAATAGCGTAAGACAAATCTTGGCTCCCGGAAGTAAAATTAGGAAAATGATTGAAGAATATGGGTATCAAGTAAGTAATTTTTCACGCGTTTCAAATTTCTTTAGAAACAATAGAATGATGAGTAAAGGAGTATTCAAAAATTCTATAATGGATTGTGTAAAAAATAGAGAATTACACAAAAAATTAGAGGTAATTTACAGTTGTCCACTCCTGCCTGTTAAAATTCATAAAATCGACAAGAGTAATAGAAAAATCCAAATGATAGACATTTCTGTTAAGAATCAAAACTTTATTGCTAATGGAATCATAGTTCATAATTCAGCCCATCGTTTTGAAAGAATGATTGAAGGGATGGCAAAAGAATTTTTCAAAAGAATAGCAGAAGTTGCAAATAAGGAATTTTTGCCGATGAAAACAGAGATAAAAGGAGTATTAGTTGGCGGACCAGGACATACAAAGAATGAATTTTTAGATACAGGATATCTGAACAATGAGCTTAAGCAAAAAGTTATCAGTGTTCAGGATCTGTCTTATACAGGGGATTTTGGCTTGCATGAGTTAGTGGATAAATCAAAAGATGCAATATCTGATGCAGAGATTACTAAGGAGAAGAAAATAATGCAAAGATTTTTTGAAATGTTAGCTAAAGAAGCAAATAAGGTAACATATGGTATAAAAGAAGTTGAAAAGGCATTGGAGATGAAAGCTGTTGATACCTTGCTTATTTCAGAAGCTTTTGAAACTGAAAAAGTTGAAGAGCTTGAAGAAAAAGGCAGCAAAGAAGGCGCTATCCTAAGATATCCTATAGAATAAATTTACTACTTATTTATAATAACAATAGAAACATTTATAAATCCTGATAAAACTATTTTTAATGTAAAAAAATGGCAAATATAAGAAAAATATTAGCAGGAACAATAGCAGTATTAGCATTATCTGGATGCTCTTCAAGCTCTAATACCTATTTCTTTTCACAGCCAGTAGAAGGATCTGTTGAAAGAAAGGAACATTATTCTATTGCTATGCCTTTATGGGAAGTTGAATCAGGAAGATTAACACAGGATAAGGAAAATCAAGAGGAAATGGAAAGAAGATATTCTAATTTTGCGAAATCAAAATAAAAATTATTAAGGTTTTTTACCAAAATCTTTATAAATAATCCTTTGTTTAATAAAATAAGAACAAATAGGGGTTTTTAGATAATGAAGACGAAAATTTTGCCTTTGGCAGCCATGGAAAAGCTGTTAAAAAAAGCTGGAGCTGAAAGGGTCTCAGAAGATGCTAAACAGGCTTTAAAAGATGCTTTAGAGACCGTAGCAGATGATATCTCTGAAAAAGCTACTAAAATAGCATTGCATACAGGGAGAAAAACAGTTAAAGCTGGAGATATAAAATTAGCTGTTAAATAACTAATGACAAGCTTGTTAGACAGAGAGCCAAAAAAATTAGATTATATTCTTGCAGTTTCCCCTATTCCATTTTTTGGGGAGGTAAGCCTTTATAGGGTGATTGATGAATTAAACCTTAATGGTACTATTGATGATATACCTGCAAGATTAGGCACAACTTTGGGAAGAACATTTGTTTATCTTGTATACTCATCTATTTCAAATTATGCTGTTTTTAATAAAGAAATTAACGAATTCCTGAGCAATATTCTCTAACTACTCAAAACCTTTATAAAATGCGATACTTTCTGGTGTTTTATGGTAGATATTAAAAAGCAAGTAGAGACATTGCTCTTTGCTACTGGAAGGTCTCTTACTTTAAAAGAACTATCCGAACTAACAAAACAAGAGTCATTAGAGGATATCAAGAAAGCCTTAGATGATTTAAAAAGAGATTATACTGAAAAAGATTCTGCATTGCATTTAGTTGGTGAAAATGACATCTGGAAGATAGCTGTAAAGCCAGAATATGCTCATATGACCTCTAACCTTTATTCAAAAACAGAATTTGACAAGTCTTTATTGGAGACTTTATCTGTAATAGCATGGAAACAGCCAATTGTTCAGGCAGATGTTGTAAAGGTAAGAGGAACTTTAACCTACGACCATGTTAAGATATTAAAAGAACTTGGATATATTGAATCTGAAAAATTTGGAAGAAGCAGAAAGTTAAAATTAACAGCAAAGTTTTATGATTATTTTGATGTTTCTAAAAAAGAATTAGAGGGAAAATTCAAAGATGTTAAGGACGTTTCTCAGGAATTAGAAAAAACAGCCAAAGAAAAGAACATTGAACCTTTCTCAACTCCAATACCAGACAAGCCATTAATATGAAAAAAATATCCTCTAAACTCATATTAGCAATAATCTTTATAGTTTCAATTATATTTCAGCTCTTCTTTTCATTGTCGACAGAAAACTTTTCCAGTGACGACGCTTACTTAAATTTAAGATTAACACAGCACATTTCTGAGAATAAAGCCCATTTAAATTATGATAATTTAAGCTATGGCGGAAGAGAATTGATATACCCTGTTTTATTTTATTACTTGTTTGCCCTTTTAAGTTTTGTACCTTTTGCCTTTAAACTATTGCCAATAATATTTTCTTCATTGATAATCCTGATTGTCTATTTAATATCATTTGAATTTACTAAGGATGAGAGGGTTTCTTTGCTAGCATCTTTTATTTCCGCATTTATTCCTGTTTATTTTTCATTAACCTTAAATAAATTTTCAATTTTTTCATTGGCAATTCCAATATTCTTTTTTATGCTTTATTGTTTTATCAAAATGGATCAAGAAAGAAAATATTTGGATTATTTTGTGATGTTCTCATTCATCCTGCCTTTATTGCATCCAATAGCATTCTTAATTCCTATATCATTTATCTTCTACCTGATATTAACAACTACAGAAGGCATAGAAGTCTCCAAGCTAAAAAAAGAAGCAATAGTTTTTTCTATTTTTTTGATAATCTTGATACAGTTTATTTTATACAAAAAGGCATTTCTTAATTACGGCTTTAGCGTAATCTGGCAGAATATCCCAAAACTGATATTAGATAACTATTTCTCCAACATCAATATATTTAAAGCAATTATAGGTCTTGGAATACTGCCATTGATTTATGGATTAGCAGGTGTTGTTTATTCCTATTTTAAGTCAAAAAAGGATTCGTTTTTTTTAATAAATGGAGTTCTGCTTGGAGTATTTTTACTTTTAATCCTGAGGCTGATAAATATAAATTTAGGGCTGGCATTTTTAGGAATCTCACTGACAATTCTTTCTGCAGTATCACTTTCAAGGTATTTTGCATATTTGAAGATAACAAAATTTCAGAGATTTGAAAATTATATACTATTGGGGATCTTGCAGATGATGATACATCCTTATTTGTACAGATTAGGGAGAAGACTCCTCCTGGATCAACAATTCTTGCACCTCTGGAAGTAGGGCATTTAATAACCTACCATGGAAAAAGAAAGAATGTTATAGATTCTAATTTCCTCATGGCTCAAAATTCAGAACAAAGGTATTTGGATGTTATGGAGATTTATACAACTCCTTTTGAAATTGAGGCTTTAGAATTAATGAAAAAATATAGAGTTGATTATATGATTATAAATGAAAAGATAAAAGAGATTTACAAAATTAAGGAGGTTAGTTACATAAAAGATGAAAAATGCTTCAAAGAAGTCTTCAATAATGTATATGAAATACTCTGCTGAGCCAATAGTCGTTTTAGGATTATTGCTATTTGCAGTATTAGTGCTTTCACTTCCTTATATCCTGAGAGACAGCACAGTCATGTTCGGAGATGAAGCATATTATCATCTTAGAATAGCATCCTTGATTCAGGAGAAAGGAATAATAAAGTTTGATCCTTTGAGCTATGGCGGAAGACCATTGCTGACTCCCTTAGGACTGCCATTTATTTTAGCTAAGACTAGCTCATTATTAAATATGGGATTAGAGATAATCTCAAAAACAATTTCTTTTATGATAGGAATATTATCAGTAATTTTATTTTACTTTATACTGAAAAATTTGAATATAAAAAAGAGAATAAGAATAATAGCTGTCTTAACATTTATTATTTCTCCTTTATTCATTTATTTATTTTCAAGGTCAAATTATTATTTTATTCCTTTATTTCTTAATCTGCTGGCATTTTATCTATTATTAAAAAATCAAAAAATATTAACCAGCATAGTGTTGTTATTAACTCCTTTTTTCGGCATTATACACCCTATTATAGGGTTATTATCAATTTTAATTTATACTTTAATAAAAGAAAAAAAATTATCAATATGGCATTATGTCACTTCAATAATTGTGCTTTCAATTACCCTTATAATATACCTTCCAATACTGCTGAAATTCGGTATAGACAAACTGCCTGTTCATCAGCAGCTATTATCAGATTTAGGCGGAAAAATAAGCTTGAGCATATTTGCCTTAATCCTCTCTTTAATAGGAATAATTGTAACATGGAAGAAAAAGCATGCTTATACTGCTTTGCATATATCTTTTGCTGTTTTACTTTTAGCAGCTTACTTTTATAATCCAGTTTTAATTTACTTGAATATTCTTCTTGCCGTATTAGTTTCGTTTGGGATTCTTAAACTGATAGAAAGAGGATGGGAAAGCAAATTTATTAAAAACTTTACAATTCTAATCTTTGCTTTAGGGCTGATATTCTCAGGACTGTCTTATATAAAACAGGCTTCTGATTCTATGCCTAATGAGGAAATTTTTGAAAGCTTATCCTTAATCAAAAGTAGAGAGCAAAAAACAGTATTTTCACATTATTCAAATGGATATTGGATAAATTCGATAGCAGAAAAGCCGAATGTTATGGATCCTTTATTCAATTATGCTCCAAAACTGGATGAAGCTTACTTAGATTCTCAGCAATTGTTGTATTCAAGAAACTTAGAGAATGACACAAAAATAATTGAAAAGTATAATATTGGATATATTTTTATAACGCCTGAGATGAAGCAGGGTCAAGTCTGGACAAGTGATGAAGAAGGATTATTGTTTATTTTAAAATTCAGCAAAGAATTCAAAAAAATTTATGATAAAAAAGGATTTGAGATTTGGGAAGTAAATTTAGAAGACTAAACTTTTACCTTATTACCTTCTTTCCTTAGCATATGCCACTGCATTGGCTTATTGAAGATGGCTTTAAATATCCCTTTATTAACATAATATAATACAACTAATCCATAGCTGAATGAGGCAATTACCATATATCCTGCCTTTTTGAAATTATTCTTCTTTACTAGGGCAGCTGCACTTGCAAAGATTAATCCTGAAGTTACTATTATATTCCTTGTTGTGTAATACATAAATTCAGATATGTTTAATGGCTCTGGTCTATGGGTTATAAAAGAAATAAATCCTGTTATAAACAAAGCAACCAATAAAAATGATATCCAATATCCGGAACCAAAGAAAAAAATGAATGTTTTGTCCTTTAATCTTAAGCTTTCTGCTTGGAATATTCCTAATCCATGGTCTATGTACGCCCTTATTACACCATAAGCCCATCTCATCTGCTGCTTGTAGAAATCTTTGGCTGTATAAGGAACTTCCCCTTTGCATTCCAAATCTTCCAAATAAACTATTTTATATCCGTTTTTTAGCATTCTTAATGAATAATCAATATCCTCAGTAAAGCTCCCGTTTTTCCAGCCCCCAAGTTTTTCCAATGTAGATCTTCTTATAGCTTCTGCAGAGCCGCATATGAAAGTTGTCCTGCTTTTCCTATAAATTAAAGGTAAAACTAAGTTGTGTATCACTGAAAGTATTGTAGAGGATAATAATGAGACTAAATTTTTATTAGGCTTGATGAAAGTCCATCTTGCCTGGACTGCAGCAATCTTTTCGCTTTTGCTGAATGGAGCAACTATTTTCCTTAAAAAGTCTTTTGGAGGAAGAAAATCAGAATCAAACAAAACCAAGATATCCCCTTTAGAATATTTAAGCATGTTATTCAAATTTCCAGCCTTATAGCCAATGTTTTCTTTTCTTTTAATTACCTTGACATTTTCATGCAGAGCAGAAAAATCTTTTAACAATTTAGAGACTTCAGGATCCTTGCTGTCATCCCCTATTAAAATTTCATATCTATCTTTAGGGTAGTCATTCTCTAAGCATCTTTGCGCACATTGAATGGCAGCAGGCTCATTATATGTTGGAATTTGAACAGTAACAAAAGGCAAATTTTCTTCATTAACTGTATAAGTATTGGATCTTTTCTTATAAAAAAATAACATTCTTATTCCTATGTAAAGATAAATGGCAGACACAACAATAGCTATGATAAGCAGAAAATTAAATGTACTATCAAATATAGTATGCCAAAATTGTGTAAATTTGCTGTTTCCTAATGTTATTGCTGTTTGCTTTATCTGAAACCAAGTTTGTGCAATATCCATAAATTACCTCTTGAAGTCTTTCCTTTTCCACATATTGATATTAACAAGACTAAGCAGAATTATGATATTTAAAACTATCGTATAGGGGAAAAAGAAAAATATTGCTGTTAGGTTTTTAAAATTAAATTTGTAATCAAATATTTTTAAGGCTATCAAGAGCATTATTGTCACCATAATCCCGGATAATACTCCGAAAAAGGTAAATGGGGAAAATCCTGCTTTTGGAAGATTATAAACAACATATAAGGGTCCCCAAAAACTGAACCACCTTATTGTATAAACTAAAAACGCATAAACACTGTATATATTATAGGAAAGCCAGTAATTATATTGGTAAGCCAGCAAAAAAGGATAGATTACTGAATAAATAGACCAAAAAATTTGGTTAATAAATAAGAATAATATTGAAACTCCATAGCCAAAAGAGAACATTTTTTTGTTCTTGAATAAGGCCTGCAAGGCGCCAATCCACCATCTTGATCTTTGCTTGTATAAGGATTTTAAGTTTGCAGGAACATGGGTAAAGCCATAGGCATTGCCAACGCTGATGTTTTCATAGCCAGCCTTATTAATTTCCATAGCCAAATCAATGTCCTCTGTTAAAGAATCTGTTTTAAACAAACCAACTTTTTTAATAGCATCTTTTCTGTAGCATGCCAAAGCCCCTAAAAACCAGACGCTGTTTTTGAATAAGCTGGAAAAACTATGCCTTATAAGATTATAGAAGCTGTATTCTACATTCTGAAACATCGGCAGTATTCCTTTATTGTTCTTTAATTTAATAATTCCTGTAGTAGCTCCGACTTTCTTATCTGAGAATGGTTTAATTATCTCTCTAATGAAGTCTTTTTTAATTATAGTATCTGCATCTATGACTAAAATAAAATCATTTTTAGCTTTTGATATTCCATTGTTTAATGCTTTTGACTTTCCTAAATGCTTTTGCTTAACAACTTTAACTTTTTTGTATTTCTTTAAAATTTTTAAAGTATTATCACTAGAGCCGTCATCTACAACTATTATTTCTACTTCATTATTGTAGTCCTGATTTAAAACTGAATTCAAGCATAATCCAATTGTCTTGCTTTCATTATAAGCAGGTATTATAACACTGACTTTAGGCTGAAAATTCTCAAAATTTTCTTTTTTGAATATTGATATTATCACAACTATAAATAAGAATAAGATGAAGATGAATACTAAAATAGAAAGTACAATTGAAGATATGAAAAGCACGTCTGCCATAAATAAAAATTTAAAATTAGCTATATAAATATTGTTGCAATGCATTAAGAGTAATAAAAAATTTATAAATCCGAAGGTTTTATATATATATATACAATATCAAAAAAGTATGATTTTTAATAAAAGGGGAGAAATAAATAATTCTTTTTTAATCATCGCCATTATAGCAATTGTTGCTATTGTTGGCATATCTGTTTATGGCTCTAATAATGGAATTACTGGTGAAGTAACAAAATGTCAATATGTAAGAGGTGTAGGTTTTCAATGTACTGAAACTTTTGTTGCAGAAGACACAAGCACAGCTACGCAAGACACAAGCACAGCTACGCAAGACATAAGCGCAGGAATATCTTCAACAACAGATGCTCAAAGAACAGGAAGCCAGCCAATTTCAGATTCTAAAACTTGTTATCAAAGTGCTGGTTCTTATAATTTAAATTTAGATTATGTTAAATGTATACAAGATTTGCATGAATGTGTATTAAAATACTTTAGTAAAGAGATTACAGGACATATAATACAAAAAAGCAGATTTTCTCTTCTAACTAAAGATAAAGAAAGAGAAATGTCTTTTTCTGATATTTATAGTAATTCTATAGTTTTGAAAGAAGGTCAAAACTTAATTAATTATCAATTAAATAAAGATGGAACTGTTGAAGTTAGCAATTTAGATGGTAGAATAAGATTTCAACAAAAACCTTTCTTAGAACTAGACTTAATGTTGGGCTGCGGAAAATGCGGGTTAGCTGACAAAGAGACTGGGGCATTTGTCAAGAAAGGTACAATTGGAAGTTTGAGGGATAGCTCAGCAGACTGCACAGTATCTCCCATATGTGATACTTGTCCTTTAAATAAGGAGTGGCTTAACAAATTTCTAGAAAAAGCAGGTCTAACCCATAGATATGAGGTAAAAGAATGTGAGTCTGCAGGCACAGAAACAAAAAAAGAAGAAACTAAAAAAGAAGAAACTCCTACAACTACTCCTTCTACAACAATAGAAGAAAAGAATGGTAAAATAGGATTTAGTCTTAAGTTAATGCTAGGCGAAATAGTTGAAAAAGAGGGGACTTCACCACCATCATCAGGCAGCTTGTCTATAGAATATAAGATGGTTGGTGATAAATATATTACTGTCTGGTTTGTACCAATTGCAACAGAAACTACATTCTGCTCACATACTACAAATGATGAATGCGAAGCAGATGCTAAGAAGAACTATCCAGATAATGATGAATCACGTAAAAAAGTTCTTAAAGGTGAGGTAAATAAATTCTGTAGTGATAAAGCAAAAAGAGATAGAAGATGTAAGGAGCCAGATAAGCAATATGGAGACGAGGCATTACTATTCGTGCCCTTATGAATGCATAGAAGTAAATGAGGAAACTGCTTTGCATTATCATTTTATCTGCCAGGAATGTGGACAGCTTCT
>JAGVZH010000038.1 GCA_018302745.1 Candidatus Woesearchaeota archaeon
ACTTTTCCCTCTAATTTTACTTCTATGCTTCCTTTGTCCCTTGGAATTTTTTTGTGGCCTTTTTGTATCTCAACTTTTGACAGGCCAACTGCCATAAAAGAGATTTTTATTTTGAATTTTACATAAGAGCTGACATCATAATATGTTTCCCAGTTTACTTCCAATTCTTTTCCGAAGGGCATAGTCCTTTCTGTATACTCTGTCTCTTTTAAGTTGTTGAAAAGGCCGTTTATGTCCAGCCATCCTCTAACCATTAAGTAAAGCCCTTCTAAATCAAAAACTCCCTTTCTCTTTATTTTTAATGTCGGAACTATGTCAAACTCTTTCATTTTAGTAAAGCTGAAGATGCTCTTTTATCAGCTCTCTTATTTCCTCTGTTTCTTTGCTTAACTTTATTATATACAATTCTATTTTCTTTTTTATTAAAGTGTCATTATAGACTTTTTGTATTAATTCCAGAAATTTGCTGTCTTTGAACTTGTCTTTATAATCCATTATTAAAGTTCCATCAATGATGATTTTTATATTTCCCTGATAGACAATATTCCCTTCTTCTGTTTGGAGCTTTTCCATTTCAATGCCAAAAATCATTATTTTTATTTTAAACTTAAAGTAATTAGTAATTTCCCTCTCTGCTCCCCATTGAATTTCTAATTTTGTCCCTGCAGCCTCTTCTTTCTGCTCATGCGCTGTTTCATGGAAAACATACTGCCTCTTGTCAAACCATTCTTTCATGTCTTTGTAAAGTTTGGAGAAGTCAAAAACAGCTTCTTGAGTTATAATTTTTTTTTCTAAAGGAACCTCTTTTGCCATTAATTAAACCTCTTTTATTGAATATAAAACACTTTTGTTTTTAAATATGCCTTCTGCTATTGGAGGGTGCTTTAATAATTTCATAAAATAATTACTACTTAAAAATTTTAAATAGAAAGACTTATAAACCAAAAACCAGTATTTTTAATCATTCTGGGGATATTTGGTGTTAATAAAATAAAATGGCAAATCAGCAACCTATATTTATCTTACCTGAAGGATATCAAAGGACTTTAGGAAGAGATGCGCAAAGAAACAATATTATGGCTGCTAAATTAGTGGCAGAGACAGTAAGAACTACATTAGGCCCAAAAGGAATGGACAAGATGTTAGTTGATTCTATGGGTGACATTACAGTTACAAATGATGGAGTTACAATTCTTGAGGAAATGCAGATAGAGCATCCTGCTGCTAAAATGATAGTGGAAGTTGCAAAAACACAGGAAGCTGAAGTCGGAGATGGAACAACTACAGCTGTTATATTTGCAGGAGAATTATTAAAGAATGCAGAAAGATTATTAGATCAGGACGTTCATCCTACTGTTATTGCAAAAGGCTACAGGTTAGCTGCTGAAAAGTCCCAGGAAATTCTAAATGCTATGGCTGAAGATTTAAAGGATAATGATTTAGACAGCTTAAGAAAAGTTTCAATGACAGCAATGACTGGAAAAGGGGCAGAAGCCCATAAAGAAGTCCTAGCTGATTTAATTGTTAAGGCAGTCTCCTCTGTTGGAGATAAATTTGACGGTAAATTGGTCATTGATCTGGATAATGTCAAGGTAGAGAAAAAAGTCGGCGGAGGAGTTTCAGATTCTGAACTTATAGAAGGCGTTGTTTTGGACAAGGAAAAAGTCCACAGCGGAATGCCAAGGGAAGTCAAGAATGCCAAAATCTTATTGTTTGACGGCGCTTTGGAAATAAAAGATACAGAAACAGACGCTAAAATACAGATAACTAATCCTGACCAATTGCAGAGCTTTGTTGACCAGGAAGAGAAGATGATAAGAAATATGGTTGATAAGGTTGTTAAGTCAGGAGCCAATGTAATTTTCTGCCAAAAAGGCATTGATGATCTAGCGCAGCATTTTTTAGCTAAAAACAAGATTTATGCAGCAAGAAGAGTGAAAAAATCTGATATGGATAAACTGGCAAGGGCGACTAATGCAAGATCAATCAGCAATTTAGATGACGTTGGCAAGGAAGATTTAGGGCAGGCTGGATTAGTAGAAGAAATAAAGATTGGCGATGATGAATATACTTATGTAAGAGACTGCAATAATCCAAAAGCTGTAACATTATTTGTAAGAGGAGGAACATCACATGTTGTTGATGAAGTTGAAAGGGCAGTTAAAGACGCTCTTGGAGATGTAGCTGCTGTCCTGAGAAATGGAAAAGTTGTTGCTGGTGGCGGCTCTACTGAAATTCAATTAGCAAAGGAATTAAGAGAATATTCCAACAGCTTAAGCGGAAGAGAGCAGTTAGCAGTACTTGCTTTTGCAGATTCTATTGAAATTATACCAAGGACATTGGCAGAAAATGCAGGATTAGATCCAATTGATATGATAACAAATTTAAAAGCAGCGCATGATAAAGGAAACAAATGGGCTGGCTTAGATGTTTTTTCAGGAAATGTTGTTGACTGCTGGGAATCTGGAGTTATAGAGCCATTAAAGATCAAAACTCAGGCTGTTAAGTCAGCTTCTGAAGTTGCAAATTTAATTCTAAGGATAGATGATGTTATAGCAGCTGGAAATCTTGACAAAGGAAATATGCCTATGCCACATCCAGGAATGGGCGGAATGCCTGAAATGTAAGATGGATTTAGAGTTAAATGCTTTAGCTTCTGATGTTTATGGAAGAAGTTTTGGATATCTTAGAAATAATGATTATTTAATGTTCATCAGAAGCCTGTCTTTAGCAAGAGGATTTTTTGAGATATCCGGAAATGAATATATGAAAGAATTATGTACAAAATTTGCTGAGAGATTGTTTGATACACCTTCAAGATGGCTTAAGATGGGAGAGGAAAGAGCCCAGTTTTTTTCACATATGTTCAACGATTCAAGTATTATTCCTTCCCTCGAAATTGAAAGATTAGAAAAGGAACTAAGAGAAAGATAGCCAGTCCAAGCAAGATTGCTATTGAAATATAAACCAACGGAGAAATATTCTCAAACCAAGGTCTTGTAATTTTTATAATAAAAGAATAAAATGCTATTAAGACTATATAGGCAATCAAGACTTTTACTGTGTTTAATTTTGTCTGGTCCATTATCTTTTCCTGTAACCAAAAAGTTTATCATAATCTTTATGGTCTGATATGCTTAATATAAACAATAATATCTCAACTTCACTACCTTTTAAGGTGTAAAGCATTCTCCAGTAATTAGATAACTCCACCCTATAAAGGTTTTTAACCCCTTCTCTTTCAAATGTTAAAGGAATTAGATTCTTTTTAATTGGATCTCCATATTGAGGATCTTTTTTTAGAATTTCTTTTACTCTTTCGAATGAATTTAATATAGACTTAGCTTCTTTGTCATTTCTTTTTTTAAGTTTTTCATAACTTTCTTTAGCCTTGCCTTTTAGCTTTATAATAACTGATTTTTCGAGAAACATTATTACACTTCCAAAGTGTCTTTTGCAAACTTTTTTATATGCTCTGGTTCTTCATAAATCCACTGAATTCCTTTAGAGCCATAGATTATTTTTCCGCTTCTCCACAGATACTCTAAAATAAGCTTTAATGTTTGATGCATGACCTGCTTTGGCAGCCCTTTCCTTATATCGCTTATTTTCATAGGCATATCTCTGTTTTTTTTAAGAAAATCTTCTACCATCAATACAGTGTTTAGATTAGGATATCTCTTAGTATTATGATCTTCTTTTTCAATCAATTCTGTTTTTGAAATCTTTAATTTGTTAATCATCTTTGTATCATCTGATATAATATAAGTATCTATTGATATATAAATGTTTCTATCTTACTGCATTGTAACATAAGATATTATTACTTTTACTGTGTTTAGTTTTGTCTGGTCCATTGTTGCAATTAACTTATAGATTTATTCCAAAAATAAAATATCTTTAACATTTTTAAAGTCCCTATCTCCTGTGACAAATACAGCTTTGTTTAACTTTGCTGTTTGGAAATGAATGGCATCTGCAAGGCTAATATTATTTGATACTTTTCTTAATTCCTTTTTTAGTTTTCCAGCCTTTATTGCTATCTCTAAGTCCAATGGTAAAATAGCGGCTTTTGCCTGAATAAATCTTAAAAATGGCTCTAAATCTCTTCCATCTCTTGCACACTTGTCGGAGAATTCAGCTAGTGTAATAACTGATGTGCCAATACTTCCTTTATCAGTTATTCCTTTAACTTTTTTCCCTTTTTCAGTGCCATCAAATAATTCTGCCCAAGCATAACTGTCTAAAACATAGTCATATTTCATTGAACTTCAGCTCATCCTTTCTGCTAAATTTTAATGGTCTTTTCTTTGTAAAACCAAACATATCGGAAACATCTACATGCTCCTTTAGTAAGTGCCGAATAATTACATCATAGGATTTTGCTCTTTCTTTATTTTTTAAATTATCCAAGACCTGTTTAGTGGTTTCCTGCACTTGAATTGTTGTTACCATAGATATAGCTATAGCTATAGAATATATAAATCTTTCTACCTTACTGCAAATATGAAGTCATAATCAAAATATACTTTATTATTTTTAACAACCCAAAATTTCTTTTGATAAAAAGCCAGGAACAGAAAAGTATTTAAATAAGTCTTTCTTATAGTAAGAAAATAAGAAAAATGGAGGTAAGAAAAAATGACTCTTGAAACTGTAAAAATGTCATCAAAAGGCCAGATAGTAATCCCTCAGGAAATCAGAGAAGAAGCTCATGCAGATGAAGGGACAGTTTTTGCTGTTGTAGGAAGCAAGGATACAATAATCCTTAAAAAAATTGCTACTCCGAGCAAGGAAGAGCTTATCAGGGATTTAGAAAGAATAGCAAGAGAAGGAAGAAAAAGAGCAGAGAAATTGGATATAAAAGAAAGTGATGTTCCTGAATTAGTCAGTAAATCCAGACAATCAAGAAGAAAATGAAAATTACAGCAGACACTAATTTCTTGGTTTCAGCTACCCAATGGGACAACAGCGTTGCTCATAAATTATTGATAAAATTAATAGAGATAAA
>JAGVZH010000009.1 GCA_018302745.1 Candidatus Woesearchaeota archaeon
TAGATATTTCAGAAGGCTCTGTATTCAGCTGGCAGTATTATGCTAATGACACATCAGGAAATAATGCTTCCACAGGAGTTTATAATATAACTGTATTAATTGTAAATCCCACATTTGCAGGTGCTGTAAATGATACAGGAATTGCTAAAAATCAAAATATAACAATGAATGTTACGATAACAGATTTAGGAGGGATAACAAATTATACTTTTTCCTGGAATGATACTGGTTCATTTGTAAACGATACAGCAATACAATTCTCTAATGAGACTTCTGTTTATGCAAATGTAAGCAAGCAGATAACTGCCAAGCCAGGTACAGTTATCTCATGGATATACTACGCATGTGATCAGTCAGAGAATTGTAATTCATCTGGATTATACAACTTCACTGTCAATAATACAAAGCCAGTAATTACTGGAAATGGGACATCTCCTGGAACTCCAGATTTTGGAAATGATGTTTACAACTGGATAAATATATCTGATGAGGATGGTGAATCAATACTTTATGCAAATATAACTGTAAAAAATCCAGATGGCTCTTTAGTTTTAAACAATGTTAATGGAACTCTTCAAGCTAATGGAACCTGGACTTCTGATGAATACAACATAGGGATATTAGGGACATGGGAATGGAACTGGACAACTATAGATGAGTCCGGAAACAACCTTACATCAAGCGGGAGCTTTATTATAGCTGACAATGATGCTCCAAACTGGTCTAACTCCCAAATAAATAACTCATCTCCAAAATTCAGCCAGACTGTTAATTTAACAGTAGACTGGAGTGATGAAGTGAACTTATCTACCTTCATATTCTCTACAAATATCTCAGGAGATTGGGTAAATGACTCTTTAGTAATATTCGGAGGAACATTTAACACTTCATTCAAAGTGTATACTGTTGGAGAGCCAAATGGAACTAACTTTTCCTACAGATTCTATGCAAATGATTCAAGTAATAACAGAAACCAAACTGATATTCAAAGCTTTTTAGTAGCAAATTCAGCCCCAACATATGATCAAGAGCCTGAAAACCAAACTTTGACAGAAGATACTTTCTGGATATATCAGGTTAATGCATCTGATGTGGATAATAATACATTAACTTATTCAACAAATAATTCAAATGTAACATTAGACACAACAAATGGTAATTTTTCATGGCAGCCAGACCCAAATTGGTTTGGATCTTTTGCAGTGACAATAAATGTAACAGACAGTGAAGATGAAATTGGCAGAGTATTTAACATTTCAGTAACCTCTGTTAATGATATTCCTGCTATAGTCTTCAGTAACAGGGAAAGTCCTATAACATTTAATGAATCGACAAGAAGCTTCTTCAATTTTACAGCAGATGATGTAGAAGATGGGAACTCTACTTTAAATGTAGATTTTGAGTCTAACTTTACTGGAAGCCTGCAAAATTATTCAATGAACCATATTGGAAATGGAATATATAATTTTTCATCTGTATTGCCGACAGGAATAATAAAATTCAGAGGAATAGCAAATGATAGTGATGGAGCAACTAATGCAACTTCATTTCAGACTTTCACAATACTGCCTGCTGCAGGAAGCATTGCAATGTTTCTTAATGGAACACAAAGTAACAGGTCAACAATATATCCTGAAAATTCCATTAATGTTACAGTTACAACAGACTCAACAGCATCTATAACATTATTAAGAAATGGAACACAAGTAAGCAATCCTTATTTAAACACTTCATCTGCAGGAATATTCAACTTTACTGCTACAATAAGTGATAATCAAAACTTTACTGGAAATAATGTAACATTTTTCTGGTTCCTAAATAAAAGTGTAAGCAATATAAGCTTGTTCCTTGATGGCGCTGCAGCAAATTTATCTATAACAGCAGGTGATAGTGTAAACATAACTGTAAATTTGACAACAGGAACTGGATTTGTTGAACTTTACATAGAAGGAACTTTATTAGCAAACTCAAGCAGTTTCCCATATTCTAATTCAAGTACATTTAGCTCTGCAGGAACATTCAACATAACTGCATTTAATTTTGAAAATGAAAATTCTACTTTCAACTTTACTACCTTGTTTGTAACTGCAAGTGCTGTAGTTACTCCACCACCTCCAGGTCCAGGTCCAACTCCAGAGCCAGAACCTGAGCCTGAGCCAGAACCTGAGCCAGAGCCTGAGCCAGAACCAACTCCAGAGCCAGAACCTGAGCCTGAGCCAGAACCTGAGCCAGAACCAACTCCTGAACCTCCTCCGGGAATAGAAATACCAGATGAACTTCCATCTGTTTACTCTACTAATTTTGATGAGAATACAAGTACAATAATCACCAATATAGACAACTTCACAAAACTAAATATTTCATTTAAGACAATAATAATTGATGGACAACCGAAACCACAGCCTAAAATAGATCTTGATTTTAGCTTAGGAGAGGAATGTGTAGGATGTTTAATAGAAGAAACTCCAAGAGTTATCTATCCGATATGGCTATGGGTACTGCTTGGATTATTAATAGCATTCTTATTGCTTCTTGTAAGAAGAGAAGAAAAAGATGAGCATTTAGCAAGAAGAAAGTTTTCACTAATAGTAAGATTAAAGGATATAGTAGTCCATCCAATAAATCATTTAATATCCAAAGACCTTTTGATTACATTTATTCTTCTTCCCTATATAACAGTAAAAAATATTTTAGAGATAATTTCTGATTTCTTCACATATACAATAGAGGGAATTGCTTATTCTGTCAAAAAAATATTAGAGGCATTCAGCTTAATTTTCTATTCCATAAAATCCGCTTTTAGAAGAACAAAAGCTGATGTTAAATCTGGAGAAAGATCACTATTAAATTTCATAAAAAATACAATAAAAATTATTATAGAAGATATAAAAGAATTATTCTATGCATCAGAAAAGTATACTAAAGAAAAATATTTAGAAGCCAGTTATACAGTTATACTAAATTCTATTGAAAATAATGTAAGGCATGCAGAAGTTTTACTGAAAAACGGGGATTACAAAAATACTCAAAAAGTTATAGGAAATATAAGGCTTGAATTCTATAAAATACCCAAAAGATTCAGAAAATTAAGATCGGCATTAGTTGCAAAGCTTGAAAGGATAGAGCATTCTATTGAAATAGGATTTTTAGTAGACCAGGCAGTAAGAAACTTAGAGAATAAGAATTTCAAAAGAGCCAGAGAATTACTTGACAATGTAAGCCATTATGCATTCCTTCCAGAAGGCATTATCTCTGATAAATATTTGAATAGTGAAAAATATTATGAATATTATTTATACAGAAAACAATACGACAGCTTCTTAATAAAAGTAGGGCAGGCATTATCTCAAGGAAGCTTAAAGCAAAGCTTAAAGCATTATTCAGGGTTTATAGAGGCAAGCAAGAAATTAGGCTGGTATGAAGACACCAAAGGCAGGCAAAGTATATACAAAGACTTAAATGATATACATCAAAAAATTAATTTTTTATTCGCAAGATTAAGTGCAAAGGAAAAAGCAAGGAAATTAAAATTAATAAAAGTAAGATTAGGAAGAGTAGAGCTGCTGCAGAAGAGGTTTGTACTGCCTCCTTATGTAATACACTTTAACACAAGATTAAGCAGTATTTACAAATTAAGAAAGGAAAAACATTCTGAAAAGGCATACAAGGAATACTACAATTTAGTTGAATTCTATAATAGTTTAGAAAATTTAAGCAAAGAAGAGTACAGCTGGATGTTCTCAAATTTAATTAAATTAAAGAATTATTTGCTGCTTGACAGACTGCTTGATCAAATAGAAGAAGAAAAACAGACCGCCCATAAGAAATTAGAAGATACAAAGGTAAAGATAATCTCTCCTTATGAAAGAGTAACTAGAAAATTATCATTAGAAAGATTAACGCTAAAAGACGCTTTGAATTTAAGAGAGCTTCATTCTAGGGCAGTTCAGGCAATCAGAAAACTAAGATTAAGAAAGATAGAAGATATTAAAGCAGGGAAATTACTCCATATCCATAAATTAGCAGAAGAACAGCATGAAGAACAGCAGAAATTAAAGAGGGAATTAAGACTGGAAGGGCTTTATGACAAGGCTCACCAGAAGATTATAAGGATTAAGCCTAAATCTTTAGAAAAAACTGAAGTAAGATTAAAAGAGCAGAAGTTAGACCATTACAAAGAAATTCTTAGAAACAAAGAGCTTGATAAGATTTATGACAAGGCTCATGAAAGAATAAGGAAAGCAGGAAAACAGGAAATAGAAAGAACAGAAGTAAAATTAGAAGAGCCTAGACTGCTAATAAGAAAAGAAAAATTAGAAACTAAAGAAATTGAAAGATTAGAGGAAAAAGCTCATGAAAGAATAAAAGAAGTTAAAGATCATAAGCTAAGTTTAGTAAAGGTAAGGCTGCAAGAACCTAAACTAAAAGAGACAAAGGAAAGTCTAAGAACAAAAGAGCTTGAAAATTTAAGAAAGCAGGCAAACGAGAAAATAAAGAAGCTTTCTTATCATAAAATAAAGTTAGATAAGATAAAGAAAGAAACTGTCATTGTCAGAGAATCTGCAAAAAACTTCAGCAGGAGATTAAATTCTATAAGAAAATTACTGAAAGAAGACAAGCTGTACAGGGCCAAGGTTTACTATGAAAGCCTTGTCAAATTTTACAACAAGTTAGATTCTGAAGATCCAGAGATTCTGTCTGAAATGTACGCCGAATTAGTCAAGCTAAGATTCGACCTAGAGGCAAAACTAGCAAAAAAGAGGTTAAGGGATGTCAAATAAGTATGAGATAAAGAGGAAACTGTACAGAAGAGGTTCATCTTATGAGATAACCATACCTAAAGCTATTTTATGGAACATAGACTTAAGCAGGAAGTATAGTGTAATCTTTAATCAGAAAAAGAAGCAGTGGTACATAAAGCTTGATGAATTTGGTAAAGACAGAAAGACAGGCATTGTAAGAAGATTATATAAGAGGGGATCAAGCTACGAAACTACTCTGCCTATCCAGTTATTATTCAATCTTGACTTAAGCAAAAAGTACAATGTTATATTTACATTAGACAAAGAGTGGTATATTAAATTAGAGGAGATTTAATTTTTTATGAATTATCACTTTTTCTTCTGAAATTATGGTAAGATTATTCTCAAGTTTGCCCTTAACATCGGATTTTATAACATTTAACAAAACTCTTGCTACCCTATCAGGACTCTGGTTTTTTAGCCTGACTAACATAATCCTTTTATGTTTTAAGTTTAGAGAAGAGAATATATTTGCAAAATCTTTGTGGTATATACTAGAAAGCATGGGGGGGAAAAAATAGAGTTATGTATAATTTAACTTTCGTGTCAACAAGTCCATATCCTGAACTTTGTTAGGTTATGGATGAATTGGCAGAGCCGAGGCGAGGAATGCCGAAAGTTATATAAATGTCTAAGTTAATTTAGTAAATATGGCAACTGAAACAAAACAAATATTAGAAGAATTGAAAATAATAAAGACAGACCTAGACTTTATTAAAAAGCATATGTTTGATCCTGATACAATTATGACCCTAGAAGAGGGCGAAAGGTTTGAGCAAAGTATGGAAGAATTAAAGGAAGGAAAAACAACCTCTCTCTCAGAATTGAAAAAAGAATTAGGACTATAAAATGTTTGAAGCGGAACTTTCTTCCAGTGCTAAAAAGTTTATTAAAAAGCAGAAAAACTTGTTGCAAAAAGAATAATAGACGAAATAGAAAAGTTAAGAGAAGAACCATTCCCAAAAGATGTAAAAAGAGTCATTAATCGCAAAGAAAAGATTTTTAGAGTAAGGGTAGGCGATTATAGGATCCAATACTCGGTTTTTTATGATAATAATCTATTATTCATCTCAGATATTGACAAGAGGTCTAAGGCTTATGATTGAAGGCAGGTTTTTGAAATTAAATTTCTTCGAAATTTAATTTTACTTCATAACAAAAGTTATGCACAATTTTTAGTGGCCACAATATTTTTATATTGGCAAACGATAAAGAGATTTATATATAGAATTTATGCATACAATTTAGCTTCTTTTATATCTTTTACATCAAAGCCTAATTCTTTAATAGCATGTGTAACAGAGATGGCAATATTTTCATCAGTCAAAAACTTCATTTTTATTTTCAAAAGGTAATAGGATAGACTTCTTCATGTCTCAAAATCTTGGTAGCATATTCTAAGGCCCCTATGATATCTTCTTTTTTAAGATGATAATATTCTTTGATTATTTCTTCTATAGTCATGCCTGAAGAAAGCAATTCCAATATAAATTCTAGTACTATAAATTATAGGTTTTCCAGATAATACATCAGGATTTGCTGCTATTTTTCTTGCCATAAATCCTGTTTAATAAATAAAATATATAAACTTATGGTATATTTTGAATTATGTAAAATTTAGCTCTGATTTAAGCTGCTTGTTTAGCTGTTTCAATAACTTTCTTAACATCCCCGGAAAATATCTTGCTCGCTCTAAGTATCTCGACAGATAATATAGACCCATCTTTTGAAACATCAAAGACTATTCCATTGGCTAGTTCTATGCTTTTCCAATATTCTCCTTCCTTCAGTTGTACGCTCAAAATATCTTCTTCTCTATCATACCAGTTTTCCATTTTTACTCAATCTAACCAATAAGCCGTTAGTATTTTTATAGTTTTGCCTTTTGTTTTATATACCACTTTCAATAATCTACCAGATGGGGGTATTCTGGCAATAGCATTCCAGGCATCTTCCCAATATTTGTCTTTTAACTTGCTTGAATGTTGTATGCAATATTCCAAAGCATCATCAGTAATATTTAATCTATATTTTCTCTTTTTTAACCAATGTTTGGAATACTCAAATTGCATAATATAAACTAGATTAAGGTATTAATATATGTTATGTCAGAGCCAAACTCAAAATCCTTCGGGTTTGCCCTCATTTTATTCAAAATGTATAACACAAAATATGAGGTTGTTTTCATATTAGACAGAAAGTAGTGCAAAAGTCGTTGCTTTCTCCGCATATGTACATACTGTTCTTCACAAAAAAGTGTGCATCATTGTTGAATAATAGTATTCATTACTAATGAAAACCTTCAATACCATAATAGAAGAACCAAAAGCTATTTAAATATGTTTTAATATGTTTTAATATGGATAAAACTGATTTAAACAGTTCAGATATCTTCATATCTAAAGTCAGGGGCAAGGAAAATTCAAAAACAATTCAAATTCCAGATTCTGTTTGCGATTTTTGCGATATTGAACTTGGAGACTTGATAAAATTAGGGATTGTTGAAATAAAACATTTTAAAAAAAATGGTAAAAAAAGAAAATAAAGAAGGTGTATTAAGAACGAGATTAGCTCATTTGATAGTAACTGTATTCTTGATATCTCTAGTAATGGTAATCGCCCAGGATGTTTCACATACTGCAGACCAGATTATCAAAGGCACTTTTTCTTCTGGAAACTTTACTTTTAGCAATTCTTTATTTGTAACAGACACATTAGGGGTAGGAACTACCAATCCAAGTGATGCTTTAACTGTTGTAGGTGATATAAATGTAACAGGAAATATTACTGATGCTTTTAACGGAATTATTGGAATACCTCCTGGTTTTGTAGGCTTTTTTAATTTAACTGGATGCCCTACAGGATGGCATGAAGATATTGCTGCAAGAGGAAGATATTTAGTCGGTTATAATTCATCAAGCGGAACTTTAGGAGGAACAGCTGGAACAGCTTTATCAAATCAGGAAAATAGAACAGTAGGACAGCATAATCACGGAATAACAGATCCTGGACATACACATCCAGGGCCAAACGACGAATTGTTCAAGACTGTCAATACAGCAGGGGCGGCTGATTTTAGTGGGGGGACAGGGACTAGAACTATATTTGAAAGAACCGTAACAGGCACAGCCTCTACAGACATTACAGTAAATACAAATGGAACTGTTGAAGGAACAAACGCCCCTTACATACAGTATTTAATCTGTGTAAAAAATTAAAATAAAATTCCTCAATGAAAAAAATAATTAAAAAATATAAAGAACTTCATATAAAATACAAATTTTTAGCAGCATTAACTTTTTTTGTTCTGCTTGGAGTCGTTTTTGGATTCCTTTACAGGACAACAGACTGCGGAACAGACAAGCAATGTTTTAATGATTTGACATTCCAATGCAAAAGAGCCCAGGTTAAAACCTTAGTGGATGTTAATTTGTACGAATTTGAAACCTTAGGAACAAGTTTAACTGATTTTGAGTTTGACAAGTGCAGGGTAGATGTTAAGGTTTTATCTGTTGAAACTGCTGATTTGAGTCTTTACAATTTATTCAAAGATACAAAAATGACCTGCAGAGTTCCAAAAGGAGAGATTAAAGAATTTACAGATCTTAAAGACATTCTAAAACATTGTCATGGAAGTTTAAAAGAGGCTTTATATGAAAAGGTCATAAGGGAAATGTATACAAGAATCATAAGAAATCTAGAAGGCATTGCAGTTCAAGCTTCTAAGTCTTTAACAGGAGTAGGATTATAAAGAGGCAAGCACGCCCAAAGATCGATACTTGCCAAAGATAACAGTTAACCTTAATCCTTTCTCCACTCCATTACCTAAAAGCGCCAATACTCAAGGTTAAGGCTGCTATGTTCCCATCCTGACCTGTTTCCCAAAAGCACCAGCCAATCAGGATAGAGTTTCTCAGTCCAGACCAAGACTGCTATCCTAAGCAGGCACCTTTCAATGAGCTTCAGCTCCATGTAAAGCGTACTCATGGTTACAGCAAGACGCTAACTTGCCAGCCTAGCTTGCCAAAAAGAATAGATATATTTAATTTTTTAAAGCTATGGGTTACAAAAGCTTGAGAGAATCTTCTCTTGGAATATCATCTTGTTTTTATTAAGATATAAAAGAAGTGATTTTTGCAGATAGCAATTTAGATTATTGTGCTGGAGACCATTCTTTCTCGAATTTATCTACCAGACTAATCATCTCTTCTGTATTAATTACTTTCACTTTAGACTGTTCCTTAAGCAATTTGTCATTAGACCATAATAGACACTTTAGCTTTAAAGCCAAAGCAAGGAAATCAATGTCATCTAATAATTCTTCCTTTTCCTCAGCAGTTAAACCTTTGGTGTTTTCAATGCAGGTCCCCATTTCTTTAATAGAAGAAGAATATAATTTAAAAGGAAGCGGTTCAACTAAAACCTTAAATAGTTCATTTTTAAGCTTATTAAACTCTGTTTCAGATAATTTTGTTCTTTTCATTATGTCTGAAGAATATTTGTTAATTTCCTCTAAAGCCCTTTCCGGACAAAGGCATTCCAGATGCTGGCTAAGAACTAACTTATTAAAAACGGAATTTTTCCAGAAGAAAGTAAATAAAACATTAGTGTCTACAACAACAGGATTCATTTATACCCAACCTTTCTCTTTTAATTTATTGTATCTTCCTTTCCTTGCTCTTCTTTGCAATTTAACAGCCCAGTCTGTCATATCTTTTTCCTCTCTGAACTGCTTTACAAGTTCCTCTTTCCATGATAATTCCTTGGTCTTTTCTATAATGGATTTGGCTACAAATCCAGACCAGTTCATCTCCGGAAATTTTTTCATTTTATCTTTAACTTCCCCTGGAACAGATACTGTTATACTTACCATTTTACCTCCATATGTTAAAAAACGTATATATGTTAAAATATTTAAATCTTTCTGTTCTTACAATATAAGCTTGATTATATCGTCATTTCAAAGATGAAGAATAAATGAATAATATAAGCAGTAAATAAGACTTCAAGCTTTTATGCTCAAAGAGCTATCTTCATAGGATCTTAATTCAGAAGCAATTCCTTTTCCGATGTAATAGGCAGTTGTTCTGGTAAAAAAATCTAAAAAAGACTTTTTTTCTTTATACTCCACTATTTGGGGCTTAGTCAAGTTTGCCAGATTTTGCGCCTCTGCCAATGCTTCCGCCCTTCCGCCAAGAACATCCACTAAATTTAATTTGAATGCCTCTTCTCCCAAATAAAATTCTCCTGTAGAAATTTGTGCTGTTCGCTGGGGATTTAAATTTCTGTTTTTAGAAACATCTTCAATAAAAACTTCATGTATCCTGTCTATTTTTTTCTGCAGAATTATCCTTTCTTGACTGCTTATCTCTTTATAAGGAGTTCCTAATTCTTTTCTTGAACCAGCTGTTAGCTGCTCATATTCAATGTCATACCTCTCCAATAATCCTGAAAGATCGAAATATGATGCTGAAACTCCTATAGATCCAGTAATTGATAATTGATCTGCAACTATTTTATCTGCAGAAGATGCAATCCAATATGCTCCTGAAGCTCCAACTTCCCTTATCAATGCCACAACAGGCTTTTCGCTTCTTTTAATAATATTAGAAAGCTCCTTGCTTGCAACTACAGCTCCGCCAGGAGAGTTTATATCAAGTATTATTGCTTTGATATTCTTATTTTTTTGCGCTTTTTCTAGATTGCTTAAAATGCTTGAGGATGATATTGATGAAAATGATAAAGTGTTTGTGGCATCTATTGTAATCGGCCCATGAATTTGTATAACAGCAATGCCATTAGTGACTAAATCCTCTTCAAAAGTTGAATGGATGATTTTTGCAGAAACAAATCCTATTATCCATAACAGGACTATCACACTTATCACTGTTAAAGCCTTATTCTGCTTTATATTTTTTGTATTACTTGTGTTTGAGACCATTTTTCAGTAAATCTTTTATAATAAGGATATCTAAATAAAGCTAATGCGTCCAATATCAATAACAAAGATGAAGTTTTTGCTGCATTTCTGATTAAAGCCTGCAAAAATGTTAGCTTCTTTTTTTCCGAAACTGTATAAATTCTAAAAATCATCTTTCCAATACTCTGACCTAATTTATATTCCAGTATAGACCAGTATAACAAAGAGAGTATGGCTATTGAAATTCCTATGACTGCAAGCAAATAATAATTTTGAGGTGTTAAAGATAATTTTAAGGCTTCTGAAAATGATTTCTCTGAAAAATCTCCAAAAGCCATCTTTGAAATGCCTATGAATGAAGTCTCAATAAACAATCCGATAATAAGAATATCAATTATATATGCCAAGAATCTTTTCCATAACGGTGCTGGAATTTGTTTCATCACTAATAAACTAGAGAAAAGGTATTTAAATTTATTGTATTAAGCCTAATTATGGGCTTTTACGAAGAGATCATTCAAATAGCGAAAGAAAAAAATCTCGATAAGAATAAATTATCAAAATTAAAGAATAAGTTAAGCAAAGAGTTTAAATTAAAAAGAGTTCCAAAAGATGCTGAAATTCTTTCTCATACTGAAGATGATAATATTAAAAAAATTCTAAGCATGAAGCCCATTAGAACAATCAGCGGAGTAGCCCCCATTTCTCTTTTTACAATGCCAGAAAAGTGCAAACATGGAACATGTATCTTTTGCCCAGGAGGACCGGACAGCGTATTTGGCAATGTTCCTCAAAGCTATACAGGAAATGAGCCTGCATCAAGAAGAGCAATAAGAAATTTTTATGATCCTTATCTGCAGATATTCAACAGGCTTGAGCATTACTCAGTAATAGGCCATAATTTTGACAAAATTGAAATAATAGTTCAGGGAGGGACTTTCCCAAGCTATAAAAGAGAGTATCAGGAAGAGTTTGCCACATACATCTTTAAAGCTTTAAATGACTTCTCAGAAATGTTCTTCGAAAATAACAAGTTTAATAAGAAAAAATTTAATGAATTTTTTGAACTTCCTGGAGAAATACAAAACATTGAAAGAACTAGAAGAATACATCAAAAATTATTGGGTATTAAAGGCAATTCGACATTAGAAAAAGAGCAAAAAAGAAATGAAACCAGCAAGATAAGAAATGTTACTTTTGTAGTTGAAACTAAGCCAGACTGGTGCTTTCAGCCCCATATTGACCAAATGCTTAAGTTAGGAGCAACAAGAGTTGAATTAGGAGTCCAAACAATTTACAATGATCTCCTTAAGAAAAATAACAGAGGGCACACTATAGAAGATACTATAAAATCAATACAGTTGCTAAAAGACTCTTTTCTTAAAGTTACATACCATATAATGCCTGGTTTATATGGATCTGCTAAAGAAAAAGATATTAATGTTTTTAAAGAGATATTTACAAATCAGGATTTCATGCCAGATGCATTAAAAATATATCCTTGTTTGGTCATGAAAGGAACTCCTTTGTATGAACTCTGGAAAAAAGATCTATACAATCCTCTAACAACTAGAGATGCAATTGAAATTGTTACTGAAGGAAAAAAATATGTTAAAAAATTCTGCAGAATAATAAGATGCCAGAGAGATATTCCTACAAATGTTACAGAAGATGGACCAGACAGGACAAATTTGAGACAGTATATTCATGATTTTATGAAAAAAAATAAAATCAAATGTGAATGTATAAGATGCAGAGAGCCAAAAAACAGGGAAATTGAATGGGATAGTGTAAAATTATTAAGAACTGATTACAAAGCGAGCAATGGTGAAGAGGTTTTTTTAAGTTTTGAAGACATAAAGAATGATATTATTTTGGGATTTTTAAGATTAAGAAAACCTTACCAAAGCTTCAGGAAAGAAATAACAGAGAATAGTGTTGGAGTAAGAGAAATCCATGTTTATGGCACTGCTGCTTCTATAGGAGAAGAAGGTAAAATCCAGCATAGGGGTTTGGGGAAAAAATTAATGCTGGAAGCAGAAAGGATAGCTAAAGAAGAATTTGACGCTAAAAAGATTTTAGTAATATCAGGCATAGGAGTTAAAGAATACTTCAAAAATAAATTCAGCTATAAGAATGATGGAGTGTACATATCTAAAGTGATTTAGAATTATTTCCTTTTTCTTATACTCAATCTCACAATTCTTGTGCCGTTTTTATTTTTGCTTCTTATTTTTGTGGATATTTTTGATCTCTTTTTTTTAGTCATTCAAACTATCACCTGGATTGTTTATGTACTTTTAGTTTGTTTATATACTTTTGGGTCTTTTTACACACTAAAGTTGTATCAAAAAGTTTATATATTTATTAAGCAAATTATTAATAATAGAGGTGATAAATTGATTACTTTAGGCACTAAAATGGAGCTTTCCGGTTTTGGAGATTTTGATTCTTCTACTAAAATTATCATAAGAAAGCTTGTAGGCAATCAAGTTAAAAAAATTAATGACTCTCTTGGTGATTTTGACAGGTTAAGCCTGCATCTTAAGGAAGTACATAAAACTGAAAAAAACCAGAAATACCAATTATTCGGCAAGATGGAGATGCAAGGCAAGATATATACTTCTGAGGTTACTGATTTTAATTTATTTTTTGCTTTAAGTAAGGTTCTAGACAAATTAAAAGAGGAGATACGCTAAACTTTTCACCTTGAAATATCCTTAGAAAGCTTTTTAAATACTCATTCATGTTTTAATAAAATGGTACAAAGAGCAGGTAGTTTTAGAAGGAAAACTAGAAGCAAGTTAAAGAAGAATATAAGAGATAGGGGCAAAATAAGCATAAGGAAGTATCTTCAGACTTTTAAAGAAGGGGAAATTGTTGTTTTAAAGGCTGAACCAGCTGTACAAAGAGGGATGTATTTTCCAAGATATCATGGGAAATCAGGAAGGATTAAAGGCAAAAAAGGCAATTGTTATGAGGTATTGATAAAAGATGGAGGAAAGGAAAAAACACTTATTGTACATCCTATTCACTTGAAAAAATGACTGATGTTGAAGTTTTAAAAGAAGAGCCAATAACTTTGGCTGAAGTTAAGGAGAAGCTAGATATAATTAACAAAAGGGACAAACAATTAAATACGGCTGCAGCAAAGACTTATGAATATGCTGAGCATTTTTCCAAAGTGGATAACAAAAAAATTCAGGAGTTAAAGCAAAAATTAAATGAATTAAATGTCCCAAGGCTGAAAGAGAGGCATATTGTTAAGTTAATAGACATCTTACCTGAAGAAATTGACAGTCTAAGAGCAGTGTTTGTAGGAGAGACAATCACAGTAAAGCAAGAGGATTTAAACAAAATACTAGAAGTAATCAAAAAATCTACTTAAAATGTTAAATAAAATTACCATATATAAGAAAAATGATAAGGCAAGTAAAAGAAGAAAAGGCAATTATACTGGATTTCCTTCCGCATGGACATCCTTTCGATACAAGACCTTCACACAGAAGGTCTCCAATAGCGCAAGCTATAGGTCTTGATCATTTTATCCTGTTAGAATTAGTTCCTAAAAAAGGTATTTCTCTGCAAATTCATGAAGAAGTCTATATGGGAGAGGGAAAAAGGGATAAGATTCATCATATAATAGGCAAGATACCCTTAGACAAGATGACTCAAACAGGCAGGAATGAGCTTGAAATAGTGCTTAAGGATTTAGTAAAAAAGAATGAAAAAAGGTTTGTTGAATTTTTTAATAAAGCCCAGCCTATCAATACGAGAAGGCATCAAATAGAGCTGCTTCCAGGAATAGGGAAAAAACACATGTGGGAAATTATTGAAGAAAGGGACAAAAAACCTTTTGAAAGCTTTGATGAGATAAAGAACAGGGTAAAGCTGATGCCAGATCCTGAAAATGCAATAATAAAGAGAATATTAATGGAGCTTGCTGGAGAAGATAAATATAAGCTCTTTGTCAGCTCATAATAGAAAGCTTTTTAAATTAAAATCCTTAAATCATCTTAAAATGATAGTTAAACAATTAATAAGAATAGGAAATTCTGACTTAGATGGAAGCAAAGAAATCCAGCATGCATTAAGAAAGATTAAAGGAATTGGATTTATGATGGCTAATGCAGTATGTTTCTCTGCTGGAGTTGAAAATCGTAAGAAGGCTGGAGAATTGTCTGCTGAAGAAATAACCAAGATAGAAGAGGTAATAAAAGACCCAAAAGGCATTCCAGTTTGGATGTATAACAGAAGAAAAGATTATGATCAAGGTATTGACAAGCATCTATTTACAACAAATCTGAATTTTGCAAAGGAATTTGATGTTAAAAGGCTGCAAAAAATTAAAAGCTATAGAGGATTAAGGCATGCATGGGGCTTGCCAGTAAGAGGGCAAAGAACAAGATCTAATTTTAGAAGGGGCACAAGCGTGGGTGTAGTAAAAAAATCAATCAAATCACCTGAAAAAGCTAAAGAGAGCAAGAAATAAAAATGGGACATCCAAGAAAACACAGAAAAAAATATTCTACACCGCAACATCCTTGGCAAGCATCAAGAATAGAGGAAGAGAGAATTTTATTTAAGGAATACGGATTAAGAAATAAAAAAGAACTCTGGAAAATGGGTTCTATGATTAAAAGATTCAGAGATCAGGGTAAAAGGCTTATTGCAGATACAACAGACCAAGGTATTAAGGAAAAAAATCAGCTCCTTACTAAACTAAGC
Source organism: Candidatus Woesearchaeota archaeon (assembly GCA_018302745.1). Lineage (GTDB taxonomy): Archaea > Nanobdellota > Nanobdellia > SCGC-AAA011-G17 > JAGVZH01 > JAGVZH01. The sequence goes on from JAGVZH010000009.1 coordinate 15,451, forward strand.
AAATTAAATTTAGTCCAAAGCGATGCAATAGAAGATGTTTTGAATCTCACTATTAATGACATCCTTGAAAGGAGATTACAGACCTTTGTTTACAAAAAAAATCTCTCAAATACAATTAATCAGGCCAGACAGTTTATTGTTCATGGTCATATCGGGATAGAAGGAAAAAAAGTTAATGTGCCTTCTTATTTAGTATTAAAAGATGAGGAAAGCTTAATAGGATTTTTGCCAAAGTCAGACTTGTCAAGCGAGGAGCATCCTGAAAGAGCAAAAAGAGATGAGAAGAAAATTAAAAAAGAGGAGAAAAAAGAAAAGAATAGAGATAAATTAAAAGATGATAGAAAGAAGAAAGGAAAGAACTATAAGAAGTAATGCCAATACCTTTGAAAGAAATTTAAGATGGGGTTTAGCGCATATTTACTCTAGCTATAATAATACCATCATCCATATTACTGATATAACTGGCAGTGAGACTATAAGTAAAGGAACAGGCGGAATGGTTGTCAAGTCCCACAGGTTAGAAAGCAGCCCTTCAGCTGCAATGGCTGCTGCTAAAATTGCTGCAGAGAATGCTAAAGAAAAAGGCATTAATGCCATACACATAAGGGTTAGAGCTCCTGGTGGCCATAATGGACCTGCTGGAGTAGGGCCTGGTGCTCAAGCCGCAATAAGAACTTTATCAAGAGAAGGTCTTAGAATTGGAATAATAGAAGAAGTAACCCCTATCCCCCATGACAAATGCAGACCAGCTGGTGGTCGTAGAGGCAGAAGGGTTTAATCTTGAGTATAGCTTAATATTCTTTTAAATAAAATTTTATGTTGGTTTGTTTCAGGGTCTTTTCCGTAAATATATAGTACCATCCCATCTATAGATTTTGGTTCTCCAAAAGTACTGGTTGCCTTAATCATGCCATTTTCTAAAGGAAGATAAAACTTTATATTCATTTCAGGGATTTCGTAATAAATAGGACTATAATTTATGAGTTCTCTTTGTCTATCTTTATTTATAGTAATTTCTATTCCTTCAACTTTATTTTCAATTTCTGAATGAATAATCCTAATGTTAAAATCGTCAAGCTTTTTCTGATTAGCAATTTGGGCATTTTCCTTAATGTGATTAGATGGATTATCATTATTGGAATTGAAAGCTAAATATGATAATAATGAAATTCCAATTCCTGAACCAATAATTGCTAAATTTTTCTTATTCATCTTCATAATATAATTATTTGGATAAAGTTTAAAAATATTTCCTTAAAATAGCCATAAAAATGGAAAGCTTTAAAAAGAGCATCTTTGATAAAGGTAATATATTATTTTTAAAATGGATCTTAAACTTATATCAAAAAGCGAAGATAAAGCTACAATTCTATTAACAGATTCTAATCCTGTAATAGCAAATACCTTAAGAAGGCTTATGATGGATGAAGTGCCTGTTTTAGCTATTGAAGACTGTGAGTTTATTAAAAATGATTCTGCTTTATATGATGAAATTATCTCTCATAGATTAGGCTTGATACCATTAAAAACAGACCTAAAGAGCTATAATTTAAAAGAGGACTGCAAGTGCAAAGGCAAGGGGTGCTCTATATGCGAAGTGCATTTAAGTTTAAGGGCAAAAGGTCCTGCAATAGTTACATCCTCTGAGTTAAAAGCTAAAGATGCAAAAGTTAAGCCTGTTTTTCCTGATATGCCTATAGTTAAATTGCTTAAGGGCCAAAAATTAGAAGTAGATATGAAAGCTGTATTGGGAAAAGGAAAAACCCACACAAAATGGAGCCCTTGTTTGGTTTATTACAGATACTCTCCTATTTTGAATGTAAGCAATGTGAAGAATGCTGCTAAAGCTAAAGAATCTTGCCCAAAAAATGTTTTTGAGGTAAAAAATGATAAGCTGATTGTCAAAAACATGGAGGCTTGTGATCTGTCAGAAGACTGTGTCAAATATGGAGTTGATGTTAAATATAAAGAGGATGAAATTATGATGTTCATAGAGTCATGGGGTCAATTGAAGATTAAGGACATTCTGTCTAATGGGATAGAAGTTTTTGAGGAAAAATTAAAAGAGTTGGACAAGAAAATAAAAGATTAGAAAACCTTTTAAATGCCGATAAAATATAATATTAAACTCTACGAGTTAACAGCGTTAGTAGAGTAAACTTGCAAGTTTACTTCTACAATACATTAAAATGGCAAAAAGAACAGGACCTGAAAATAAGTATCTGAAAGACTTAATTATTGAATTAAAGAAGTTAAGCAAAGAGAAGAATGTTATGTTATGGAAGAGAATTGCTTATGAGTTAGAAAAACCGACAAGAAAAAGAAGAGAAGTAAATATCTCCAGGATAAATAAGTATACAAAAGAAGGTGAGACAGCTTTGGTTCCTGGAAAGGTTTTGAGCATGGGTGAGTTGGACAAGAAAATCACAATCTCTGGATGGAAGTTTTCAAGGTCTGCTGAAGAAAAAATAAACAAGATTGGCAATGCAATAACAATAAATGAGTTAATGAAAAAAAATCCAGAAGGAAAAAAAGTAAGGATAATAGGATGATAATAGACGCAAAAAATTTAATACTTGGAAGGTTAGCCACAGTTGCTGCCAAAAAAGCCCTGCTAGGGGAAAAAATAGATGTTGTTAATTGTGAAAAGGCTGTTGTATCAGGAAAATCAAAGCAGATTTTACAGCATTATAAATGGAAAATCTCAATTGGAGGCACAGCGCAAAAAGGCCCCTATTTTCCAAAAAAGAGCGAAAAGTTTGTAAAGAGAACTATAAGAGGTATGCTGCCTCATAAGAAGTACAAAGGAAGAGAAGTGCTGAAGAATATCAAATGTTATTATGGCATTCCAAAAGATTTTGAAAACAAAAAACTAGAAACTATAAAAGAAGCTCATGTCGGAAAAATAAAAAATACAAAGTATTTAAGTGTTGGCCACATTTGCAACCAACTAGGCGGAGAATGATGGCAGAAAAGAAAAGGATTATTAATATTTCAGGAAAGAGAAAAAGGGCTATAGCAAGGGCGACTTTAAGAGAAGGCAAGGGAAAGATAAGGATTAATGGGCAGCTATTAGACTCTTTTGACAATGAAATGATAAAAATGAGAGTGATGGAGCCATTGATAATCGCCGAAGATTTGGGCAAAAAAATAGATTTTGATATTAATGTATATGGTGGGGGATGGCAAGGCCAAACTGAAGCCTCAAGATTAGTGATTGCAAAAGGTCTTTTGGAATGGAGCAAGGACAATAACTTAAAGAGAAAATTTTTAGATTATGACAGGCACCTTATTATTCAGGATGTCAGATTCAAAGAAACTCGAAAACCTGGTGATTCGAAAGCCAGGGCAAGGAGACAAAAGTCTTACAGATAAGGAGAGGAGTTAAAATGATAATACCAATAAGATGTTTTAGTTGTGGAAAACCAATAGCTCATCTCTGGAATAGCTATAAAGAAAGAGTAATCAAAGGAGAAAACAGGACAAAAATCTTAGATGAGTTAGGATTAGAAAGATACTGCTGCAGGTCTATGTTTTTAGGTCATGTGGATTTAATCGACACAATAGCTGAATTTAAGAAAAGTTAATTTTATGAGAGATTATCCCTGGTTAAAAGAAAAGCTTGATGAAATCTGGATAAAATACTTTCCAGATATCCCAAGAGAAAATAAAGTTCTTATTACATTCAAAGGCAGGTGGAAAAATAAATTTGGGCATATACAGCAGTTGCCAAGCAAGAATACCTGGATTGCGGTAAATAAACTATTTCAGGATGAAAGGGTTCCAGAATATATAGTTAATCTGACGATTGCTCACGAACTTGCCCATTATTCCCATGGATTTCAAAGCCCTTTAGAGCAGAAATACAGCCATCCTCACAAAGGTGGTGTAGTGAATAAAGAATTAAAAAAGAGGGGCTTTTCTGAAGAATTAGAAAAAGAAAAAATTTGGCTTAAAGAAGAATGGTTGAATATTTACCATAGCTATTTTAAAAAAAGAATTTAGGGCTTTAAGGGGATTCTTGTATATCTTCTGCATTCTTTGCACAAGATTATTACTCTTGATTTGTGAATTCTGACTTGTGAATTAACTCCTGGCTTAAGGTATTTATAACAATGCTTGCAAAACCTTCTTTTAAATTTAGAAGGGAATTTTAGAGTGAGTCTCATGGCAATTTTCCTTGCCAAGTTTACATATCTATGAGACCTTTCTGGATGCTTTTTAAAATTAGACTCTGCTTCTTTAAACAATATTTCTATTCTCTCTAAAGCAAGCTTTTTAGGATTATACATTATAAAGTGGGCAACAAACCGGAGTTCCCGTTACATAGAACAGTACAGTCCGGAACGACGGCGTTCTTGACTTCCGAGTTCGAAAAGGGTTCGGGTAAACCACGCCTCTATGATCGCCCAATAATAAACTTAAGGTATGGATTTATAAACATTTTGGTAAGGTTTAAATATCATTATTTTTATTTAAAAATATGAAAAAAGAAGTGATTATCATCTTTTCAATCTTATTTCTAATATTATTTATAAACGGTTGCTCCAAGGGACAAATACAAGAAACTGTTGAACAGTCAGAAGAGGCAATAGAGCCAGAGCAGATGATTGAAGAAGTTAAAGAAGAAGTCTCTAAAAAACCAGAAGTAGCTGAAGTTCAAGAAGAAGCAAAAGTCCCAGATACTTGCGGAAATAATAAATGCGAGCCTGAAGAAAGATGTGATGAACAAACCCATACTACAATTTGCAGAGTGGACTGTAATTTGCAATGTGAAGCTTTTTTAACTTTCCATGAAGAAGGAAAAAATCAAGAAGAAAATAACTTAAAATGTTTTGAAGCATTAAATTGTGAGGAAAGAGGGGATAACAAATTCAAGATAAAAGGGGATACTAAATTAATTATGGTAGTTGAAAACTTCGGGGAAAAAATTTCTTCTCCCATATCATCTGATTTTCATTGCAATAAAGGATCATCTTCTATAGCTACAAATGACAATGATGAATCCAGTGGAATTAAGTTTAGTGATTCTTTTGAAGGCAAAGAGAGCATATCATTAAGCGGAAAATATAAGGAAGACAATAAAATCGACTATGAATTTAAGATGGAATATATAAATCTGACAAAAACATTTGATGCTGATTGCAGCATAAGCATAAGCTCAAGCAAGCATGGAAGCAAAGTAGAATTTATAGATTTAAGCTTTCTTTAAATAATACCGATTTGCTTTTTCAAGAATAGCCTCACCAATATTAACAAGCTGACCATAATTCATATTATCTACACTGCGTCCTCTGATATAAGTTCCATAAATTTCTGAAATTAAGCTTCTTAAGTAATTTTCACTTTTATTAAAACCCCTAACTATAGACTTTGCTCTTTCTCCTATTATTGATTCAGCATCATCTTTTTTTTGAGGATTATAATTATTTTTTTTAGAATCAAGCCTTTTAGAATCAAACCATGACCTTTCTGCTTCTGCTCTTTCTAACATATATTTTTCGACATCTGTAGAAGGGTCAATACCTAATCTTTCAGCAAAAACAGAATATTTTTTAAAATCATCTGATGCTATAAGAACGCTAACAATATCACTTTGATTTCTTTTTAATGCCTCTTCTGGTGCATCAGTAATATTTCTTATTAAACATTCTATATTTGCCATATTTTATAGTGTTTTTTGAGTTTATAAAGCTTTCTATTTTAGTCACTAAATAGTTATAACATCTTAAGGCTGCCAGTTACCTTATCTATTTTTTCTTCCTCATCAGGACCTATTGAAAGGCATGTAGTTGTTGCTTCTTTAAAAAAAGTCTTTCCTGAATCTGTTATCAAGGCTGTTTTAAGTTTGGCTATGCCTGCTTTTTTCTGGTATTCTTTTAATTCTTCCAAGCTAGAAACTTTCAAAACAACTTTTTTCATTCCTTCTTTTCGCCATTCTTCTAAGATTTTTTTATCTGATTTTAAAGCAGCCTCTAAAGAAGCATGAGCTACTTGAACTGATAGCTTTGCAGGGCTCATCTTAAGGTCTTGCCTTACCAGAATTATTTGTTTCATTTTTGAGGTTTATGCAGTTTAGATGCCTTGCTTCCTTTTATCTTAAACTTGTGCTGAAAATTATTAGTTAGATTCCTCATAACTTTATGGACTGCTTTTTTTAAATCCCAGTCATCTTCCTCTGCAGTGCATAAAACATCAGGAGACTCTAATCTTATATGAAAAGAATATTTATTTCTCGAGCCCTCTGTTTCATGCTTTCTTATCTGCACAATTAAATTTGCATTTGGAGGAAGTTTTCTGTCCAGTTTTTCAGCATATTCCTCTATTAAATTCTGCATTACAGATGCTTCTATTTCATCTAGTTTTTTTAAATCAATATATCTGATAAACATGTTATTATTGCATACATTTCAGTTTTTAAAGATTATTATTTCATATGAAGCTCTACTACATCTTCGTCTATAAGCTTGTGATTTAATCCAACTTGCTGCCCTTCAAATCTTGCTGATTTCCCCCATATTCTGGCAAACCTGAATTTTTTGATGAAGTCTTTATGAACATGTATTGCTAGGTCTTTTATAACAGATCCTTTTTTTAATGCTAAAGGAGGGTAGTCTGGTTTTTTCCCAGGTTGTTTTGTATAAACTTTTATTAACCCCAAAGAGTTCCATATCTTATCCTCATAATTTTTTCCCTCATCATAGATTATCTTCTTTGTGCTTATATCAGAAAGCTCCTTATCCAACAACTTTTTTTCTTCAGGATTGTTAAAGAATAATATTACTAAATCTGACTGGTTTATTATGGCTAAAAACGAAGGGCCCTGTTCAGTCTGTTTTAGGTTCTTAAATATAGAAGGTATTTCAATAATCTGTAATTTTATTCCTTTGTAATTTAAGATTCCAACTTCAGGCTTCTTTGTTGTAAAAGGGTAATCTGCTATCTCAACTTTGGCTCCTGTCAATTTGTTTAATAAAGTTGATTTTCCTGAATTTGTTGTTCCTACTAAAGTTATCTGTGCAGCGCCTTCTTTTTTAACAGCAGTCTTCTTTCCTTTTCCTTTTTTTTGCTTTTTTTCCTTTTCCAATAATTTTTTTAATTTTGATATTTTAGTTTTAATCTCTGCCAGTAATGACTCGCTTCCTTTGTGCTTGGGTGCCAATGTAAGCATTTTCTGCAAAGCTTTTAGTTTATCTTCTGGTGTTCTTGCAAAACTGTATTCAACTTCTGCTTTCTGATATTCAGGACCTGCATTTATTACCATACTTGATGTCTCTAACTTAATTTATTAAAGCCTTTCGGAAGTTTTAAAAGACTGGCTTTTTGAAACAGGTTATGGTGTTAGAAGCAATAACAAGCAAGGTATCAACTTTATCAGTAAATTTGATAGGGGCATTAGTCATACTTCTTTTAGGGATAGTTATTGGAAGGTTTATTGGAAAATTAATAAAAAAGGTTTTAAAGGAAGTTGAAATTAACAAAATCCTTAAAGAAGAGGCAGGAGTTAAAGTTCCTATTGAAGAAGTGGTTTCATCATTAGCAAAATACCTTATTTATTTCATTGCTGTTATATTTGCCTTAGACCAGATTGGGTTAACAACTACTGTATTAAATATTATTTTAGGAGTGTTTTTGCTGATTATTGTTGTCTTTATTATTCTTGCATTCAAAGATTTTATTCCAAATTTGATATCTGGCTTGTTTATACACCAAAAAAGAGGATTAAAAGATGGAGATAAAATTAGTATGGATGGAATAAATGGAATAATAGAACATATCAGCATAATAGAAACAAGAATAAAGACTAAAAATGGAGATATAATATTTGTACCAAATTCTATGCTGACAAAGCATAAAGTAATAAAGAAAAAATAGGAAAGTTTAAATTCTATTAAGGCTTCTAAGTATGTATGACACAAGAAGCTTATTTATTAATAAGTGTAGAATCTGGAAGAGAAAGGGAAATTCTGGAAACTTTAAAGATGTCAGAGTATGTTGATGAAGCATTCATATTGTTTGGCCAGTATGATATTTTAGCTAAGGTTAAATGCGATGATAAGGACGAGTTGAAAGTATGTATTAGTACAATAAAGGCCTTAGACGGAATTGGAGATATAAAAACATTAGAAGTGGCAGATGTGGTGGTATAGAGATGTTAGCATTTTTATTAATAACAGTTAT
>JAGVZH010000039.1:0-3844 GCA_018302745.1 Candidatus Woesearchaeota archaeon
CAGACTAGCATATGGATTTATAAACTCTGAAAATAACATCATTTTATCAAATTTATAAGGAGAATATAAAATGGCAGAATACAATGGATATTGCATGAAATGCAAGGAAAAAGGTAGGGAAATTAAAGATGCTAAGGTAGTTAGCATGGGAAAAGGAAGAAAAGCTGCTAAAGGCGTATGTGCTAAGTGCGGAACAGGCATGTATAAAATACTTTCTAAAGAAGAAGCTGCTAAAGCAGCTTAATTTTTTTTATCCTAAATAAGAGGCTGTTTCTTTAACCTTTCCAGATTTTGCGCTTTTTAAGTATAATTCCTCTATTTCTTTATACCTTTTAACATCTTCAGGGTCAAGAGAAGGCTTTATTTTCTTTAAGGCATCTTCAAAATGCTTCATTCTTACCTCTTTAACATTAATATTCTCTCTTAAAGCTAAGACAGCTGCTTCTCTGCATATATTTTCAACGTCTGCTCCAGAATAATTTTCACTATTGCTTATCAGCTTACTTAAAGAAACATCTTTTGCAAGAGGCATTTTCTTAGTATGAATTTTAAAGATCTGCTCTCTGGATTTGCTGTCTGGAACTGGAGTCATTATTATTCTGTCAAATCTTCCAGGCCTTAATAATCCTGGATCAACCATATCTGGCCTGTTAGTTGCTCCAATAACAATAACATCATGCAGCTCTTCTAATCCATCTATTTCTGTTAATAGTTGGTTGACCATTCTTTCTGTTACCTTAGTTCCCTGCTCCATGCCTCTTCTTCCAGCTATAGCATCAATCTCATCAAAAAATATTATTGTAGGAGATGCCTGTCTTGCTCTTTCAAAGATTTTTCTGATTCCCTTTTCCGAATCCCCAACCCATTTTGATATTAATTCCGGACCTTTTACAAGTATGAAATTTGCGTCTGATTCATTTGCAACTGCTTTTGCCAGCAAAGTTTTGCCAGTTCCAGGAGGCCCATAAAGAAGAATCCCTCTTGGAGCCCTTACTCCCAATCTCTCAAATGCTTTAGGGTGCTTTAATGGCCATTCAACTGCTTCTTTTAAATCTTGCTTTATTTCTTCCACTCCGCCAATATCTTCCCATGTAATAGTTGGCTTTTCAATCAACACTTCCCTTAAAGCAGAAGGCCTTACAACTTTTAAAGAATACTTAAAATCCTCGCTTGTTATTATTAATTTATCCAAAAGATCATTTGGGATTGCCTGTTCTTTAATAAGCTTCAAATCAGGGATTATCTTTCTCACTACATTCATTGCTGCTTCTTTTGCCAAAGCTGATAAATCAGCTCCAACAAATCCGTATGTTACTTTAGCCAAATCTTTTAGCTTAACATCTTTTTCCAAAGGCATATTTCTTGTATGAATCTTTAAGATTTCCAGTCTTCCTTTTTGATCAGGAACACCAATATTGATTTCCCTGTCAAACCTTCCAGGTCTTCTTAATGCAGGGTCAAGAGCATTAACTCTGTTAGTTGCTCCAATAACAACTACTTTTCCTCTTGACTTTAATCCGTCCATTGTTGTTAATAACTGGGCTACAACTCTTCTTTCAACTTCGGAATATGATTCTTCTCTTTTTGGAGCTATAGCATCAATCTCGTCAATGAAAATTATTGAAGGGGATGATTTTTCAGCTTCTTCAAAAATATCCCTTATTCTTTTTTCTGCTTCCCCAACAAATTTATTCATGATCTCAGGGCCATTAATCAAAATAAAATTAGATTCTGTTTCATTTGCAACTGCTTTTGCCAGCAAAGTTTTACCAGATCCTGGAGGACCATGCAGTAATACTCCTTTTGGAGGCTCAATTCCTAGCCTTTCAAATATTTCCGGATGCCTTAATGGCAACTCAACCATCTCTCTTATTTTTTTTATCTCTTCATCTAACCCACCTAAATCTTCATAAGCAACTTCAGGGATTCTTTCTTCTACAACATCCATTGCTTTTGGACTCACCTTGATGCTTGTTGCTTCAGTTATTATGACAGCCTGCTTTGGATTAGCCTCTGCTACGATAAATTTTAATGAGCCGAATCCAAAGCTTCCCATGAAATTTTCTTCTAAAACAGAGAATATATCATCAAAGAAAGGGGATTCTGACATTGTTTTCTTTCTTCTCTTTGCCCCACCTAAGACAACTATATCTCCTTTTACAACTGCTCTTCCCAATAATCCTCTCTTGAATAAGTCAGGATGAGCCTGAATCATGACTCCTTTTTGGCTTGGTGCTATTGTTACAGTCTTGGCTTCTTTGACCTCTGCTCTTCTTACAGTGATAATTTCAGAAATTCCTGTTTTAGCATTTCTTCTTAAAATGCCATCCATCCTGATTATAGCTTCGCCAACATCTGTAGGATATGCTCTATCGACTATACCAACTGTTTTTCTTCCGCCTTCTATTTCTATTATATCTCCAGGCCTTACTCCTATATCTTTCATAGTTTCAGAGTCTATCCTTACTATGCCTTTGTAAGCTTCTTCCTGTAAAGCTTCCATTACTTTTAGCTTAACTTCTTTTGCCATCTTATGCTCCTTATTATTGCTGTTAATAAACATTATCCTTTTCTAAAAAACAATGATAGTTTTCCAGGCTCCTCCAAAGATATATTGATCAACTCTTCTAGTTTTCTGTTGAATTCCTCTTCAAATTCAATGATTTCCCTTGGAATTGAAACAGCATATGAGTTTCCCACTAATCTTAATTTTACTCTAAAGACCTTGCTTTTTAATCTTTTGAAGTCTTCATATTCCTGCTTATCCAGAGGATGAAAAAATCTTTTATTGCAGCTCCTGCAGTCCCATGCTCTTAGAACAAATCCATCTTTTATCAGTTTGATTTTGTTTGTTTTTTTACTGCAAGAATCACATATTAAGGTTGTTTCAAAAATGTCTGCCATTTTGTATACACATCTTGTGTATACCACTTGTATATAAATATTTTGGTTTGCAAATGCTTTTAAATTTCTTCATCTATTGGTAAAGCATGACAATTTCAACAGGCAGCAAAAAATTAGATAGTTTTTTCGGAGGATTTCAGGACAGTATGATTACTATGATATATGGAAAAAATGCTTCTGGAAAATCAACATTATGCTTGATGGCGGCTGCTGAGTTATCAAAAAATAATAAAAAAATAATATATATAGATACTGAAAAGGAATTTTCCTTAGAAAGATTAAAGCAGATAATAGGCAGTGACTATATTAAATATCTAGATAATCTGCTGGTTTTTAATCCAAAAAATTTTAAAGAGCTGGATAAACAAATAAAAAACCTAGAAAGGGTTATGGAGGGGAAGGGGATTAGTCTGGTAATATTGGACAACATTTCTAATTTCTATAAATTAGAACTAAGAAAGAAAGAAGGAAAAGAAGTTAATAGTATTTTAGCAAACCAATTGACAATACTAAAAGATCTTGCTAAAAGGCATAAAATACCTGTCTTAATCACCTCACAAGTTTATGATGATTTTGAAGTTAAGGATAAGATTAATATGGTTGGAAAGTTCATGCAGAAATTCAGCAGATGTTTAATAGAAATGAATAGAGAATATAAGAAAAGAAGGCTTATATTAAAAAAGCATCCAGATTATGATGAAAAATACGTTTTTTTTGAAATAAATGATAAAGGGTTTATTCTGTAGCTTCCTGCTGATTTTTAGCCCATTCTAATTTTTTAGGACAATTTGGATTGAGGCAGTGTTCATAGGGTCTTTTTCCTTTTCTTATTACCAATAATGTTGGGAAAGTGCATGCATCGCATTCTTTTTTAGTTGGCTTTATCAACGCTCCTCTTGGCAGACTGAAAGTTGTTTTGCATTCAGGATATCTGTTGCAT
>JAGVZH010000039.1:3883-8768 GCA_018302745.1 Candidatus Woesearchaeota archaeon
CTAAAAATTTACTTTTAGTTTTTCTAGAGTAGATAATCCTGATATCTCCTTCCTTGCATTGAGGGCATTTTCCAACTTTAGATATCTCATCCTGAGTTTCCCTGTAAGCATCGCCCAATGCAGCCCCAATTAATTTTTCTTTCTCCTTAAATTTTTCAAGAACTTGCGTTAAAGAATGCTCAGCTTCTTTTAAAATTTCATCCTTATGCTTCTTGCCATCCTGAATCTCTTCCATGTCATCTTCAAAATGCTTTGTCAGTTTCTCATCTATGATTTCAGGAGTATACTTTTCTAAAGTTTCTATTGTTTTAATTCCCAATTCAGTAGCTTTTATATGATCATCTGAAATGTAATTTCTGTCAAATAAAGTCTGGATAATCTCAGATCTAGTTGCTTTAGTTCCAATTCCTATAGACTCCATTTTTTTAATTATTGAAGCAGGAGTATATCTTTTTGGAGGCTGAGTTTCTTGAGCATGGATCTTGATTTCATTAACTTTTAATTCTTCACCTTCCTTTAATGAAGGAAGCTCTTCTTCTTTTAAATTTAGAAATCTTCCATACAACGGATGCCATCCTGGATTTACAGTTCTCGTTCCCTTTGCTATAAATTTTTCATTATTAACATCTATTTTTACAGTATTTGTTTCTCTTACAGCATCATCTCCAAATGTTGCCAAGAACCTATGAACTACCAAGTCATAAAGGTCTTTAGATTTTTTATCCTTTATATCTGCTAATTCTCCTGTGGGGTGGATGGCAGGATGCGCTTTATCCTCTTTCTTGCCATTATTTGGCTTTAATTTTGATTTTCTTAGCAATTCCTTAGAATGTTTTGCAAAATCTTCATTATGGGCCAGATCTTTTATTATCTTTTTATATTCTATAGAATCAGGAATTTGTTGAGATGAAGTTCTTGGATATGATATTAATCCTTCTGTATAAAGCTCTTGCGCTATGGATAAAGTTTGTTTTGGGGGAATCCTTAAAGCTCTGTAAGCCTCTAACTGCAAAGAAGTCAGGTCAAAAGGATTTGGAGGGCTCTGATTAAATTCTTTCTTTTCTATTATTTCTATAACTGCTTTTTTCCCTTTAGCATTTTTTAATACTTTATCTGCTTCTTTTTTATCCCAAAACTTGTCGTTTTCATGCCAGGCATTTAATTTGTCTGTTATTAATTCAACTTCCCAATAAGGAACCGACTTAAAAATTTGAATTTCTCTTTCCCTTTCAACAATAATCTTTAATGCTGGTCCCTGTACTCTTCCAGTAGATAAAACCTTGAAGCCTTTTCCTGCTTCTTTTATTGACAGTGTTAATGCCCTGCTAAGATTAATTCCATGAAACCAGTCAAGAATATGTCTTGTTTCCCCAGCTTCTATCTGTGGAAAATCCAGGTGCTTTGAGGCATTTTCATAACTTTTTCTTAACTCATCTTTGGTTAAGGTAGAAAATTTCATTCTTTTGCCGTCTTTTTTATTGCAGATAAACCTAACAATATTCCAGCCTATTGTGCTCCCTTCTATATCATAATCACAGGCTACTATAATTTCAGAAGCATCTTTGCATATTTTTTTTATTGTATCTGCATAAATCTTTGTAAAGGCTGCAGACTTGCTTATTTCATAAGAAGGCTTCCATTCTGTAGAGAATACAGGATATTTCCATCCTTTCTTATCCTTTTCAGCCAGATTGTAAAGGTGTCCAACTGCAGGAACTACAGTAATTTCTTTTCCGTTATGTTCCAGAGAAAAATAAGAGACTTTTTTATTTTTATGCTCTTTAATTTTTTTATCTGCTAAAGCTTCAGCTATTTTTTTAGCTGCTGACGGCTTCTCTGCAATAATCAGTTCCATATTTTTCAATTAATTTAATAATAGGTATAAAAGTCTTTTGCTATAATTCTATTATCTTGCCTGATTTTCCAACATTAATCAATTTTGTAGAACCTATTCTTTCTTCAATGCCTTCTGCCTCATGGACATGGCCGCAAATCGCTATATCTGGCTTCAGCAAGTCTATTGCTTTCTTAACGCCTTCGCTTCCTGCAACAAATCTTGAAAATTTTTCCATCATAGTATCTGAAGGATGACCATGGGTAACCATTATTTTTTTTGGCAGATGTTTTATTTTTTCAAAATTTTTCTTGAGATTTGCAAAAATTTCATCTTCTGATAAAGCGCTGAATCCTATTGTTACGCCTGAAAGTCCGAATATTCCTACATCTCCTATTATTAAATAATCATCATGAAGATTCTTAGCATTATATATCCCAGAGAGCATTTCAATTGTGGATACTGATTCATGATTTCCAGGAACAATCCCTATTTTTTTATTTTTATTGGCAAAATAGCCGATAATGCCATGTGGATTGTTATCCTCAACTATATCTCCATTTAAAATAATTAAATCAACGTTTTCTTTTTCAGCTAAATCTGCAAGCTTTCTAGCTATGCCTTTATTTCCGTGAAAATCGCCTGCTGCTAAGATTCTTATCTTTTCCATATATGTAATAGAGAATATAAGTTTAAAAGCTTTACTTTATCTTTTGAGAGAGTTTAGTAATCCATATTGTTACTAAGACTGCGATGATAGTAACAAAGACAGCATATGCCCAAACACCGCTCTTTCCAATAAAGAATAAAATGCCTCCTTCTTTAAATAAAGACTGAACTGCTTCATTCCAAGCTAAGGCTGCTACCAAACCAAATGCAGATATCAAAAAGATATTAAGCCTGTTTGCAATCTCTTTTTTTATTGTCATTGTTTTTTCATATAAATAGTTCTTGTTGGGAAAGGAATGTTAATTTTTTCTTTTCTCAGAGCATTGTATAAATCTTCTATTACACTTACTTTTGTGGTATATCTTTTGTTTACATCCTCAACATAAAATGCTAATCTGAAGTTTATTGAGGATTCTCCCATTTCTAGGAAATAAACTGTTGGTTCTGGCTCATTTAGGATATTCTTGTATTTCTTAAGAACATCCAAAGCAACCTTCCTTACTTTTTTAGGATCATTTCCATATTCAACTCCAAAATCAATTATTGCCCTGGCTGTTAGGTCAGGAAGCTTCCAGTTTTTTATTGTCGCATTTGACAAGGTATTATTAGGTATTATTAAAATTTCATTGTTCCATGTTTTCATTCTTGTTGATCTTAAACCAATGTCAACTATCTCACCAGATTCTTTTGAGTCCAATTCAATAAAGTCCCCAACTTTAACAGCCCTGTCTAAAATTAAAGATATTCCTCCAAAAATATTTGACAAAGAATCTTTTAATGCCAAACCAATGACAAGTCCTGCAACCCCCAGACCTGCCACCAATCCTGTGATATTTACTCCCCAAATTCTCAAGATAATCACCAATCCTACAATAAAGAATATTACTCTTGATATCTTATGGAACAAAGGCAGAACATCCTTGTCTAAATTGGATTTTGTTTTCTTTGCCCATACTTTTCCCCAGTGGTCGATGATAATATCAACAACTACTATCACCATGTATGTTCCTAGAATAGTTAAGAATGTATTGAGCAAGTTTGACACTAATGGTATATAAGCCTCGGGCAGTCTTAAAATTTTAAATACTACATGCAGTGCGATAAATAAAACAAATAATGTAATTGGCTTATTTATTTTTTCTAATATTAAATCATCAAGATTTGTTTTTGTTTTCTTTGTCAAAGCAGGGATAACTTTTCTTAAAGTAAAATTAACTATTAAAGAGAATGTATAAAATATGATAATAACTAATGCTATCTGGATATATGCATTATTTATATAATCTATTAAAGCCATCCTCTTTATTTTCTTTTTATTACTTTTATTCCGTGCATATGTTTTTGCAGTACAGCAGGAACCTTTATAGAGCCGTCTTTCTGCTGGTAATTTTCAAGTATTGCTACCAATGCTCTTGAAGTTGCGACAACAGTGTTGTTTAAAGTGTGGACTATTTCTTTTGTACCATCTTTTTTTAGCATCTTTATCTTTAATTTTCTTGCCTGATAATCAGTACAGTTGCTTAAAGATGCGACTTCTTCATAAGTTTTTGTTGTTGGCCTATAAACCTCTATATCTGCTGACTTTGACTTCCATGAAGCCAGCTGGCCTGAGCACATTTCATTAACCCTGTAAGGCAATTTTAATTTCCTGAATAATTCCTCTGTATTTTTTAAGAGCTCATCATAATACTTATAAGAATCTTTTGGTGGAGAAAAAATAAACTGCTCTACTTTATTAAACTGATGCGTTCTCCAAAATCCTTTTTCATTTATACCATGGCTTCCTATCTCTTTTCTGAAGCACATGCTGTAGCAGAAATATTTTTTGGGCAGATCATCTTCTTTGATTGTTTCATCCTTGTGGATTCCAAGGATAGAATGTTCGCTTGTTCCTATAAGCTTTAAATCTTCATCTTTAACTTCATAAATAGAATTTTTGAATTCTTCAATGTCCATTGCAGCGCCTATAATATCATGCTTTATCATCAGAGGGGTTTCAACATAATTGTATCCTTTTTTAAACATATGAGATATTGCAAATTGTATCAATGCCTGATTTAACAATCCAAGCTCATTTTTAATTAGATAAAAGCCGTTTCCAGCTAATTTTGCTGAAACTTCAAAATCTGCCAAGTTTAGGCTCTCAGCTAATTCGACATGATTCTTAACATTAAAATTGAATTTAGGAATGGCACCCCATTTTCTTATTGTCTTATTCTTGGATTCATCTTTTCCAATAGGCACTGATTTATGGAGAATATTAGGTATCTTAACTAAATTTTTTTCTATAGAATTTGTTATATTCCCCTGTCTTTCTTCCAAAAATTTTATTTTCTCAGGTATTTGCCTGGCTTCTTTCTTCTGCTTTTCTATTGGTTTATT
>JAGVZH010000010.1 GCA_018302745.1 Candidatus Woesearchaeota archaeon
ACAGATTTACAATAACTCCAAGCAGCTTAGCTTGCGGAGAGTCAATAAGCGTTCTTGTAGACATTGAAAATGCAGGAAAGAAAGATGAAGATGATGTAACAGTAAGACTATTACAATCAACTCTTGGACTAGACTTAAAATCAGAGAAGTTTGATTTGGAGAACTTTGACGAGTCAGATAATGATGCAACAGCCAGGTTTACATTTGCAATACCGACAACAGTTTCTGTTGGAACTTATCCAATAGAAGCTATTGTAAATTTTGACGGCGGAAAACAGACTAACAGTGATTTTGAGGATGTTATTATTGCAAGCTGTAATGGAGAAACTCTTACAGCAACTGTAGCAACTACTTCTACATCAACATCAAGCGGAGTTTCAGCAGATTTGAACTTAGTTTCAAGTTCTAGCGGAGAAATATCTGGATCAGAAGGAAGCAAGACAACATTTACAGTAGACGGAGTTAATACACATACAGTGACTTTTGGGCTTATTGGAACACAGTCTGCTACTTTGACTGTTGCTTCAACACCATCAACATTTACGTTGGATGTTGGAGATTCAAGAAGTATAGACTTAAACAGTGATGGAAGGGATGATGCAAGATTCACATTAAATACTGTTATTGCAGGAGTAGCTACTGTTAAGGTTGAAAGATTAAGCGGAGCAAGCTTTTTATCAACTACATCAGGAGATTTTATCCCTGTTGGAATATGGAGCCAAATATGGTCTACATTAAGCAAGCCTTCAACAATATTCTGGATAATTGTTGATTTAATATTATTAGTAGTGGCAATATTTTTGATAAAAGTATTGTTTACAAAGCCTAAGAAGTAGCTATTTTAAAGTGGTTAATTAACGAAAGGTTTATAAACACTTTTTGTTTTTTATTTTATGTTAGAGGTGATTCTTTTGAGGTTAAATAATGAATAAAAATATATTCATAGGATTGATAGCATTCCTTATTTTAGCATTTAGTGTAAATGCTATAAGCTCTGTTACTTTAAATCTGCCTTTAAACAATAGTATTCAAAGCGGAAACGTTTTATTATTAGCTACTGTTGGAAATTCAGACAACAACACAAATGTAACCTTTTTCTTTAACAATAATGTTATTGGAACTAACTCAACTGGAAATGGCACTTATAGCTTTTTATGGCCTTCTACAACAGCAAGCGATGGAATTTATAATATTACAGCCCAGGCTAATAATGGAACTACAAACTTAACCTCATCACCTGTTAGTATTACTGTTAATAATACTGGAATAACCACAACAGTTAATGTTCCTCCGGTTTTATGCAGCAATGTCGGAGATTTAAGAATAAATGACTTTGATTTTGATGATAAACTGCTTCCTGGAGAGGATATTGTTGCTGATGTAGAAGTTGAAAACATTGGAAATGATGACATTGATGATGTTAAGATTAAATTAATTCTTTATGACAATGATAATAATGTGAATGTTACAACTAAAACATTGAAGAGCTTTGATTTGGATGAAGATGAGGAAGTAACAAAGCAGATTACAATGAGCGTCCCCAACAATTTTGATGAGGATGATGATCTAGACCTTTTTGTCTTCGTTTTTGAAGATGGCAAGCAAAATATAAATTGCGACTCTCAGAAAGATGACATTGAAGTTGACAGGGATGATGAAGATATAAGGATAGAGGATTTCACAATAAGCCCTAGCTTAGTAAGCTGCGGAGAAAATTTTGAAGTTTATGTAAGGGTTGAAAACTTTGGAAGCGATGATCAGGATGATGTAAAATTAATTGTTAATAGCGCTGATTTGGGTATATTAGAGGTTGAATATTTTGATTTAGATGCTTTCGATGGCATAGATGAGGATGTGACAAAAAGATATACATTCTTAGCTCCGAATATCAAGGAAGGAAGTTACAGCATTGACGTTAGAGTAGACTACGAAGATGGAGGATTAGCTGATTCAAGCTTAGGCAGCATAAAATTAGAGCAGTGCATAGTTGATCCTACCCAGACAGATGTTTCTATAATCGCATTGCCAACTACAGTTACAGAAGGAAAAGCATTTTCAATTCCTATTGTAGTTAAAAATAATGAAAATAAGGACATCACTTATGAAGTTGATGTAGCAGGAGACTGGGTTGAATTAAGCTCAAAAGATTCTGCCAAGCTATCTCCCGGACAAGAGCTTACTTTGTTTGTTTCTGGGACTGTTAAGTCTGGAATTAAGGGAAGCGCTAATGGTGTTGTAAGTGTTAAGGCTAATGGAGAATTAGTAAGAACTCAGCCAATAAGTATAAATGTTAGAGAAGATAGGATATTGGAAGATGTTTTAAGCCCAGAGACTACAATATTTTTGGGTGTTGGAATTGCAGCTTTGATTGTTATAATTGTTATAATATTTGTGATGCATATTGCTTCTCAAAAAGCTGCTAAAAAAATAAAGCTGTTAAAACCATCTGACAAGAATTCTAAGAAACCAGAATCTAAGCCTAAAATTAAAGGCAAGAAGAAATAATTTTAGATTTTATTCTTTTATACTAATTTTAAAATATTGATAAAAGCGCCGGGCAGGATTCGAACCTGCGGAAAGCCGCTCTGCAGGCGGCCCCATTAGACCACTCTGGCACCGACGCAAAAATAAAAAACGGACCTGATGGGATTTGAACCCACGACCTTTAGCTCTCCTCTAAAATTAGAAGACTAACGCTCTATCCAGCCTGAGCTACAGGTCCATAAATATTTCAATTGATTATTACTTGTAAAACCTTTCTATACAAAGATTTAAATAATAATTTAACTACATTAAAAAGGGAGATAAGATGGTTGACTACATCAAGTATAAGAGAAAAGCTACTGACGATAAGGAAAAAAATATCTCTATAGCAGCTTCTATTCTCAAAAGGCATTTAAGAAAGGGAGATATATTAATCATAAAACCCAACTTAACCAACATTAAAGTAAAATTATTTAATCCATCAACCTATTTTATTTCTTTTTTCAGCAAAGGCATTACACATTCAGGAATATATGATGGAAAAGGAAATGTATATGATGTAGAGTTTAGATGGGGAAAGCATTTAAGGAAAAGAACATTGAGAGAGCTATTAAGGGTAAAATACCAATTATTTAAAGGTATTACTGTTTATGCTGTCCAGCCGAAAAAATATAGCAGAGAAAACAGGTATGATGTTGACAGATTTATAACAGACATAATCAAGGCTGGAAAAGACATTAATTTTTCAATAAACCAATTTATTTATATGTTATATTTGGGATTTATTAAAGACACTAACTACAAAAATGCACATAAAATTAAACAGAAATTTAATGAAAAAAAAGCAGTCTGTAGCACCTTTGTCGCACATGTTTTGAAGAAAAGCGGCATAAACTTGGGAAGGAGACCTGTAGTTACTTTTTTGCCTTCAACATTTATATTCAGCAGGAATTTTAGGATAAAGAAAAAGGTTAGGATATAAAAAGTTTTAAATAGCTAATTCTTTGAATCTGTTATTATGGTTAATTTTAGGGAAATAGAAAAGAAGTGGCAAAGGAAGTGGGAAGAATCTAAGGTATTCAAAGTTGATGAGGAAAATAAAACAAAGTTCTATAATCTAGAGATGTTTCCATATCCTTCTTCATCAGGGCTACATATGGGGCATGTAAGGAATTATGCTATTGGGGATTCTTATGCAAGATTCAAGAGAATGAATGGATTTAATGTTTTATACCCTATGGGTTATGATGCTTTTGGTCTGCCTGCAGAGAATGCAGCTATAAAAAACAAAACTCATCCTAAAGAATATACTGAAAAAGCGATTTCCGGAATTATGGATCATCAAAAAGAGATTGGGTTAAGCTATGACTGGTCTAGATTAGTAAATACAAGCAGCAAAGAGTATTACAAATGGAATCAATGGTTTTTCTTGAAGTTTCTGGAAAATGGCTTAGCTTACAGGAAAAAAGCTCCGATTAACTGGTGCCCAAAATGCCAGACTGTATTAGCCAATGAGCAGGTTATAAATGGAAAATGCTGGAGATGTGAAAGCAAAGTTGGGATTAAAGACTTAGAGCAGTGGTTCTTGAAAATAACAAAGTATGCTGACGAATTATTGGAAAGTATTGAAACTTTAGAAGGGTGGCCAGAAAGAATAAAATTAATGCAGAAAAACTGGATTGGAAAAAGTTTAGGCACATTAGTTAATTTTAAAATGATGGATAGTGACTATGAAATTCCTGTTTTCACAACTAGGCCAGACACCTTGCATGGAGTTACATTTTTAGTTTACGCTCCTGAACATACAAAAGTAATGGAATTAGTAAAAAACACCAAGTATGAAAAAGATGTTCAGGAATTTATTAACAAAGTAGTTTTAGAGGAAAAATTTACAAGAACAGCGGAAGGTAAAGAGAAAGAAGGCATGTTTATCGGAAAATATGCTCTAAACCCTTTAACTGGAGATGCTGTTCCTATTTACATTGCAAATTTTGTCTTATTAGATTATGGCACAGGAGCAATAATGGCTGTCCCCGCACATGACCAAAGAGATTTCGAATTTGCAAGGAAATATGACATCCCTATCAAGGTTGTTATTAAGCCGAAAGATAAAGAATTAAAAGCAGAAGAGATGAAAAATGCTTTTGTTGAAGAAGGAATTCTAGTCAATTCTGGAAAGTTTGATGGCATGGACAATAAAACTGCAATTCAGGAGATTTCAAAGTTTGTTGAAAAAAAAGGATGGGGAAAAATAACAACACAATACAAATTAAGAGACTGGCTTATTTCAAGGCAAAGATACTGGGGGACTCCAATTCCTGTAGTTTATTGTGATAAATGCGGAGTTGTTCCTGTTGATGAAAAAGAACTGCCTATATTGCTGCCGGAAGATGTTAAGTTTACAGGGGAAGGAAATCCCTTATTATCAAATGAAGGTTTTTTAAAAGCTAAGTGCGGAAAATGCGGCGGAAAAGCAAGAAGAGAGACAGATACAATGGATACTTTTTTTGACTCCAGCTGGTATTTTTTAAGATACTGCAGCCCTGATTATGAAAAAGGTCCTTTTGACAGGGAAAAAGTAAGCTATTGGATGCCTGTTGACCAGTATATTGGAGGGGCAGAACATGCTGTTCTGCATCTTTTATACGCCAGATTCTTTACCAAAGTTCTGAGAGATTTAAAAATGCTTGATTTTGACGAGCCTTTTATCAACTTATTTAATCAAGGGACTGTTACAAAAGAAGGAAATAAAATGAGCAAGAGCTATGGAAACGTCGTAAGCCAGGATGAGATAGCAGAAAAATATGGGATTGATACTGCCAGAGTATTTTTATTGTCAATAGCCAATCCAGGAAGCGACTATGACTGGAGTGATGAAGGAATAGAAGGAAGCTTTAGATTTATCAACAAGATTTACAGTTTACTGGATAATCTTGATGGGGAAGAGAATAAAATCATAGACAGCAGATTAAACAGGGTAATAAAGAGTGTTACTGAGCATGTTGAAAGTCTTGAATTGAATTTGGCTATAATAGAATTGATGGGATTTGTTAATTATCTGTCTAAAGCAGAAGGAGCTAAAAAAGAAGCAGTTAAAAATTTGGCTTTGATGCTAAACCCATTTGCTCCTCATTTAGCAGAGGAAATCTGGGAAAAACTTGGTAATAAAGGTTTTGCCAGTGTAGCAGATTGGCCAAAATACAGCAGTAATAAAATAAATTATGAGTTAGAATATTCTGAGAATCTTATAGAGATAGCCTCAAATGACATTAAGAGATTACTAAAGCTTGTAAAAATAGAGCCAAAGAAAGTTACATTATTTGTTGCAGAAAAATGGAAGTATGATTTTATGAAAAAAGCTAAGGATGCTATTAGCACTACAAGAGATGTAAAAGATGTCATGAGAAAAGTTATGGATAAAGAGCATGCTGCTGAAATAAGCAAGATTATCCCAAAATTAATCAAAGATAACAGCAAAATTCCAAACGTAATACTAGATCAAGATAGAGAATATGACATTTTTGTTAATGCAAAAAATCAATTACAAAAGGAGTTTGGTTTAAATTTTGAGATTAAGAAGGATGATTCCAAAGCCTTTCCTGGGAAACCTACATTGCTGATAGAGTAATAGGTATATTCAAGATTAATAATAGTTTTAAATTGTTCTTACATAAGAAAGATATGGGAATTTTATTTGGTGAAGAAGAAAAGAAAGCTTTAGAATATTTTGATGAAGCTGCAAAAATAGCTTTAAATTCTACCTGTCGAAGGGCAAGATGCGGCTCATTAATTGTTAGGAATGATCAAATAATCGGAATAGGATATAACAGCCCTCCAAAAGATGAAGAAAGCCAAAGAAGATGTTCTTATTCAAAAGAATCTTATAATAAAAAAGTTACTGATAAAACCTGCTGTATGCATGCTGAGCAAAGAGCTGTAATCGATGCATTGATAAATAATTCTGAGAAAATTGAAGGTTCAAGATTATATTTTGTCCGTCTGGATAGAGATAATAAAATATTAAAGGCTGGTAAGCCTTACTGCACTCACTGCAGCAAATTAGCTTTGGATGTAGGTATTGAGGAATTTGTTTTGTGGCATGATTTAAGGATTGCTGTTTATTGTACCAAAGAGTATAACAAAATTTCTTTTGAATATGCAGATTAAGCCAATTTATTTTTATTGGTTTTTTTAGGAAATCTTCGTTAAAATCTTAGTTTTAATCGTCAGTGTAGTTATTAGAAAGACGCCAGTTAAGAGGTATAATTTTAGTGTAAACATAGTATTAGTATAGACAGTTCAAAAATTGTACATAATCGTTGTTATATCTCCAGAGTCAATAGGTGAGAGTGCAACAAGGCAAAATCCAAAGGATTTTGAGTTTGTTGAGTACGAAAGTTATAAAAACATAGATTATATCTTAATTCTATGAATATTATTTTTAGTATCCACGCTGAAGAACAGATATAAGAAAGAAAAATAGAGAAGGTGTGGATTGAAGATACTATCAAAACTCCAGACAGCACTAAACGGAAGAAACCTAATAAATATATTGTAAAAAAGAAACTAAATGGAAGGCCTATAGAAGTGGTTTACATAAGAGAAAAACATATAAAGGTGGTTACAATATATTGGATATAAGATGGAAATAAAATATGATCCAGATGTTGATGCTATGTATATAAGACTTAGAGAGGGGGTCTTTCATCATAATAAAAAATTAGATGATAATACTATCATTAATTATGATAAGGAAGGCAATGTTTTAGGAATAGAACTTTTATTTGTAAAAGAAAACAACCCCTACCTGCTTCAAGATATTTCTGTAAAACAAGTAGCTACAGCTTGAGGAGTATTCCACAAATTTTACATAATTCATAGTATGTTGTGAAATCAGAAAATCATATAAAAAATAATTTTTTTCTTCATTCTTATCTCGGCATTATCCTGCATCATGTGGAGTAGAGCTTAACTATTAAACCCATTCTTTTTTCTTAAAGAAAAAAAGCATCAGCACTACACCAACAATCATTATTCCAAGTAAAATCCAGAATCCTTGAGGGTGATCTCTTAACGGCAAAACTAAATTCATGCCATAAGCGCCAGCAATTAAAGTGGGCAGCAATATCAAAGAAGCAATAACTGTAAATGACTTCATTATTTCATTTAAGTCATTTGACTGCTTTGTCAGATATGCATCTACAACACCAGTTAACCTTTCATGATACAGATTGTTCTCATCTATTAATTGTATAATATCATTATGAAGCTGATGAATCATTTCCCTATCTGTTGGCTGAAATATTTTTTCCAGATCATTTAAAGCGTCTCTGTTTGCATGCAATGCTTGTCTGGAATAGATTACAACCTTTTTAACGGCAAAAATTTCCTGCATTATATTTGCTTTAGTTTTTTTGAATATTTTTTCTTCTAACTTGTCTAATTCATCATCTATTTCATCAAATAACTTAAAATATTCTCTTCCTATTTCTTCTGTAATCTGATGTAAGAGGTAATTAATTCCGTTTTTTACTATATTTGTTGGTGTTTCAGCCAAAGTTATTGACTGGATGTTATTTAGAGATGTGATAGAAGATTTATGGACAGTTACTATATAATTCTTAGTCAAGAAAATGCCCAGAGTTACAACCTTATTTTTTTCTGAAATTCCTTTATACAGAATTAATGTATAGTTATTTCTTTGTATTATTGCTGATCTTGAGCTGTTATCTAGGCATTTTTTTAAATCGACAATTAAAAAATTTAAATTCTTTGCCATATCCCTTAAATCATCTTCAGAAGGCTCTAGAAAATCTACCCAGTATAGGGTTTTTTGAGCGACTTTTGACTCTGTAATATTCGCTTTTGAGAAATCTAATGTCCTTGCCTTTTCTTTTGTGTATTCTATAGTTTTAATCATCTAACCTCTTTTATAACTTAGATTTGTATTCTTCTATCTCTTTAATAAACCTTTCTGCAGTTTTAACTATATGCTCTGGCTGGGTTTTGAATATGGCTGCTACTTTTTTTACTGTATCCTCATCATTAAATTCATCTTTATCAGGAATTTTTAGCTTTAAATCCTTTAAGAATACTTTTTGTTTTTTCTTAATGGCTTTTCTGCCTAACTTCCATTTTTCAAACAAGTCTTTAGATGCAGAAAACACTTCATTTGAAGCAACATTAAGCATCTTTGACATTTGGCTCAATATTGCTGAATACCTTTCTTCTTCTTTTTTAGCAGCCTCTCCTGCAACAAATTCAATCCTTACTATGCTGTCTGATATTTTTGTGGATCTTAGAATTTTTATCTTTCCTACTTCTGAAGTGTTGTTCGCATGAGTCCCTCCACAGCACTCTACATCTGTTCCTATAATGTTGATAATTCTTAAATTTTTTCCAGGAACTGCGCCCCCTTGGTAAATTCCCATCCCATATTCTTTTTCAGCCACATTTCTTGGCATCAAATCTTTTTTAACCTTTATTGAGCTTTCAACAATTCTATTTGCCTCTTCCTCTATTTTCTGCTCTTGCTCCTTTGTCAATGCCTCATAATGAGTAATATCAATTCTTGCCTTTTCTTCTGCTTTGAATGCTCCAGCCTGATTAATATGCTTTCCAATAACTTTTCTGGCAGCAGCATTTATTATATGGGTTCCTGTATGGTGCTGCATTAATTGGTTTCTTCTTATCAGATTAACTTTTCCAGCAACATCCTCTAATTCATGAAATTTTGGAGTTTCTTTTAATTCATGTATTATAACATCTCCTTGCTTAAAGACATTGATAACCTCTGAATCTTCAAGCAACCCCAAGTCTGGCTCCTGCCCACCTCCTCTGGGATAAAATGCAGTCTTGTCTAAAATTACATATTTATCATTTATTATATTCAGGACTTTTGCTTTGAAGCTTGTTATAATAGGATCATCATAATACAAAACTTCGGTTGCAGGCGGCCTTTTCATCTGTATGTTTGATTTTTTATCATCCTCTTTTAATTCATCTTTTTCCCCATGCATTTCTGAAACCTTTGCATAGAAATTTTCAGGAACAAGAATTTTTTTATTAAATTTTTCAGCTTCTTCTTTTATTAATTCCGGAGAAATGCCCTGAGAATCATAGATTTTTAATAAAACATCCTCTGTTACGTCTTTTTTAAGAAGCTCTCCAATAATCTGCCTCGATTTTTCCTTTGTGTTTAGATATTTCTTTTTTTCAACCTCTAATATCTCCTGAACTTGAGGCAGATTTTCTCTTAATTCAGGGGCTTTAGGTATTTTGAATGTTCCTCACAAATATCAGATAAATTCAAATCCCATTTATACTTTGTTATGAAAGATAATGCTCTTCTTAAAATGACTCTTAGATTATAGCCTCCCCCAACATTTGATGGCAAAGCTGAATCTGCTATCGCCACTAATAAAGCTCTTGAATGCTCTGCAACAGAGTAAAGTGCTGCTAAAGGCAGTATCTTGCTTCTTAATTCATTAACATCAACATTCAATTTTTGAGATATGTCTATCCATACTTTTTTGATGTTGCTTGCTTCATCCACATTCAAGTAGGCTGAATAAGGAAGAAAATTCTTCATTAGATTCTTGTCAATTTCTATATCTGTAGCTTTGGTTAATTTTTTAATAACTGTTGGAAATGTTGTTTCATAGCTTGTAGAAGCTCCTTGGGAAAACCATGCATTTCTTTCCTGACCCATTCCCATGTCCAATACTTTTAAGTTAAGCTCTTTCAATCCAGAAGGCGTTTGCTCATGAGTGATGTAAACTTGGTTGCCTAATTCCAATCCTCTGGAGAAAAACTCCATGCATGGACCTACATTCCCTCCACCAGCCCATCCATCCTCATGGAATGTAATCTCTTCATTTTTTATGCCTAAACCAGTTTTTAACCATGTATGTATATCAGAAAAATACTTTTCCTGATCATACCTCTCTGGTGGCATGAATGCATGCTGCCCAATCATAACAAATCCAGTATAATGAGAGCCTGTTAAACCAACATTGTCGATATCATTGAACCTTAAGCATAATTGAGGCACTGTCAAAGGATTTGCAGGAGGCTCAACTTCTCCAGAAACTACATAAGGCTGAAAATCATATATAGATGCCTGGACGAAATCAGTATCCTCTCTCCACCTTGCAGCAACAGGATATCTTGGAATAGGAGTATAACCAAGTTTATTAAATATCTTTGAAAATTTTGTCCACACTTCAATATAATCCAGTTTATACTTGGATGGAGAATTATCAATAAACCTAAACCCCCCAGAACATTCTGGATTGTCGCATGTTTCAGAGTCTGCTGCTGTCCAAAAAAAAGTTCGGCATTTTGGGCACTGTTTTCTCTTAAATCCCTCTTCTTTTAATACTCTCGTTGAGTAATACTTATCAGGATCTTTAGAGGCAGTCTCTTTAAACTTTAACTTCATCTCTTTATCTATTAACATAATAAAAAAGAAAGATGTGTTTATATAAATTTTTTGATTATAGCAATTCGAGCTTTCTTCTCATACTTTCTATCTCTTTTTCTAATGGGCTTCTATGGGGAGATCTCTGTTTTTTAAATGATCTTTTCTCTAACTTTTGCTTTTCTTCTTTAGGCTTTGGTAAAGGAGTCATTGGAGCTGTATATTTTGGTTTTTTATGCTCTAAGTCTTTAACTTCTGGCAGACTATCTTCCAGTACTGCCTTTAGCTCGTTTATTTCAGCAAGAACTTCGTTAAGCTTTTCCTGATACTGTTTTTTCCTGTGTTTTATTTCCCTTATAACTTCATAATGTTTTAGAATCTCAGCAGAGCTTATTGCTGTATTTAGAATCTGTTTCCTTAAATCTATAGGACCTTCTATTTGTACGTGCATTACTCCCTGCGACTTTGACAGTTTTTCCTTAGCCATGCCTAATCAACTTCAAATAACTTTTCGTCAATATCCAAAAGCCTGTCCTTTATTTCACCAACATTTTCATGCCAAGAATTTAGCTCTCTATCCTCTTCTGATTTTATAATATCAAGCTTATGCAAAATATTTTCAGCTTCTTGAACCTTTTCTTTAATATGGTGCAGTGAAGAAACTACAGATTTATACTTATTAATCTTGACAAAAAGCGGAATCTTTTTCTCTATGTCTTTCTCATGAATCATTGGAGGTCTCCTTAATGGTATTTCCAATGGCTCGAGATTAGAACCTTCCCTTGAAATTTCAGGGAATTTCGGAAAAGAAGTTTTTGGTGGTAATGGTGGAAGAGATGACTCTTCTGAAAATTTAAATGTAGGAAATTCTTTAATCTCCTTTTTCTTGCTTAAATTAAATAATGCCAAATAAACACCTCCTATTTTTATATTAATGCTGAAATAAATTTATATAAAGGTTTTCTTATTATTCCTTAGTGGTGATTAAAATCAAGTATCTCCAAAGAAAAGATTTTTATATAGCCCTTATAACATTACTTTGGATTTTTACATGAAGATTAGCAATGAACTGGTAGAAGAATTGACAAAAGAAATTGTCGGAAATAAGGCTGCTCCTTTAATACTTCTGATAAAAGAAAAAGGCACTTTGGGGGAGTTTAAGCTTGCAGAAAAACTTAAGCTTACTGTTAATCAGGTAAGATCGATTCTTTATGATCTTTCTTCGCATAGTCTGGTAACTTTTACAAGAAAAAAAGACAAAAAAAAGGGATGGTATAATTATTTTTGGAGCTTAAATGAAAGAAGGGCTTTAGAGTTAATTCTTAGCATGAAAAGACAAAGCCTGGAGATTCTAAAAAAAAGGCTTGATATCGAGTCTCATGAGACTTTTTACAAATGCCCTTCTGGCTGCATAAGGATGACTTTGGAAAATGCTATGGAATCCCAGTTTAAATGCCCTGAATGCGGAAGTGTTTTGGAAGAGCAAAAACACATTGTTAATATCGAAAGCACAAATAAGCAGATAAAAAAATTGGAAGATGAAATCGGTGAACTTGGAAAAATCTCTTTTGTAGTCGAAGAAAAACCAAAGAAAAAAGAGAAGAAAAAGAAACCTAAAAAAGCCAAGAAGATTAAGAAAAAAGCAAAAAAGAAAAAGATTAAGAAAGTTAAAAAAATAAAGAGATTAAAGAAAAAAGCCATTAAGAAAAAAGGTGCTTCTAAAAAAAAGAAAAAAATTATTAAAAAAGGAAAAAGAAAATTTACACTTAAGAAACTAAAAAAGGTCTTTAAGAGATAATTCCTATTAAGCCAAATAAAACCTTTGAGCCATCTAAAGGAGGTATCGGAAGCATATTAAAAATAAACAGCCATTTGTTTATGAAAGCTGTTAAGCTTAAGACTGCTGTCGTCTTTCTTTTTACATTATGTTTCTTCTTTAGGATATAAGCTGCTCCAAGCCATAATATTAAATTGACTGAAGGACCTGCTAGTGCTGTTAGTAGTGAAATTGGAGGAGTAACATTGCCTGTTAAACTCACAAATCCAGGAACTATTAAAATAAAAGGAGATGCAAGAATCTTTAAAACTATGCTAAATCCTGCTACAATTAAAGTAGTTAAATTATCATAAAATGGCACAAACACTGCACCAAGACCAAAAGCTAATCCTACAAACTTATGGGCAAGTTCATGAAGTATGACTCCTGGAGCTGCTACAAGAACTGCGAACCAAAAATCCCTTGAATCAAACCTTCTTTTGTGCATATAGTCATAAGCTGTTTTTATCCTGTAAGAGATTAATCCTGAGAATATAAATCCTAAATATAAGGAAACTATCACTAATGCTAGAATTTCAGTTATTGTGATTATAGCCATATTTTACTTTTATATGTTTAGTTTAAAAGGTTTTTGGAAAATGTATATAAATCTCAAAGTCTTATAACTCTCATGGTTAAGATTCCTGATTATGTTTTAGTCAGCAGAAAGAAGAATCCAATTTATGTTCCAACTTTATTTAAGAATGTTGATATGGAAATGAATGGATTTTTTGGGAATTCTCCTCCTCAAATATTTATCGGATCAAAATTAACCTATCCAAAAGTAAATGTAGGTATATTAAGCCCTAGCACAATAGTAGAAAACTCATGGGAATATAATTCTCAGGAATACTGGGCAAGAAATAATTATAACATTGAGCAGATAGTTGGTTTAAGGGCATCTTTGATAAATTCAAGGTTTCAGACTGAAGTTAAAAATATGAATGATAAATTTTTGGACATTGCCAAAGAAATTGGGATAGGAAAAAACCCTGTTGATGTTGAAATAGAACTGAAGAAAAAAATAAAATTAAAATTTGAAGTTGATAACATCAATATGCCTATGGGACCAAGAGCTGAGCTAAAGAAAGCTAAAATAACTGAAAATGTCAGAGTGGATAATAAAGTTGAAAAAGTTATTAATGACAATGATCTAAAGGCTTCTGAAGGAATTAACTACTTATACAAAAAAGGCTTTGAAGACAGCAAATTAAGCCAGCTATTAAGCCTTGGTGTTTTGGGCATAAAGAAAAACAGAAAATTGGTTCCAACAAGATGGTCTATAACAGCTTCAGATGATGTAATCGGAAAAGAAATAACAAAGGAAATTAAAAATTTTAACACAATTGATGACTATAAGTTATTTTTTGGAAATTTTTTAGGAAATTATTACTTGATTATGATATTTCCTGAGGTCTTTGAGTTTGAGTTATTTGAGATGTATCTTCCTGGAAGCTCCTGGAATCAGACTAGTGTTCTGAATATCTCAACAGACTATGAGGACTATTATGGAAGGAAAGAATACGCCTCTAATACAGTAGGAGGATATTATTCTACCAGATTAGGAGTATTAGAATATTTGAAAGAAGCAAGAAAGCAGGCTTCTGTTTTAGTCTTAAGGTTTGAATTGCCTGAATACTGGGCAAGTTTGGGAGTATGGGTTGTAAGGGAGTCAGTCAGGAAAGCTTTGGAAAATGAATTTAAGACTTTTGATGACAAGTCCGGAATGATAAACTATGCAAGGGCATTAGCTTTGAGAAATTTTAAGATTGATATCAATAATATTCTAGTTAACAGCAAATTATTAAAAAAGAAGAAAGAACAAATGAAATTAAAGCAGTTTATTTAGCCCTTTAATGCAGATGAGCTCAATAATACAATCCCTAAGCCAACTAAGGTTACAAAAATACCTATAGAGCCTTTGAATAATATTTTTATTAAATAGCCTACATCTCCTGACCAAGTAAATATCAGCCAAATACCCATTAACATCACTAATAAGCCGACAAAAAGCTTGAATAAATTTTTAGTCATATCTGCCATTGTTAAACCCCCTAAAATACTAAAATTTAATTTGTTATCACCATTTAAATACTTTATCGATAAAATTTATATATGGCAGTTGTAGTCTAGGATAGTAATAAAAAAGAGGCAATTTATGTATACTTTAAGGCTGATTAACTTTCCATTAAACAAAGAGCTTAAAGAAATTTATCTCTTTTTAACTATAAAATCTCTTGCATTATCAATGTTTGGAATTTTTATTCCATTATATCTTTTAATTGATCTTGGATTTCCTTTAAAATCAGTGCTGCTATTTTTTATTATTGCAGAAGTTGTATGGATTCTTTCATCTTTTTTCAGCGGAAAAGTCCTGGCAAGGATTGGGGCGAAACACACCATCTTATTAGGAGTATTCCTTACGATTGTTTATTTAATGTTCCTAGTAACTATGAAACAAGGGATTCTGCCTTATTTTTATCTGGCAGCATTTTTCGATGGTATTTCCGCTTCTCTCTATTGGATGGGATTTCACGCGAATTTTGTAAGATCCAGCCATAGAAAATACAGGGGTCAAGAGGCTAGCATTTGGATGGTGATTCCAAAAGGAATTAATTTATTTGGTCCTATACTAGGGGGATTGATCTTAACTTTTTTTAGTTTTGAATCTTTATTTATATTGGTAAGTATTTTGATGATATTCAGCACAATTCCTTTGTTTTTAAGCAGAGATGTATTCAAAAGATACCACTATGACTATAAAAAAATATTTGGAAGGATTAAACTTAAAGAAAGCTTGGGGCTTTTTGGCATGGGCATTAGAGCAAGATCATTTACTCTTTTATGGCCAATTTTTGTATTTTTTATTCTAGGAACATACCTTTCTCTTGGTTCTTTGTTTAGTTTTGCCACATTATTAGGGGTAGTTTTTTTTATTATTGTTGGCAGATGGAGCGATAAGGTTGATAAAAGAACTCTGATAAGTGCAGGCTCTATAATGCATTCATTTACATGGTTTGTAAGGACTCCAATACAGACAGCATTGCAAGTGTTTAGCATAGCATCTTTGGATATGATTACTAGCGCAGTCATTCTAGTGCCATTTGATGCATTATCTTATGACAGGGCTGCAGAAGGAAATCCTATAGAGTATATTGCCTTTAGGGAGATTATACTCCATATGGGGGCTTTATTCCTGTTAGTGTTTATGCTTTTCATTCAGAGCTTTTCAGCAGCCTTTATTTTAACAGGATTATCCAGCTTACTCTTGATTTTCTTTTGAAAAAGCAAACCTTATAAATAGTATTTTTATATTGATAAAAGAGTTTTATGGGAATTTATCAGCATATAAGGCAAACTTGGAAGAAGCCTAAGGAAAATTTAGGTAATTTGTATCAGTCCAGGCTAATTCAGTGGAGAAGGGACAATTCTGTTGTTAAGATAGAAAGACCTACCAGATTAGATAGAGCAAGAAGCTTGGGTTATAAGGCAAAAGAAGGGATTTTTCCAGTTAGAGTCAGAGTTCTTAGAGGAGGAAGAATGAGGAGAAGGAGCTTAAAATCAGGAAGAAGAAGCAAAAGAGCTACTGGCAGAAAAATTGTAAGCAGAAGCTATCAGGCAATAGCAGAGCAAAGGGCAGATAAAAAATACACTAATGCTGAAGTTTTGGGAAGCTACTGGGTTGCTGAAGACGGCAAGCATAAATGGTATGAGATTATTATGGTAATTCCAAGCCATCCTTCTGTAAAGAGCGATAAAAATTTGGGATGGATATCATCTGGAAAGCATAGGGGAAGAGTCTGGAGAGGTCTGACTTCTGCAGGAAGAAAGAGCAGAGGATTAAGAATAAAAGGCAAGGGCGCTGAAAAAGTAAGACCAAGCCTAAGGGCAAATTTAAGAAAAGCTAAATGAGCTTAATTCTTTTAAATTTATTTTTTGAAAAAAAAGAGTAAAACAAAAACATTATTATTGATATAAATATTATCACTAAGATTATTGTTACAAATACTGACACAAGGGTTAATATGGCTGCTATTATCACTGGCCCTATTATCAGCAAAAGAATTATAGATATTAACACAGCCAGCCTATTTTTAGCTGTAAAAGATTTTGTTATTTTAATTTTATCTAAATTGAATAAGACATAAAGCAACACTAATATTATTGCCAGAATTATTATTTCCTTTAATACCATAATTGGAACGGATTTAATAAGTATTTAAAGATATAGATATTTTTAAATATTAAACTATTAAATAGAATGTATGGGTAAAAAGATAACTTTAACTTTTATATTACTGGCTTTTGTCTTTATGTGGTATCTTTCTAATTATAATTTCATAACTGGATTGGCAGTAGAGGACATTTTTGAAGAATTAGAAAAAGATGATCTTGGAGATTTTGAGCTTAATGGAGAGGTTGTAGTAGAGGACCAAAATACAGAAAATCAGCAAGAGGAGCAGACTGGAGATAAAACTTTGGCAGAAAAAAGCACTGTTCAGCCCACCCAGCAAATACCAAGTGATGTTATTGCTCATGAAAGCGGAGGATTTTGCGGTGATTCAATAAGGCAGCTTGGAGAAGACTGCAGCAATTGCCCTGCTGATATTAAATGCAGCAAGAATGCTTATTGTGATATTGGAGTCTGCATACCTAAAAAAAGCTCTTTTAATTTGCTTCTGATAATATTAATTGCAGTATTTTCTTTAGGCATAATATTTTCTGGTTTTATAATAGTAAAGAAAAAATTTGAAAAAAAACCTGCGAAAGAGCAAAAAGTTATTGCAGAAGAGCCAAGAAAAGAGCAAAGAAAGGAGATTGTTACAAATTATGATGAGTTGGAAAAATACATAGAAAATGCTCTGAAATCTGGATACGAAAAAACAGAAGTAAGAAATCTGCTGATTCAATCAGGCTGGAAACAAGATGATGTGGATTTTGTTTTAAGGAAATTTAATCAAAAACAATTCTAGCATCTGCAATTAAAACATCATTATTAGTCAATATTAGAGGATTAATGTCTAATTCGCTTATTTTTGGGTATTTTTTAGGCAATTGAGATGCTTTTACAATAATTTTCTTTAACAGATTGAAATTAACTGGCTTTTCCCCCCTAACTCCTTTTAAAATAGGATAGACTTTTAACTCTTTCAGCATTTCATCAGCATTTCTTTTTTCTATAGGGCATATTCTTAAAGAAGTATCTTTTAATATTTCTGTATAAACATCGCCTGAGCCTACTAATACCACATGGCCAAAAACAGCGTCTTTTTTAATGCCCAGTATCAGAAACCTGCCTTTTTTATAATCCTGAATCATCGCTTCTTCAAAGCCCCTTATTTTTTTTATTTTACTGAAAGCTTTTTCCAGCTCTTTGTCGTTTCTTATATCAAGAATAACTCCGCCAGTTTCTGATTTATGGATAATTTTCCTGCCTTGTATCTTGAGGGCAATAGGATATCTTATTTTATTTGCTATTTTAAACGCATCATCTAAATTTTTTGCAATACCTCTGTTGGATACTGGAAATTTTTGCTTTTCCAGAAAATCCTCAGCCTCTTTTTCCCTTAGTATTTTCATCCCTTCTTATAGGGGAAAGCCTTTTAAATACTTTTTTATTAAAAACAAATATGATAGATAAAAAACAGCTGGATGAAATTAAGGGCTATTTGGACAAAGCAGAGAACCCTTTGATTTTCTTTGATGCAGATCCTGATGGACTAAGCTCCTTCTTATTATTAAAAAAATACATGGGAAAAGGCAAAGGAGTTATTTTTGAAAGGGGGGAAAATCTTGGAGAAAAGTATATAAGAAAAGTTGATGAAAATAAGCCAGACATTGTTTTCGTTCTGGATATTTTTGATGTTTCTCAGGAATTTATAGATAAAGTTAATGTTCCTATAGTATGGATAGACCACCACCCTCCTATGGAAAGAAAAGGAGTTAAATATTTTAATCCTAAAATAAAAGATAAAGATGATAACAGGCCTACAACCTACTGGTGTTATAAAATTACTAAAGGAAGTTTATGGATTGCAACTGTAGGAACAATAGCAGACTGGTACATTCCGGAATTTGCAAGAGAATTCGCAAAAAAATATCCTGATTTATTTGATAAAAAAATTAAAGATCCTGGAGAAGCTAATTTCAAACAGCCTATTGGAGAATTAATCAAAATATTTCACTTTATTTTAAAAGGAACTGTATCTGATGCTATGAGAAACGCGAATATACTTGGCAATATAGAAAGCCCTTATGAAATCTTAAAGGATGAAACTTCTAAAGGAAAATTTATCCATAAATATGCCATGCAAAAAACAAGGCTTTTTGACAAAATGCTGGAGGATGCATTAAAAGTAAAATCAGAGGGAAAACTACACCTTTATGTTTATTCAGCTGGAGATGTAAGCTTCACATCCTACCTTTCTAACAATGTGCAGTTTATGAAGAAAGATAAATTAGTCATAATGGCGAGAGAGCACAATGGTAATATGAAAATGAGCTTAAGAAGCCATGATCCAAAAATAAAAGTCAAGGATATATTAGAAAGAGTTCTTAAGAAAGTTCCCGGACATGGAGGGGGTCATTTGTATGCATGTGGTGCAGGAGTAAAGAAAGAGGACTTTGATAATTTTATTCAAGAGATAAAAAAAGAGTTAGATAAACTTAAATAATGATGCACTTTAATTATTTTTAATGAAAAGACTGTTATCTATATTAATTTTTGTCTTGTTAATCGGAAGCGTGAATGCACAGCAGGAAGCTGTAGAGAATTTTCTTAATCAAGGAAATGTGGATGTTCTGGTTAAAACTACTTCGACAATTGATGTTTTATCAGATGGAAGCAGTCCTCTGCTGGATGAAATGACTACAAGATTAATATTTAAACCGTTTGACAGCGAACAGCAGAGCATTTCAGATTTAAATTTAATTCATAATGAAGGGGCATCAACTGCTGAAAAAGATGAAGAGATTGTTTATGTATGGAAAGACAAAAATACTGGAAGGCTTGAATTCGGATATAATGCCAAAGTAAGAGTGAATAATCAATTTCCAATAATTACAAATAAAATAAAGTTCCCTATTCAGGATTTAGATTCTAATTTAATCCAATATGTTAAGCCTGGAGAAAAGATAGTTATTACAAATGAAATAAGCAAAAAAGCTTCAGAGATTGCTTCTGGGGATGATGATCTATTTAGTGTTGTTTACAAACTTGCAAAATGGAATAATGAGAACATAGAATATGACCTAAATTCTTTGACAGAAAAGTCTGTACAGGATTCACAATGGGTTTTGGACAATAGACAGGGTGTTTGTGATGAGATGACTAACTTATTTATTTCTATGGCAAGGAGCTTGGGAATACCAGCAAGATTCATCTCTGGAATGGTATATACAAACACATTATTTGACTGGGGGCCTCACGGTTGGGCAGAAGTCTACTTTCCAGGCATAGGATGGGTTCCTTATGATCCTACATTCGGCCAGTATGGATATATTGATCCAGGCCATATTAAAATGAAAAATTCTTTTGATTCCAGCGAACCAGCTATAAAATACACATGGAGATCAAGAGATATTGATGTTGAGACAGGAGAGCTTGATATAAAAGTTAATTTATTAAGCAAAGGAGGAACTTTTACATCTCCAATAGAGATAGAAGCTCAGCTTTTAAAAGATGAAGTTAAATTTAACAGCTATGTTCCTTTAAGAGCGACTGTAAAGAACAACAATAATTTTTATGTAGCTTCAACAATCTATGTTTCTAAAGCTCCTGGATTAAAAGGCGACAGTTCAATATCAGTTTCTTTAAAACCAAAAAGCCAGAAAGATGTTTATTTTATAATAGAAATCCCTGAAGGAGAAAAAGAATTTGTTTATACCTCTACAATAGAAGTAAAAGACTCTTTTGGCAGGTTAGACCAGGATATTCTGAAATATTCAGCAAACTTTGAGCCTTATACTCTGGAGCAGGCAGAAAGCAGAGTAGAAAGATTAGAGGAAAATGGGAAAGACACATCATTGCTCTTATTGGAATGTATAAGTGATAAAGATGAATATTATGAATATGAGCAGGGGGAATTTACATGCAAAGTTGAAAATGATGGAAGCAGAAAAATAAGCAATCTGCAGGTCTGCCTTGAGAAAGACTGCAGGTATTTAGACTTAGGAGTCAGCCAAGAAAAAGAGTTAAAGTTTTTAAAAGATGGAATAGCAGAAGACATATTCGTAGTGGCCAAAAGCTCCGATTTTGTAAAATATAGTTATCCTGATTTTAAGTTTTTGAAAATACCTAATATTGAAATAAAAGACATTGAAATTTCCAAGCCATTGAAATATGATGAAATCGGCAATCTAAGCTTCTTTATCCAGCCAGATACAATAGTATATAATGCTGTGATAAATGTTGGAAATAACATCGGAGAATTAGAAATAAAGGAATTTGACACAGGACAGACCATAATTTTGCCGTTCTATGCCTTTAATTTAAAAGTTGGAAGCAATGATGTTGATATAAAAATAACTTATGAAGATAAGAATGGCAATAAGTATGAAACTATAGCAACCGTTAATATTAATATAGAAGATGTTAATTTATTTAAAAAAATTGCATTGTTATTCAGGAGATTAGTTAATAGGATTTAGCGAAGTATGCTATAACTTTAGCTTTTTTTCCGCAATGAGCGCAATTTTTCTCCAATCCTTCCTGATTAAAAGGAATGTTTAATGCTTTAGCACCTTCTAATTTAGACTTTATTTCATCTTCACATTCTGTCACATTGCAGAAATTAGCCTTTACTATTTTTTTATTTTTAA
Organism: Candidatus Woesearchaeota archaeon; assembly: GCA_018302745.1. Classification (GTDB taxonomy): domain Archaea; phylum Nanobdellota; class Nanobdellia; order SCGC-AAA011-G17; family JAGVZH01; genus JAGVZH01. Next base: position 21,543 of record JAGVZH010000010.1, read on the forward strand.
CAGCATCTTCAAATTCTTTCCAGTTTTTAACTTCTGCAATATTGTCATTAAGAAGCTTTTTTGCCTTCATAAACAAAGATTTTTGGATTGTTTCCAATAAAGCTTCAACCTCATCTTTTAAGTGAGATATTTTTATCTCTTTTTTTGTATTTAAGTCTCTTCTGACTAGTACAACCTGATCTTTTTTTATGTCTTTTGGACCAATTTCTAATCTTATTGGAATTCCTTTTAACTCCCATTCATTAAACTTCCATCCAGGGGAATAATTTTCCCTGTCATCCAAGTAAATTCTGAATTTTTTTTCTAATCCCTCTTTTATTTCTGAAGCTTTTTTTAATACATTTTCCTTGTCATCTTTTGTCAATATTGGAACTATCACAACTTGTGTAGGAGCTATTTTTGGAGGTATTATTAATCCCCTGTCATCTCCATGAACCATTATCATAACACCGAGCATTCTTGTTGTTATTGCCCACGTATTTTGGTAAACATACTGCTCTTTTTCATTTTTATCTAAAAATTTAATGTCAAATGCCTTTGCAAATTTTTGACCGTCAAAATGAGCGTCAGGTCCTTGGGCAGCTTTTCCGCTTGGCAGATAGAATTCCAAAGTCTGTGTATATTCTGCACCTGCAAACTTTTCTTTTTCAGTTTTTTGGCCTGCCAATGAAGGTAATGCCAAGTAATCGTTGCAGATTAACTGCCACAATTCCATAATATCTTTCATCTCTTTTTCAGCTTCTTCTTTGGCTGCAAAAACAGTATGCCCCTCTACCCATAAAAATTCCCTTGTTCTTAAGAAAGGCACTGCATGCTTAAATTCCCATCTTACTACATTATTCCACTGGCATAATTTTAAAGGCAAATCTCTCCAGCTTCTTATCCATTTTGAGTAGGAATCATACATTATTGTTTCTGATGTAGGCCTTATTGCCAACTTTTCATTTAGTTTTTTACCCCCTCCTTCAGTTACCCATGCTACCTCTGGAGAAAATCCTTCTACATGCTCTTTTTCTTTTGTCAATAGACTTTCTGGAATCAATAGGGGAAAGTAAGAATTTTTTATCCCCATTAATTTTAATCTTTTATCTGTTTCATCTTTAATTCTTTCCCATATTTCATAAGAATTAGGCTTGAATACAATACATCCTGATACCATGGTATAGTCCGCCATGTCAGCTTTTTGAATTACCTGAGTATACCATTCAGATATATCTTCATCCTTTTTTACAGTTAACCCTTGAGATTCTTTTTTTGCCATTTTGAAAAAAACGGGCCTAGCAGGATTTGAACCTGCATCATTCGGTTTCCTCTAAATAACCGAAGCCGAAGACTCTTATCCGGGTTAAGCTATAGGCCCTTTATATAAATAATGATTTACAAGCCCTTTTAATATTTTTGTTTAGAAACGGACCTACAGGGATTTGAACCCTGATTTCAACCTCCGCAAGGTCGCGTTCTAATCCAGGTTATACTATAGGTCCTTAATATTGAGTAGCAGATTAGAATGGGGTGGAGTATATAAATTTAATTCGATTCATGAAAGAGCATAATAAAGAGAAAAGTTTATATATAACTTTATAGGTTATATAACTTGGGATGTTATATGTTAAAAAGGCAGGTGAATTAAGCACGATTGGATATGGTGAAAATAATACTAAACAGAGATTACTTATTAACAGAAACAGAAAGGCTTGCTATAAAGGTAATCAAGGCGGAGAGGAAAGAATATCCATTTGGATACAAGATAAAATGCCAGTATATGGTGTTTAAAAGAGGAAACTGGATTCCAGTTGTAAGAGCAGATAATACAAAGCATAAATTTAAGATATCGAAAATGCACATCCATAGAATAGACAAAAAAGAGGTTAAAGAAATTAACTTGAGATTAAAAGATATTGAAGATTATGTAATAAAATTGGGCAGAATGCTTAAAAATAAGCTCTAAAAATTAAGGAGGATGTAAAAAATGTTAAAAGCTGGAAGTGTTAGAATAAGGATTATTACTAACATAAAAAAGGAAAAAAAGGAAAGAACAAAGTTCTGGGATGCTGTAGAAAAAGGGGAAAAAATCAAATCAAGGCATCCTGAATTAGTCTTAACCCCAAAAACATTCAGCAAAGTTTTCAGCCCTGAAAGAATAAGACTGATATTCACAATAAGAAATGAAAAAATACATTCTATATCTGGACTGGCAAAAGAATTGGAAAGACCTTTTGAGTCCGTTGACAGGGATATTAAGTATTTAGAGGGATTAGGTTTAATTAAATTAAGGAAGAAAGAAAAAGCTAAAATCCCAATAGTTGAAAGAAGATTTAATTTTATCCTTTGATTATTTCTTTACTAAATAAAGAATTATTGGAACAGGTTTTTTTTGCCATATCTTACTATTTTATAATTCATTTTACTAATGTTTTTAAAGTTTCAATTAGAACATCAACATCACTTTCTTTATTTAATTTTCCCAATGAAAACCTTATAGAATTTTTAGCTGCCTTTTCCCCCTTAATTGCCTTAATAACATGAGAAGGCTCTGATTTAGCAGAAGAGCACGCTGAACCAATAGAAGCATAAATTTCATTATCATTTAATTTCAATAATAAAGAATCAGCCTCTATATCTTTAAAATAAATGTTTACATTGTTTGCTAATCTTTTTTCATTATGACCATTTAGTTCAGTATTTGGAATCTCTTTTAGTATTCTTTGGATTATTTTATTTCTTAATTCAGTTAATCTTTTATTTTCTTTGTCCTTTTCTTTTTGTATTAATTCCAGAGCAGATGCAAAACCAACTATAGCAGGAATATTATGTGTTCCAGACCTTAAATTATTTTCCTGGCCACCGCCTTGCATCACTGATTTCATCTTAATGCTATTTTTTTTATAAAGCAAAGCAGCGCCTTTTGGTCCATACAATTTAGTTGAATTAATAGTAAGCAAATCAACACCTAAGTCTTTAACATCCAGATTTAATAAAGAAGCTTGGCAGGCATCTGTATGAAAAAGAACATTGTGCTTATGTGCAATTTTAGCTATTGCTTTTACATCCTGTATAGTTCCAATTTCATTGTTTGCATACATAATTGAAATTAAGAAAGTGTCTTTTATTATTGAATTTTCTAACTTACTTAGATTGATTATTCCATCTTTATCAACATCCAAATAAGTTACTTTAAAACCATGGGTTTCTAGGAATTTGCATGTTTCTAATACAGCAGGATGCTCTGTTTTCTGGGTTATGATGTGTTTTTTGTCTTTATACAGCCCCTTTAAAGCTAAGTTAATAGACTCTGTTCCTGTAGAAGTAAAAATAATTTCTGATGAAGAGCAGTTTAAAACTTTTGCAGTTTTTTCCCTTGCATTATCTAAGGCTTCTTTAGCTTCTTTTCCAGGATTGTTTAAGCTTGAAGGATTGCCAAATCTTTCTGAGAAATAAGGCAGCATTGTTTTTAGAACTTCTTTTCTTACTGGAGTACAGGATGAATGGTCTAAGTATATCATATTAATTTATAGCCTTCTTTCTCTAATTGATCTACCAGTTCTTTTCCACCAGTTTTTTTAATTTCTCCATTAATTAAAACATTTACTTTGTCTGTGTGGACATAATTTAATATTCTCTGGTAATGGGTAATTATTAAAATTCCTGTTCCATTTTCTCTAGCTTTATTAATACCTTTAGCTATAATTTTCAATGCATCTATATCTGTCCCTGAATCTGCCTCATCTAAAATGGCTATTTTTGGCTTTAGCATTAGTAGCTGCAAAATTTCCATTTTTTTCTTTTCTCCACCTGAAAAACCCTCATTTAAGTATCTTTTCGCAAAACTTTCATCTATTCCCAAAAAATCCATATTCTCCTTTAATATTTTTTTAAAATCAATTACTGAAAGTTTGTTTTCTCTTCTTGAATTTACTGCAGATCTAATAAAGCTTGAAATTGTCACGCCTGAAATCTCTGGAGGATGCTGGAATGACAAAAATAAACCTTCTTTTGCCCTTTTGTCTGTTGTTAAATTTGTAATGTCTTTATCATCTAAAATTATTTTGCCTTTTTTTAATTCATAATTTTTGTTTCCCATCAAGACATTGCTTAAAGTTGTCTTTCCGGAGCCATTTGGACCCATTAAAGCTACAACTTCTCCCTGATTAACTTCTAAGTTAATGTTTTTTATAATTTCCTTTCCTTCTACTTCTGCTGTTATATTTTCTACTTTAAGCTTCATTTTTATTCAGCCCTTTCTTAATTGCAACCAATGAAAGCATTGCGCATTTTACTCTCATTGGAGTTAATTTTATTCCTATCATATCTAAAATATCATTTCTTTCAAGATTCTTAATATCCTCGATGTTCTTGCCCTTGATAGCCTCTGATAATATCGATGCAGTTGCTATTGAAATTGCACAGCCTTCTGACTCATATCTAATATCTTTTAATTTTCCACCCTCTACTTTTAGATAAATATGGACTTTATCTCCGCATAATGGGTTTTGGTCAGAGTATTCAATGTTGTAACTATCCAATTTGCCAAAATTTCTTGGCTCTTTATAGTTATCCATTATATTTTCTCTGTAAATTGACATTTTAATTAAACACCTTCCTGGCTTCTTTTAAAGCTTCAGCAACTTTGTCAATATCCTCTTTTGTATTGTAAATATAAAAGCTTATTCTGCATGTTGCAGGAACTTTTAATTTGTCCATCAAAACTTGAGCACAATGGTGTCCTGACCTTATGGCAATTTTTTTGTCATTTAATACTGCAGACACATCATGAGGATGTATCAATTTATCATTATTGTAAAGATTAAAGGAAATTATTCCTGCCTGGCTTTTTGGCTTGTAGATTTTAATTCCTTCTACTTCTGAAAGTTTTTCTAAAGCATATTCTTTTAATTCATTTTCATATTTTTCAATGTTTTCCATCCCAATTTTATTTAAGTAATCAATAGCTGCTGAAAATCCCACTGCTGCAGCAACATTAGGAGTTCCTGCCTCAAATTTCCATGGAATATCATTAAAATCAGTATCATCAATTCTGACATCCCTTATCATATCTCCTCCGTAAAGGAAAGGGGATAATTTTTCTAAGAGTTTTTCTTTACCAAACAATATTCCTAATCCCATTGGACCAAGCATTTTATGCACTGAAAATGCAAAAAAATCACAATTTAAGTCTTTAAGATCTATTTTTTTATGAGGCGCAGACTGGCATCCATCTATAACTGTAATAATATTATTCTCATTAGCTAATTTGCATATTTCTTTTATGTCATTTACACTCCCTGTTGCATTAGAAACATGGGTTAAAGCCAAAATTTTTGTTTTTTCAGTTATTTTATTTTCAATATTTTCTAAAGTAAAATCTTCATTTACTTTAATTACCGAAAATTTTAAATTTCTTGACTTGCACAATTGTTGCCATGGAACAAAATTGCTGTGATGTTCCATTTCTGTCACTAAAACTTCATCCCCTTCCTTTAAGTCAGAAGTTAGTGAATAAGCTGCTAAATTTAATGCTTCTGTAGCATTTTTGGTGTAAATTATTTCCTGAGGATTGCAGTTTAGGAAAGATGCGCATTTTTCCTTTGATTTTTCGTACAGTTCTGTGGACATCTCACTTAAATCATAGACTCCTCTGTGGATATTAGATTTGTATTTATTGTAGAAATCAGCTATAGCATTAATTACTTGTTTTGGTGACTGAGAAGTTGCAGATGAGTCTAAGTAAATCAATCCTTCATTGTTTTCAAATATTGGAAAGTCTTTTTTAACATTCATTTTATTTTATTTTTAACTAATTCAGTTACTTCATCCTTAATCTCTTCAATTGGAATTTCTTTTATTATCGGCTCTATAAATCCGGAAACAATTATTTGTTTGGATTCTTTTTCAGATAGTCCTCTTGACATAAGGTAGAACATCTGGGATTTGTCAATTTCCCCCATTGTAGTTCCGTGGGAGCATTTTACATCATGATTTTCAATTTCCAATTGAGGAACAGCGTCAACTTCAGCTGTTTCATTCAAGGTTAATGCATCTGCTTTTTGATATCCTGATGATTTAAAAGCGTTTTTTCCAATTCTGATTAATCCGTTGTAAATGCATTTAGAATTGTCGTCAAAGACATTTTTTACCCTTATATTTGAAACTGTATAGGGATCAACATGCTTTGTTGAGTTATTAACATCAAATTGCTGGTTATTAGTACCAATAAAAACACCCAATGAATCTGTTGATGCGCCTTCCTTTTCCAGATTAGATTCTGTTCTTGAAACGCAAAAGTCAGAGCCAGTAAATAAATCAAACCATTTAACATTGGAGTCTTTGGATGTTTTGGCTTTTTTAAGACAAAAATTAAATCTGTTATTTTTTAAATTTTGCAAGTGAATATAATTAATTTTAGCGTTGTCTTTTAGTATTAATTCAACACATTTACTGTAATAATCAGACTCTTTTTCTGAAAAGTCCTTGTCAATAATTGTTATTTTGGAATTTTCCTCTGCCAAGACAATAACATGAGAAAAGGTGTTTTTGCTGGTATCATTATTCAGGACAATTGGTTCTTTATTTTGGGAGCCTTTAGGTATTGTAATAAACATAAAGTCATTTAATTCAGAATAATGCAGGGAAGTAAACTTGTTTGTGTTAAAAGGAATAACTGAATTAAGATAATCCAAAGAATCCTTATCTTTTTTTGACTTTAATATTATGTTTAATGGGCAATGTATGTATGAAGTAGAATCCAGAGAGTTCTTTATTTCATTTAAATTTAATTTAGGCGGATTTAAAGTAATGTTCAAGCCATACTTAAAGTTATAGTCTGGCAACTTTGAAAAAGCTTCTATAGACTTCTGTTTTAGTGTATTTAATTCCATATGTAAAATTTGAGGCTGTCAACCTAATGAGCCCTCCATCTCCATCTCTATTAGTTTATTCATCTCTACTGCATACTCTATTGGCAGCTCTTTTATTATCGGCTCTATAAATCCGGAAACAATCATTTTTCTCGCTTCCTCTTCTGATAATCCTCTGGACATCAAGTAGAACAACTGCTCTTCTCCAATTCTTGAGACAGTAGCTTCATGCTCTATTGAGGATTTTTTATTTTCTCTTTTCATGTAAGGAATTGTGTTTGATATTGACTCATTATCTGTCATCAAAGCGTCGCATTGGACATTAGATTTTGAATGAATAGCATTTTTATTGATATGGACCAATCCTCTGTAAGAAGCAATTCCTCCTCCTTTGGCAATGCTTTTGTTTACTATTGTTGAAGATGTATTTTTAGCTAAATGATAGATTTTAGCTCCAACATCCTGATTTTGGTTTTTGTTTGCAAAAGCAATCGATAGATGATCTGCTCTTGAATTTTCTCCTTTTAACATTGAACATGGATAGACCATACTAAGTTTTGATCCCATATTGCCAGTTACCCATTCCATTACTGCATTTTTTTCAACAAAAGCCCTTTTTGTGTTTAAGTTGTATGTGTTTTTTGACCAGTTTTCAACACTTGAATATCTCATCCTTGCATTATTATGAACAAAGATTTCTACACATCCAGCATGAAGTGAATTGTTGTTATATTGAGGGGCAGAGCATCCTTCAACATAGTGAAGTTCGGCGCCTTCATCTACAATAATTAAAGTATGTTCAAATTGCCCCATGTCGGCGGAATTCATTCTAAAGTATGCTTGCAGAGGCATGTCAACTTTTACATTTTTTGGAATGTAAATAAAAGTTCCTCCACTCCAAAATGCCCCGTGCAAGGCAACATATTTATGCAGAGTTGGCGGAACACATTTCATAAAATATTTTTTAAATAATTCTTCATGCTCTTTTAAAGCAACATCGCAATCAACGAAAATAACGCCTTGTTTTGCTAAATCCTCCCTTATGTTATGATACACAACTTCAGACTCAAATTGGGCTCCTGCTCCTGCCAAGGTTTTTCTTTCTGCTTCTGGAATTCCTAATTTATCAAAAACTTTTTTAATATCTTCAGGAACATCCTTCCAGTCTTTGGAGTTTTTTCTTGCTTCAGGCTTTACATAATAAGTTATTTTATTCAAATCTAAATCAGACAAATCAGGCCCCCAATTAGGTGTTTCCAGTTTGTTGAAAATTTCCAGGCATTTTAATCTGAAATCAAGCATCCACTTAGGTTCAGTCTTATCTTTGGAGATTTCCCTTACAACATCTTCATTAATGCCTTCTTTTGCCTTATAAGCATACTTCAAAGTAGATGGCTTGTCTAAAAATTCTCTGGTTTCCTGAAATGAAGTTTCCATTTTTTAATAAAAGGATGATCCGCAACCGCAGGTTCCTGCTGCATTTGGGTTTGAAATCTTAAAACCAGAACCCTGCAATGAATCAACATAATTAATTGTAATTCCTTTTAATTTTTCAAGTGTATCCTTGTTTATGAAGATTTTAGCTCCATTTTTTTCAAAAACCTCATCATTCTCTTTTGGTGACTCGTCAAAGTCAAAGATATATTGTAATCCAGAACATCCTCCTGAGGAAACCTCAACTCTAAATCCCTGGCCTTCCCTGTTTTCTGCTTTTAGCAGCTGCTTTATTTTGTCAGCAGCCTTGTCAGTTATTGTTATTCCTTCAGAAGACTTTTCAGATCTTTCAACTGCCTCATTTAAGGTTTTTACTATTTTAGTTATTTGTTCATCTGTCATCCCATGCCCTCTAAGACCCTGCCCTAAAGTTTCTATTGGCGATATTCCGCAGCCTATGCAGTGAACTCCTGTTTTCATTAAAGGCTCAACTGCAGCAGGAAATTTGTCTACTATCTCTCCTATGAGAGTATCTTCTGTAATTTTACTTTGCTGTATTGTTTCCATTTTTCCCTCCTATCTTTTACAATAATCACAAATTTTGTTGTCAAAAGTGTCTAATTGCTTATGAACCTGGCAGATTAAGTCTGATTTTCTAAAATCACGGCATAATTCATTAATCTCTTGTATGACTAAAAAGTGGTTTTGTGCTATTTTTTTTGCTGATTCATCTATTAGTTTTTGGAATTCTTCATTAAACTTGACTTCTTTAGCTCTTTTTTCTGAAATATACTGGGAGATCGCTGCTGGTGTTATTCCTAATATTTGGGCTACTGCTTTTTGGGATAAGCTGAATTTGATTAAAGCTTTGGCTAATTCTCTTCTTATTGCAGGTATTATGTATAAAACTTCTATCTCTTGTGGCTGTAACATAAATTAACGGCGTTAATTCTATATATAAAGATTTCGGATGGATTGGTTTTGCACAAAAAGTTAATTTTAATGAAGATCAGGTCTAAAATCTATATTTGCGTAGGCTAATATTTATAATAGTTAAAAGTATATATTTATCGTGATGAAATTGGAAAGTAGCCATCAAGTTACTATTGAGAGATTGCATTTAAAAGTAGATGAAGATGGTAATTTAATACTGCCTCAGAAAAAGATTTTGCTTGATGCTAATCCTATAATTTTTATGATGTGGTATAAAAAAGAAAAATACGGAGAAGATGTTTTAGATATTTTTGATGAAGAAAATATAGTATGGATTAATAATATAATTTATGATGAAGTGTTAGGAGTTTTATTAAATAAATCTCCCTATGATGGGATGTACAAAGATAAAGAAGAAACTAAAAAAGCAATAAACAAATTTCTAAAAGAAAATAAAATACAACTTGATGATAATCCGAATATTGGAAAAAATAATATACAATTAGTGAGGAGTAAAGCAAAGAAGACAAAATCTAGAGCTGGTGAAATAGATAAATTCATTTTAGCATATTGCTTATCCAATGATATTGAGATTGTTTATTCTAATGATAGAGAGTTCAGAAAATTGGCTACTTTTTTGGGATTAGATGCTAGAAATTTTGAATCTAATGAGGATAAATTAAACAAAAAGCTCAAGTCAGCATTTAGAAAATAATCATACTAAATTTATGTTAAAATCTTTTATAAATTGTTTTTCTGCCCTTTCCTTAGTTTTGTGCTTCTTTAAGTATTTTTCCCAAGACTCTTTTTTATATTCTCTTACTGCTTCAACAGCTCTCTCTTTGTCTTTTTTAGGAATATTTTTAGCAAATAATTCCATTCTCCTTATCTTTGCCTCAACCTTAAGGTAGTGTTCAATCTGGGGCAAAATATGAGAAATAACTTCATTAGTTTTATGCTCAAATTCATCGATTTCTTGATGAACCTGAGAGGTTCTTTCTTTCATTCTATCTATCTCACCAAGTATGGATATATCAAACATACATGATATTTAAATTCTTTGTTTTAGCTTTAAAAGCCCTAAGACCTCAGAATATATGTTTTTAATATATGGTAATGGCACAAAAAAGGATTGTATCAAAACTCATTTTTAGGGCTCTGGTGCAATCCTAAGTTTTAAGTAGAATAGAGGCATAGCCTCCTTTATGCTGCAAAGCTAAAAGGAGTGTGATGCTATGCCCCAAAAGAATGA
>JAGVZH010000040.1 GCA_018302745.1 Candidatus Woesearchaeota archaeon
TTCATGCAATATCCATTGTATTCTGCCATTTTATATTCTCCTTATAAATTTGATAAAATGATGTTATTTTCAGAGTTTATAAATCCATATGCTAGTCTGAGATTGTTGTTACTATAGGCTTGTCCTTGATTATAATTGTATGTTCTGCCTGGCTTACTATGCTTTTGCTTAATTCAGGCAGTTGAGGGTAACTATATAGAATACCTTCCCTTTCTAATAATGCCATGCCTAAATTTCCCTTGCTGCCAAATTTTTTAACAACCCACCTCTTTGCAAAAGGCAATGTTTTGTATTCTTCTGATATAAATTTCAAAACCTGCCTTGCAATGTCGCTTCTAACAGGCCTCAGAGTCTCAATTTTGTATATTCCAGAAGGAGCACCTTCTCCAACACTTCCATTCCCCAAAGTTGCAAAAGGCTCAATTGCAATAACCTGATCTTCTTTTAATGTATTCTCATTTTTGTTGTCATAATTCGGAATTCCAGGGACTGCATGCTGCTTGTAAATATCTATACCATGTCCTGATAGATTAGTTATTGGATAGGCATCATTGTCAATTATTGTCTGATATATTACCTTGCCAATTTCCCTGATTTCTAATCCAGGCTTAAGAATCTTAATGGCATTATTAACTGCTTCCCTTGAAGCTTTTACTAATTTAGGATAATTATTTCCCAAGTCAATAGTTGTTGCATTGTCAGAAATATGGCCATCAATATGTGCACCAACATCTAATTTGACAATATCTCCCTCTTCAAAAATTTCCCGGTCATTATGAGGAGGAGTATAGTGTGCAGCCAAGTCATTTCTGGATATGTTGCATGGAAAAGCAGGCTTGCAGCCCATTTCTATGATTTTTTGCTCTACTTTTTCAGCAATTTCTACAAGTTTTATTCCTGGTTTTATCAGCCTGGCTCCAAGATGTAATGCAGCAGAGCCAATTCTTCCAGCTTCAATCCATTTTTTTTCTGTTTCCTTGTCCATTAAAAATCCCCTAAACTGCTTTGAGTTTTATCTTTTATTAAATCTTCCTTATTATACTTTAAAACATCAAAAATTCTTTCCACACTAGGAACTATCTGATTATTAACATAGTAATCTTCGTCATAACCACCTTCTTTAACATTTTCAGGAATATCTGCTTTGTCTCTTATCATTCCTTTTCCAGATTTAATGACAAACCAGATAGGGCTTCCAACTCCGACTTTAACCCCTTTTTTCTGCATTTTTCTTGCTACAGAAACATGCGGGCCAATCTGCACATAGTCCTCAAGCTTCATTCTTAATTGAGTGAAAATTATCAGGTCTTTTATCTTTACTTCTTTTTTTCTTAATTTAGAGATTACATCTTTTACGTAATTCATGGCTTTTTCTCCGTCATTTTCCTTAAGAATTATCTCCAAAACTTTTTTCTGGGTTTTTCTTGCAATAAAACTCCAGTCTCTTCTGACAGTCTCAAAGCCGATGATTTTTAATTCCCCATCTTTATTTATTAGTGCATATTTTTTCTTTGCCCCAGATCCTTCCCCTTTTTTAGAAACAAAAATCCCTCTTTTGTAAAAATCCTCCAGCTCTAATTCCATTAATCCAGGCAGTTCATCATTCAGTTTATCTAAAAAGTTTAGAATATCATTTTCAGTTTTTTTATTTAATACAGCTGCGAATCCATCTGTATCTGCATAGATTACATTAAGTCCAAATTTTTCAGCTCCTTTAATAGCTTCTTGGATATATTCTCTTGCAAAGGCAGTTATGGCAGATGCGCACTCTTTTGAATACCACCTTGCGCCGAAAAAAGCGTAATACCCATATGCTGCATTCATGATTGTTTTTAATCCATAGCTTCTTGCTTTTAGGACAGAATCTTTTTTACCTTTCAGAATTTCTTTAATCCTCTGCCTTCTCAAGATAATGTCTTTTATTACAGAAGGGATGAAAGATTCTTTCTTATCAAAATAATAATTCACTTTTCTTCCAGACTCTTCTACAATATCAGGGCTTTTATAGCCTTTACTTTTGTTTAAGCTGCTTGGGCTGATATTCTTGCTGACAATTATGCTTGGATACAAGGACATAAAATCCAAAACAACTAGATTTTCGTACAAGCCTGGTTTTGGCTCCATGACAAATCCGCCCTGATAAGTATGAACTCTTCTTACAGCAATTATATCTCCAGAAGGCTTATTCGGAATTAAAACATTAAATTCTTTTGCTCTCCTTATAAGATAATTTTCAACCAGCTGCCCATAGCTTAATCTGCAGACATCAAATATGTTGATGCCTATAATCTTAACCATCTCTACTAAGTTTGGAAGAATTTTTTCTGTTAGCTGAAAAGTTAATTTGGAATCATGAAGATTATAATCGCAGATTTCTTTTATACTCCCCTTTTCCCATGCTTCATTAATATCTATAAAATTCATGCTTAATTTGCCGTCACCCAGTATTTCATTAGAAACCATATCAAGGCTGTAAGAATCTAAATGTAGAGAGCCAGCCATAATTGTGCTTATAAATTTGTAAATATCGAGATGAACAATTCCAGATATTTTGGAGCTTTTTGTTCTTCCTTTTTTAGAGAAATTAACATTGCTTCCATCTGCTCCAAGATCCAGTTTTATTTTATATTTTCTAGCTCTCTCTTTAAGCTGCGGAAAATCAAATCCGTCGCTGTAATATCCAACCAAAAAATCAGGCTGGTAGCCAAGAATATGCTCTTTAAATCTTTCAATAAGCTCAGCTTCTGATGCAACAACCTCAACATTTTCATCAGCATCTTTGAACTTTTTCCATGTTATCACTTTTTTATAATCATTGCTGCCGTATAAGGCTAAAGAAATAATTGGATTATTGCTGTTTTCTTCATCTCCCAAAAATCCATATATTTCAATATCAAATGCCAGAATCTTATATTTTTCATAAGCCTTCTCGCTTTCCTGATTTACTGTTCCTCTTAACTCTAAGCCTTCTTTTGCTTCTGTTATAGTACCTTCTGCAGAGCATAAAGTTAATGGAGTTATTTCCCTGTCTATCAGGTATTTTTTATAAGTCTGAATATCCCACTCTAAAATCTCCTTTACTTCCGGAAGATTTTTTAACTCGTTTTTAATCACTCTTATAGAAGATGTTTTGTCTACAGTAACTTTTATTGCCTTAACATTCCTGCTTTCATATTCCTTTTCAATAACCTCTAAGTCTTCTATAGTGTAGTAAATACCTTGTTCTTCTACTTCAACATCCTTTATTTTGTTTACAAATTTCTCTAGATTGATCTCTTTTTCAGGAATTATATAGAAATAAGGTTTGTAGCTTTTGTCAATAACCATTATTCTTTTTCCATCTTCAGTTCTGCCAAATAGCCTAATTCCTTCTTTTTCATCTATGTCCAGAGGATAAAATCCAATTTTAGCCATATAAAGCCTTACACAGCAAATTTAATAACTCTTTCTTAATCACCGAAAGCTTTATAAATAAGTACCACTCCCCAGTAGTAGGAATAAAAGAGGGGAAATAATATTCGTGGAGGCGAGTAGTAAAAATGACAAACGCAGTAAGAGAATATTTATCATTTGACTTAGGAACATCTGAAAGCAGAGTTCTATACAGGACAAAGGATAATGGAAACGAGGAAGTAAGAGTTGCTAAAATATTAACTTTAGCAGGTAGACCTACAGATTACCAAGCACTTGATGCTTTAAAAGAGTTAGGTGCTGTTAAGAAAGATGCAAGATTGGAAGATGCTGTTTTAGTTGGCGATGAAGTCAATGAATACAGAGATCTTTTGACTGTTACAAGACCTTTAGAAAGAGGTCAGATAGCAGGTTACGAGCAAAGCACATCAGATGAATTTCAGAGAAATTTAGCAGATGTAAGAAAAATTGTAAATAAGCTTGCAAGAAAAGTTAGTGCTAAACCAAGTGAAAGCTTAGTAGGAGCTATATCAGCACCAGTTGTTGCTGCTTCTGAAAGCAAGAAAGAATTAAGAGACTTGCTTAAAACATATGCAGTAACAGGAAATGCTATGATTGTATCACAAGCATACACAGCTCCTTGGGGAGCAATAGAAGCAGGTAAGGTCTCAATGAAAGATGCCAGACATAGCCTTTGGGATGACATCGGAGCAGGCTCACATGATGCAGGTTACTTTGATGGTACAAGACCAATGGATGGGTTAACTGCAAGTTCTCCATTAGCAGGAGACAGTGTTGATCATGCATTAGCTAAACAATTAGCCAAGAGATATGGAAAAGAATTTCCAAACTTGTGGGTAAGAGATGTAAAAGAAAAGTATGGTTTGGTTGAACAAAATGGATTAGGTCCACAAATAGTGGCTTTAAACATCCATGGATCATCTAAATCAGAAGACATAACCGACTTATTAATTGAGTCAGGCAGACCGCAGGTTACAGTAGTTTCTGACGTTGTTTTGAAAGTTTTGGGAAACGTAAACCCAGAATACCAGAAAGAAACAATGGGCAAAGTATACTTAGTAGGTAGAGGTTCTAGAGTAGCAGAAAAACTAGCTTTAATTTAGTTTTTCTTTTTTTTCTTTTTATAAAAAAATTAATTCAGAATTATATAAAATAAAAATTTATTTAATATTACAAACTAAAAGTTCTTTTTCTTCTACTGAAAATTTACCTGTATAAAATTTATCTAAGAAATTGGATAATTTGCTGAAATCAAGAACAAGATTATCTCTGACTAGCCCTAAGTCTTCAGGACTTAATTTTTTTAGTATGTCCTCTAACCTTAATTTCATTCTTGGATCTTCAACATCCTTAAGAGCTTGATTAATATTATGCTGCTGGATAGCAACGTTAATAGTTATCTTATCCCCATTTCCATTAACCCTGCTGAATCTTTTTGCATCATGAACAACAGGTTTTGGACCTACGCTAACTTGAAGTTTTCCTTGATTTGTGTAATCCACAATAATATCTCTTTTTCCATCTTTATTACTTTCTTTTGGCTTAGCTTTAATTATTTCATTTCTTTGTTCAAATCTGCTTGATATCAATCTGTC
Organism: Candidatus Woesearchaeota archaeon; assembly: GCA_018302745.1. Lineage (GTDB taxonomy): Archaea > Nanobdellota > Nanobdellia > SCGC-AAA011-G17 > JAGVZH01 > JAGVZH01. The sequence goes on from JAGVZH010000040.1 coordinate 5,028, forward strand.
TAAGTATTTTAACCTATTTTTAATACTAACAAGACTGTCATGCGCTTTAATTGCTTCCAGTTGTTCTGTGTCAATAAAACCCATTTCTGAAGCATATTGGACAACTTTTTCTTCAAATCCACTTCCTAAGCTCTCATAAAATCCGTTAAATCTGATGTAGCCCCTATTTATGCTTAATGCATCAAGAACTTCTTTAGCAACATTTTCAATGGTTTGGTTGCCATCTGGATCCACTTTATCCCTTAAAGCATCTAATAGTTCTTTATATTTTTTGAATTCTGAAATTTTTTTGCTTATAATTTTCGCTCTTTGATCGTCACTGCCTTCATATTTAGGAGTAACCTTTCTTTTTTCTAATTCTTTTACTAAAGCAGTTTCTTTTAGTCTTATAACTCCTGGTAAGACTTTATCCTTATTAAGATCTTCTAAGGATTGATCTATAGCTCTACAATTAATAAAAGTGCTTGTAAGACTCGTTTTTACCCTATTTCTTTTAGAGCCGTCTAATTTTAAAGTATCAAGAATATCCTCTAAAACTTTATCTCCACCAATTTGATTAAAGACATTGCCCCTAACTGTCAAACTTCCTGCTTCTCTTTCTTTTTTCTCTATCTCTATTTGACAATAATTCTTTAAAGCATCTAACTGTAATGATTCATACAATATTTGGATTTGTTTTGGATCCATTGTATTAATAAGAAAAATTACTCATATATAAAGGTTGTTATTTGTTACTACAGATAAATAGTAAAAATAGAAAGCTTTAAATAATCAAAAATATGGCTATTTAAGATGGCAACACATATTCTATATGTCGGAAATGTACAAGATACAGAGAATCTAAATAGAAATATATCTCTGGATACATTAACAAATGACAAGCTTTATAATTTAAAAATTCTTTCTGGTTATGTTCAGTCTGTTTTTAATGAAGAAGAACTTGCAAGATTTCAAAAAGCAGACCAGATTATTAATAGGTATAATAATGGAGAATCTTTATCAAAAACAGCAGAAAGATTATCAGAAGGCTTTACTTACAAAGTAGTAGCAGGGGATTTCTTAAGATCAGTAGAAATAGCAGAAGCAAGATTATCAGAAAGAAAATCAGGACTTGAAGAACTTTTAAAAGTAAAAGATTTAATTTATGTTCCTGGAGAAAGAGATTCCAGAGACTATGCAGAACAAATCAGCGGAGTAAACATAGTTAATGGCTATAAAATTGGCTGGATAGGAGGCTTACAGTCTAAGATTCAAGCAGTACCATCAGAACTAGTTATGCCAGCAACTAATGAAATAGAAAATGTTCTTAATCAAGATCCAGATATTATTATAACATCAAGATTTAATGACAAAGTAAAGGATTATTTAGATGAAAAAGCAGGAAAAATAGTTATTGTAACATCTTTAGATGAAAAATTTGACAAAGAGGATTTCAAATATAATGGAAATTTAGTTCTTAGAGGAATAAATTTCGGGATAAATAGTGAGAGCAAACATCCTAGAACTTATTTAGTGATAAATAAAAGGGTAATCCCTGAAGAGACTTATGCAAGTGTTATGCAAATTAACAATAAGGGAGAGCATATTGAAGCCTTAACATACTCAGTAAGAGACTCTTTTATAGAGAATATAGCTGATTATGGTTTAATGGACATGGATGAATGGCATAATGAGGAAGAATTAGAAGTTGGAGATCTTAGAGTAGAGAAAAGACCAAAAACAGAAATGCCTGTCCAAATGAAATTAGTGCAATCTGAAGAAGAACAAAAAGAAGAACAAAGAATGTCAGTCCTTTACTTCCCAGAGCCTATGCTGACTAAAAAACAGTTAAAATTATGGAAAAAAGGATTTCCAATAATTCCAGCATCTTTGAAAAGAAGAAGTCTAGTAAAAAGATTGCTTAACATAGCTTAAAGAAATTCAAATAACTTTTTCAATTCTTTGCTTATTTTTATATTTTCAACAGGCTTAAAAATAAAAGCATCTTTTTCATCAAAATAGCCGCATCTGAAATTATCTAGTGGGATTCCAGTTCTTTTGCTTAGCATCAGAGTATAAAAATAAACTTGAGTTGAAGCATATTTTTCCTTGGCAGCATCGGGCTTATAATCCCAAATCCATATTTTTCCATCTTCCAATCTTAGAACATCAATATGTCCGGTTAAAGGCTCAACACTATTAAAAATTCCCTGAAATTCATTTAATTCATTATGCTCAAGCCATAACGGAACTTCAACAGCTAATGTTTTATCATCTTTTTCAAGCATAAAAACCTGGACTTTAGAGTGGGCAGTCAAGTATCTATTTTTATTTTCTTTTAACCCCAGACTTGTCAACTCACAGACTTCATGGTTTTTTAGTTTCTTAACATCTAAATTCTCAATTTTAAATTTTAGGGAGCTGCTTCTTGGGCCAGACTCAAAATAGTCATTTGGGCATTCCTCAAACATTTTATTAAGATAACTAACCAATTCAGGATAATCATTGCATAAAGAATCAACTTTATAATTATTTGTCCTATAATGATAATATCCTCCAAGATGATCCAGAGAAAGATGCTTTATTATTTTTGACACCCCTTGCTTTGCCAACAATTTAACTTTAATATAAAGCTTTTGGTAAGATTTTTATATTAAATAAGCAGTTGAAAGTAAATGGGAGTAAAACTATCAGAGATAATACCAAAAAAAGAGATAAGCTTTGATGATTTAAACAATAAAAAAATAGCAGTTGATTTCTCGAATGCGGCTTTTCAATTCTTGTCTTCAATAAGGCAGAAAGATGGAACTCCTTTAATGGATTCTCAGGGAAGAATAACATCTCATTTGCAGGGGATTTTTTCAAGATTTTCCAATTTAATGCAGAGAAATATACAGTTGGCAGTTGTTTTTGACGGCAAGCCTCCGTTATTAAAACTAAAAACACAGGAAGAAAGAGAGCATAGAAAACAAATAGCAGAGAAAAAATTAAAAGAAGCTATGGAAGAGGAGGATGTTGAAGCTGTTTTAAAATACTCTAAGCAAACAACAAGATTAAGCAGGGAGATTTTAGATGAGTCTAAAGAATTAATTGAAGCAATGGGCATGCCAGTAATACAGGCGCCTTCAGAAGCAGAAGCGCAGGCAGCTTTTATATGTGAAAATAATGATGTTTATGCTGTAGCAACTTCTGATTTTGATGCTCTGCTTTATGGATGTCCAAGGATGCTTACTAATTTAACAGTTTCACAGAGAAAAAAGCTTCCATCAGGATCAACAGTAAAAATAAGCCCTACTTTAATTGAATTAAGTGATACTCTAAATCATCTGGGGATTACTTTAGATCAATTGCTTGCATTGGCAATTTTAGTCGGCACTGATTATAATGAAGGCGTTCATAGAATTGGAGCAAAAACAGCCTTAAAACTAGTTAAGCAGCACAAAAACTTTGATATTTTATTTAAAGAGGTAAAAGCAGAATTTAACTGGAAAGAAATTTATGCTGTTTTTAAGTCAATGCC
>JAGVZH010000011.1 GCA_018302745.1 Candidatus Woesearchaeota archaeon
TGAGTTTTTTCGGCAATATATTTTATATAAGGTAACTCATCATGTTTTTTATAACTGACTCCAAATGTTTTCAATCTATTTTTAATAAGATCAGCGGCAATCAATGTTACTAAACTAGAATCCACCCCTCCTGATAAGAACGTGCCAACCTCAACATCAGATGAAACAATTCTTTTTCCTACTGCTTTCTTAATCAATTTATGTACTTCACTTTTTGCTTCTTCATAAGTAAGCCAAGGACTAATTAGTTTAAAAAGGTTTTTAGAATATAATGCATTAGAACCGAAATTATTATTAAGCCAAATCTTCCCTATAAATGAATGAGTGAGAAGGATATTGTTGTTCCTGAATTAAAGGTTGATGTAAAGAATTCTACTTTTCAGATGCATGAATTAATTAAAATAATGAGAAGCTGGGCTGACTTAAATGGATATAGATTAACTGAAAAAAGCTACAGTGACAAGGATATTCCTGCTGGTAAAGGTGTTGCCATCATATGGATTTTGAGCAAAGATGTTGATGACTACGCAAGATTTGAAATTAACATAAGGTTTAACATGACTGGAAGACATGTAAATATAAAAAAGAAAGGCAAGGGAATCAAAGGTGATGTTACAATATATTTTGATGCAATCTTGATCTCTGATAAAGAGAACAAGTGGGAGACTCCTTTCATGAAGTTTATGAGGGCATTTTATGATAATATATTCCAGAGAGACAAGTTCAAAGCTTATAGCACTAAACTAGACAATGAATGTTATAGCTTGTATAATGAAGTTAAGGCTTTCCTGAATCTGCATGCTGAGAAGTAATTTATACCATTGTATAAACTATCAGATGAAAGGAAATTTTTCGCTTTTGAGGAAGATTTAGATAAGTGGACAGAGATTGAAATAAAATCGGTGAAATTATGAACAAATATTTTAGAGCGAGAAAGGATAGCTGGAAGGATAGTTTTAAACACAAATTAGAAAGAAGTAAGGACATACATAAATCAATGGTTGATTTCATCAACGAGTATATTTATTTTTCTGGGAACGTAAGAGAGTTAAAATCAAGAAGCAGAAGAATCCTAGGTTCGATAGAAGGTCAACTCAAATCAATGTCAATAACAAGAAAAGAACTAGACAAGACAAAATTACAAGAAATCAAATTACTTCTTGAAAAGACAAGAAAAAAACTACGATTAAACCTTCAAAAGTAGTATTTATCTCCGATGAACTTGAAAGGGATTTTAATGAATTAAAAGAAAATGATCCAATAAAAAAGGGATTAACCCGAGCGATAAAAGACTTGAAAGAAAATGCATTTTGTGGGATTCAAATACCAAAGAAATTATTTCCGAAGGAATACATCCAAAAGTATAGGATAAACAACTTATGGAGATATAACACCATATGTGGAGAGATTGGCACCATCGCATTTGGTTAAAGTATTTTTTTCCATTGGTAAGGTGCGGAGGGAGAGCAAGTGTTGTCCACAAATTAGAAAAATTTATATACAATGTGGACAATAATAATGTTATGGCATACATTGATAAGATAAAGTCAGGAAAAAAGACGTTTTATTATCTCGGAAAGACTATACGCATAGGAGAAAACAAATGGAAGAAAATAAGAATTAAACTAGGGGAAAAAGAACCTACGCGAGAGGAAGTAGGTAAGAAACTCAAAGAACTTCGGCTTGAGGAATATAAAGTTTACAATGAAAATTACCTGGATGCTAATAAACTAGAGATTATTGATGATTTTAAAGAGGTTTATAATAATCATCTTAAACAAATTCCAAAGACTATAGCAGAGAAAGAAGAAGCAGATTTTTTAATTAGATTTACTTATAACTCAAATGCCATTGAGGGAAACAGGTTAACGTTACGAGATACATATTTGATCATCAAAGAAAAACAAATTCCCTCTGGTGCTCCCCCTAAGGATTATAATGAAGCTATCAATGGAAGAGAGGCATTTGAGTTTATAAAAAAGTACAGAGGAAAGTTTACCACTGAGTTTCTTGAAAAAGTAAATGAAATATTAACACAAAATACAGGGGTTGTGTATCCTGGGAGAGTGCGCTTCTTTCCTGTTAAAATAGAGGGAGCCGAACATATACCGCCTGAGCCAGAAGAAGTCAGACCATTATTAAAAAAGATGATTAAATTCTATTATGACAATAAGAAAAAGATTCATCCGTTTGTTTTGGCTTGCTTAGTTCATGCTAAATTTGAAGAGATTCATCCATTTGAAGATGGAAATGGGAGAACCGGAAGAGCATTAATGAACTGGGTTTTAATGCAGGCAGGCTATCCAAAAGTCTTTGTGTCAGTAAAATTAAGACCACAATATTACGAAGCTCTTGATTTCTATAATGGAAAAAAAGTGAAAGGATATTGCGAGAAGATGTTTGAAGTGGTGGTGGAGCAGTTTAGGCTGTAGTGTTGTCCACAATTTCAAATAATATTATATATTTGTGGACAATAATTAAATTTATTTAGGCATATCCGAGCCAATTGCTTTAATGACACCATTGACGATTTCTTTATCTTGGTCTACAGTTCCTCCTGCTATACCTAAACCACCAACAAGCTTTCCTTCAAAAATATAAATTTCTGCGAAGCAGACTATATGGGCAAAGCGCTGAACTCCTTTGTTTTTCTCTTCTAAGAAATGGAAATTTTATTGCATTTAAATTTTGTTAGATGATGTTGCGATAGCAATATCTTGATTTCTCGTTTTTGTGAATTTTAACGAAGACAACAACTTTGAGAATTTTCGGTAGCGAAGCGTGCCTGTAAGGCGAGCCCAAAATTGAATATAATTCCTGTTATCTGTCCCGAAGGAAGTGAGAGCGCAGTATGGGCCGAGGAGCGGAGAAGTGGAGGTTAGGCGACTAATTAACGTTCAATTTATAATTTTGATTACATACTAAAATAAAAAAATGGCGCTAAAACCAAGAAAAAGCAAAAGATTTATATAGTACATATGTACTACATTAGTATTATTATGGAAGTTACACAAGTTAGATTGCCAACAGGAATTGTCAAGGAGGTAGATAACCTAATTCATAGAGGGCTCTACACAAACAAATCTGATGTTGTTAGAGATGCTCTTAGAAGACTTATCCTTGAACAACAGGCTGGATCTATAAAAAACACTGGAGATTCTGTAAAAGAGATTAAAGAGATTAGGAAGAAACTATCTAAAGAAAAAATAAGCTTAGATGAGATTAACAGCTTAGGCTGAAATTTTTTCTGGTTTCTCTGCTTCAATATATTCTCTAGCGAATTCGATTAAATCATCATCTCTTGTTACTAACATTAAGTTTAATCTTTTACAGACAGCAATATGTAAACAATCGAAGAAGCTGATTTCATATTGAGATTCAGATTCTAGTTTTCTAGCGAAAGAATAATCATCTTCTGTTGCTTTTACAAAATGAATTTTTTCTTCGTTTTGGAAAAATAATAATTTTTCATTAAAAGTAGCTTCATCTAATTTGTATTTCAGTTCTTTAAGGATAAATCCTGAATATATGATCTCTTCATGTTCTGAAAACATTATTCTTTCAATAAAATCTTTTGCTATCTTCCAATATGGAATTCCTTTAGTTGCATCTCCCTCTTTTTTCCAGAGGTTTAGCCAAATACAGGAGTCTACATAAAAAGGTTTTTGTGACATTTTAATCAATTAATATGACAAAATTATGTAATCTGCTTAATAAAGTTGATGATTAACATACGCAAAGCCACCTAACCTGCATTGTGTATAATCTCTGTTATCTGTCCCGACCGAAGCGAAGCGTAGGGAGAGCGTAGCGGGGCGAGGAGCGGAGGCGAAGCCGAAAAATCCAAAGTAAGCAGGTGGGCGTTATGTTTTTATATTAGTTAAGATTAATTTATTATTATGTCAAAAAACCCTCAAAAGTATATCAAAGATAAGAATCTCAGTGATAATGTTACAAGAACAAAGGTTTCACATGGGAAAATTGAAACTACAATTAGAGTTAGAGAGGCAAAAACAAAAAAAGAATTAGATTTAGAAATTAAAAGATTCAAAATTTTAAAAGAATTAGACAAATCTACTATCGGAGAAGAATTTGTTTTGCCTTCTACGCTTAAACATTGGCAACAATTAGTATTAATTATTGGAACATTATCTCTAAAATCGACAAATGAGATTCTAATGGCTTGTAAAAAATTAAAGTATTCTGGAAAGTTAGACAGAAATCGAATAAAATGGTTTTTGATAGTATCAAGTAAAGAATACTTTAACTACGATAAAGAAAAAGGTTGGGTTTTGACAAATAAAGGTCAAAATGAATTCTCAAGATTAAAACAATTTATCTAGCCCACCTGCTTATTGAAACTAAGAGTTCATATACACAATCCTTTATCATCACTGTTTATAAGCCCTATAGCCTTAGATTCTTCAATCTCATAACCATATTTTTGTCACTACTAATACAAAGTAAAAAAATAGAAAGATTTATATAGTCTTAAAGGAAAAGTATATATATCCAAAAGTATTTGAAAAACAATACTTAAACAAGATTTAAGTATAAGCCCGCTTGAGAATACTCAAACGAGTAGGTTAAACCAACAATGAGCTTGGGACAGTAAAGTGGGCAATAATATCATATTTACGAACAAGGCAAAAACAATCGCAATTAAACAATTATCACCAATTTATGTTTATTTGAACTAAAAAAAAGGTTAAAAATGGCTTAAAATTCAAATTTAGAGGGTTTTAAGTTAGATTAACGTCTTGTTCTAGTAGATTTATATTACCAATGGATAAAAAAATGAATATAGGAGATGGTAAAAATGGGAAAGATAAGCCCAGTAAGTGCAAAGTATATAGTTCATTCATTCATCAATATAGAAGGTGTAGTAGACAGGCCAGACATAATTGGAGCAGTATTTGGCCAGACAGAAGGATTATTAGGGAATGAATTAGAATTAAGAGAATTACAAAGAAGCGGAAGAATAGGCAGAATAGAAGTCAATATTGAAACTAAAGCAGGAAAGACTTCCGGAAGTATTATTATACCAAGTTCTTTAGACAAGGCAGAAACTGCCATAGTAGGAGCTTCTTTAGAGACTATCCAGAGAATAGGGCCTTGTAATGCAAAAGTCAGGGTTCAAAGGATAGAAGATATAAGAATAAGCAAGAGATCTTATGTTTTGGAAAGAGCTAAAGAATTGTTAAGAACACTAACTGATTCTGTATTGCCAGATTCTCAGGAAATGACAGATGAAGTAGCACAATCTGTCAGAATGATGGAGATAAAAGAATATGGAAAAGACAGATTAGCAGCAGGACCAGCCATAGATGAAAGTGATGAAGTAATAGTTGTAGAAGGAAGAGCTGATGTTTTAAACCTATTAAAACATGGTTTTAAGAATGTAATAGCTATGAATGGTACAAATGTGCCCCAGACTATTATAGACCTTAGCAGAAAGAAAGAAATAACTGTTTTTGTTGATGGGGACAAAGGCGGTGAACTAATAATAAGGGAGATTAGTGAAGTAGCAGATATAGACTTTGTATGCAAAGCTCCTGATGGAAAGGAAGTTGAGGAAATAACTAAAAAAGAAATCCATAAAGCCTTAAGAGGCAAGGTAGCTGTTGAGCAGGTTAAGCTGGACATTTCCAAAACTAAAACTGAAAGAACACAAGAAGATTTCAGAAAGCCTATCCAGGCAAATAATAGATTTAATAGCACGCAAGCAGGAAATAGGCCAATGAGTAGCAGACCAATGAGCAGGCCTATGTCAAGACCTATCCAAAGACCAATATTAACAAAAGACAGGCATGATAAGCTTAAAGAAATGCTTGAGAATTTAATTGGAACAAGAGGAGCTTATATCCTGGACCAAAGTGATAATATCCTAGGAAAAGTCCCTACAAGCGAATTAGCTACAACTGTAGGCGGCTTAAAGTCGGAAGTGCATACTCTGGTTTTTGACGGAAGCATTGACAGAGAATTAGTCGGTGTGGCAGAAAGAGCAGGGGTAAAATACCTTGTCGGCATGAATTCAAATGTAAAGCCTTCTGAAGCAAGATTAGATATAATCACAAGCAGCGACTTATAATTCTTTTTTTTATTTTTTAAAAACCAGAACTAGGATAGACTGCAGAATGCTTCATTATTCCGTTAAATGCCCTTTCTCCTCTTCCGTATAATTCAAAATCCCTTGATAATCTTTTCTTTCTTCTTTTTATCATAAACAGATGCAGTTCAACCATTTCCTCAAAAAGCTCTTTATCATGCTCTCTAAATTTATGCATCATTGTAACATATCCAATTTCTTTTTTTGGCGCTGTCATTCTGACTCTTCCGCCTTTGAATTCTCCTGTAAAATGTGCTGTAAAATAAGGATTTCGATTTTTTCCTATTTCGCTGTATAATAAATATTGTGTACATTGAGAATAATACTCTAATTTTTTAAGAGCAACTCGATAAGAAACATTATCTATATGCTCTAATTTTGCCGGATATCTTCTTTTTGTTTTTGAAAGATTTGACAATGTATCAATACGGTTTCCTTCATCATCCCATGCTGATATAATATCAAAAAGATCTCTTTTTAACAAAGCTAATTCTGGAATCCTATGATTTCTCATTACAGTAAGCTTCTCAAAAACCTCCCAGTTTTGCTGAATATAAAATTCGTGTGATGATTTATCAAGAACAAGATTGTTTCTTACATATCTTTTTTCATACAATTCCTGAAAGTCATCAATATCCATGTTAATCACTTTGTTATAATATGCACCAGCTGGGATTCGAACCCAGGACAACGGCTTGGAAGGCCGTGATTTTACCCCTAAACTACTGGTGCAATAAAATCTTTGTTTTTGGAATTATTCCTGTCTTTTTAAATATTTCATATTTACTTAAATGTTTATGGTTTGCTGGTGTCCGCTAAATTATACACTATAAATCTTTCTGTAGCAAAGTTTAAATATATTCCATACGAAAGTATGAATAATGGAATTTTATAATGAGAGTATAAAAGAGGTTTTATCTGAATTACAAACAAAAGATTCTGGATTAAGCAGAGAAGAAGCAAGGTTAAGGTTAGAAAAATATGGATTAAACAGGCTAAAGGAAAAAAAAGGAATTTCCCCTTTCAAAATATTCTTAAACCAGTTCAAGAGTTTTTTAATCATAATACTGATATTAGCTGCCTTAATTTCATTTTTTATTGGAGAGGTTGCTGATTCTATTGTAATTTTAGTCATTGTTGTATTAAATGCGTTAATTGGCTTTTTTCAGGAATACAAAGCTGAAAAAACAATAGAGGCTTTGAAAAAACTAGAAGCATTAAAAGTTAGAATAATCAGAGATGGAAAAGAAGAAGAAATTCTAGCAGAAAATCTAGTTGTTGGTGATATAATAAAAGTAGAAGCTGGGGATAAAGTTCCTGCTGACTGCAGATTAATCAATGTAAATACTCTACAAACAGATGAGGCTTCCTTAACAGGGGAGAGCAATCCAGTAAGCAAAATTGAAAAAATAGTAGATGCAAAAAACATTGCTGACCAAAAAAACATGATTTTTTCAGGGACTTTGGTTACCAGAGGTATAGGAAAGGCTGTTGTTGTAAAGACCGGAATGCAGACGGAGATTGGAAAAATAGCTACTTTAGTCCAGGAAACTAAAGCTGAAAAAACTCCTCTTCAGAAAAAGATTAACGGTCTTGCAAGGTTTTTGGGCATAACAATCTTAGTTATAATTGCTGTTGTATTTGCTGCAGGATTAGTAGCAGGAATAGAATTATTGGAGATTTTCCTGGCTTCTATTAGCTTAGCTGTTGCTGCAATACCGGAAGGCCTGCCAGCAGTTATTACAATCAGCTTAGCTCTAGGGGTAAAAAAGATGGTTAAGTCAAATGCCTTAATCAGAAAACTTCCTGCAGTAGAAACTTTAGGAGCTACAAACGTTATTTGTTCTGATAAAACTGGGACTTTAACAAAAAATGAGATGACAGTCAAGGAAATTTACTTTGACAACAAAGCTATAAAAGTCAGCGGAGAAGGCTATGATAAAGAAGGAAAATTTTATTATAATAATGAGGAATATGACTCAAGAAAATTAAATCTTTTACTGACTATTGGGGCTAACTGCAACAATTCCATTTTAGAAACAAAATCAGGAGACCCAACTGAATTAGCTTTATTAGCTGCTGCAGAAAAAGGAATTTACAGCAAAGAAGAAAGAATAAATGAAATCCCTTTCGAGTCTGAAACAAAATTTATGGCAACTTTTCACAAAAATAACAGAGTTTATTTTAAGGGAGCTGCAGAAGTTATCTTAAAAAAATGCAAGTATATCATTACTGAAAAAAGAACTATACTATTAACAGGAAAGGAAAAAGAAAGACTGCTAAAAGAAAATGACAAGATGGCTGAAAAGGCATTAAGAGTTTTGGGTTTTGCTTATTCTGACAAAGGAAAAATTGATGATTTAATTTTTGCAGGATTTATGGGAATGATTGATCCTCCAAGGGAAGAAGTTAAAGCAGCAATAGAGGAGTGTAAAAGAGCAGGAATTAAAAGCGTTATGATAACTGGAGACCATAAACTAACTGCCTTGGCGATTGGAAAAGAGCTAGGATTTAAAGGAAACTGCCTAACTGGAGAGGAATTAGAAAAAATAGATCTAGAACAAATCGGAAATTATGATATTTTTGCAAGAGTCAATCCAGAGCATAAAGTCAAGATTCTGGAATATTATAAAAAACACAATAATATAGTTGCTATGACAGGAGATGGTGTCAATGATGCTCCTGCTTTGAAGAGAGCAGATATTGGGATAGCAATGGGCATCAAAGGAACTGAAGTAAGCAAAGAAGCCTCTGATATGATTCTTCTGGATGATAACTTTGAGTCTATTGTAAAATCAGTTAAGGAAGGAAGAGGAATTTATGATAATATCAAGAAGTTTGTTGGCTATTTGGTTTCAAGCAATCTTGGAGAAGTTTTAGTTGTTTTTTTGGCAATAATGTTTAACTGGGGATTGCCGTTAACAGCAATACAGATTTTGTGGATGAATTTAGTAACTGACGGGCTTCCAGCTTTGGCTTTAAGTGAAGAGCCTAAAGAAAAGGATATAATGGAAAGAAAGCCAAGAAGGATAGATGAAAAAATTATTGATAAGCATGGATTTATACATTTGTTTTTATTAGCTGCTGTTATAACAGCAGGAACATTGTTTGTATTTAAGACTTATGGGCAGACAATGGCTTTTACAACAATTGTTATGTTTCAGTTATTTAATGTTTTGAATTTCAAATCTGATAAAAGCATAATCAGTATTTTATTCAGCAATAAATATTTGCTATTGGCAGTTTTAATCTCAGTAATTTTGCAGTTAGCAATATTGTATACTCCTTTAAATACAATATTTGGAGTAGAGCCTTTGGGGTTACTGCAGTGGGGAATTGTTTTGTTAGTAAGCTTCAGCATTTTATTCTTTGAAGAATTCAGAAAGTTCTTGGTTAATAAGAATATCTTTTAATTTTTCTTCCTTAAGATTAATCCGTAATAGCCGGATATTATTATTAAGGTTATCAAAACATGTATAGGTGTGAAGAAAGGGACTTTTTCCTCTAATCCTTCAAATCCAGGCTTGCATTCCTGCGATTCTTTTGGCTTATAGCTTACTCCTGGGCAGTTTGCTGCTTGTGTACATGACCTTGTCTGTGTTTCTCCTTCATTACATGGATCTGGCTGCCATTCAGAGCATTCAAATGAGCATGTGTTTTTAGAATCAAACGGGTTGCTTAATAATCCGTCAACACCTTTTACTTCCTCAAAATCAGATTTTCCATCTCCGTCTGAATCATCATCAAAAGGTCCATTGTTTTTTCCATCTGGTCCTAATTTTTCCTCTCCTGCACAGCCATCATCTATTAAACATCCATCTTTATTTATAAATAATCTTATAGATTCCTTGTCCTGTATTCCAATCCAGTCGATAACAGTCTGTATTTCATCACCATCAAATAATCCATCGCCATCTGTATCTGGCTCTACTGGAATAGTCTGGTAGAATATTTCATCTCCATCTATTAACCCGTCATCATCAGTATCAGGATCCAAAGGATCTGTTACATAATTTCCAGTTATTTCAAGTATAGCTAATCCTGTTACTGAAAAATTTGATTCTGTGCTTAAGCTTGACAAAGCTTCTTTTACTTCTTCATAATCTGTTAATCCATCTCCATCTGTATCTTTGCTGAGCGGATTTGTTCCGAATTCTGCCTCCTGCTTATTTGTTAATCCATCTAAATCAGAATCATGGTCGCCATCTATTGGATCAAAGACAGACAAGCAGTATTTGAATTCATAATCATTTGAAATTCCATCACAGTCATAATCATTCGGGTCTGGACATATTTCAGTTGGTGTATCACAGCTTACATCCCTGCATGCGCCATAGCAGAAATACTGTCCTGCTCTGCAAACTATTCCTCCCAAAGCATTTTCACAAGCAGGAGCTGAACAAGTCTGTCCTGTTGCCAGTGGAACAGTAGATGTTGGTATTGTACACTTTGGAACTCCTGGGCAAGCTCCCTGTAAAGAAACATCTCTCTCGCATCCATTGCTTAAATCCTGATCACAATCTGTGAAGTTTCCCTCACAAAAACATCCTACATCCAAAACCACAGATCCCAAGAAAGTATTCTGGCCGCAAGGCTCTTGGTCACAGAAATCTGGTATGCTATCTGAATCAAAATCTCTTAATGATGCAGGATCAACAACATTATACTGACAGGTTTTTTCCTGGCAGCTTCCCTGACTGCATACTTGAGAGGTTTCTATATAATCTCTATACTCTGTTGGCAGTCCTGAAGCATCAATATAACATCCTGTAAAGAAAGAATCAAATTGATTGCAGTTTTGCAAAGGGCATGGAATGCATCCTGCTGGAATAGTACATGCTCCTGATGCATCACAGTTTATAGTATCACAAACTGTGTTATTTTCCTGATCATTGTAATTTAAATCTGTAACACACAAAGGACCTTGCTGGCATACTGTTCCTGCTCCTTCTATTAAGCACAAAGCAGTCTCTGATGAACTGCATCCATATTTTTCATGAGTTGAATCTGCTGTATATACCTTGTCTTTTTCTATTGGATGTGTATCAGGACATTTATCTTCTGAATTAATTATTCCATCCTTATCCCTGTCTGATTCACCATTAATGCATCCTGGAAAATTATCAGATGTTCCATCATCACCGCAGCATTTATTCTCACTGTCAACCCATGTCTTTCCTACAGACTGGCATTTTGAGGGGCTTCCATCTGGATCGTCACAAACATCTCCTACCCCATTCTGATTAAAATCTGCCTGATTTGGATTATAAACAGAAGGGCAATTATCATTATTGTCTGCAACACCATCACTATCAGAATCAAGGATAACATCTAAAGAAATTAAATAAAGTGTATTTTTAGAAGGGACATAATGAGGATATGGAACACTAGAAGCAAATGCTGCATTACATACTACTGAATTTGCTCCTGCTCCCATATAATATCCAGGGAAATTTGCTACATAAGTTGTAGCTGAACAACTAGAAGAAGGACTATTAACGGCTATGACTGTATATCCATTAATAGAACAGTGAACAACATTTCCTGCAACAACAACAATTCTTCCTTGCTGAGGCTGACCTCCTGGATAGAATGTCTTTGATAATTGTAATGAATAACTTCCACTTGATGGAGGATCATAAGCTATGCATAAATTTGAGCAAAATTGACTTCCTGGTCCTCCAACACCTGAAAAAGTATTTGGTGACAAAACAGTGCTGCATTGGTTGCTTAAAGCTCTTCCAGCAGATACAGTTGCAGATAATATTATTAAGATTGCCAGACTTAATAAAATAACAATTATTTTTTTCATAAAGCTGCCTCTAAATTATTTTTGCATTGCTGGATATCATCCTGAACGGATAAAGTTTCACATATTTTGTTATCATTTAACTTTCTTGCCACTTCAGTAGTGCAAACAACCTTGTTGAATAGAATATTATCTTCAACACTGCTGCAAACACCTGGATTTTTATTTATTACTGCCTGACAGTATGCCTTTAAATTAACATCTTTAATTGAATTGCAGTCTTCTATTCTCATGTTTTGGTTTAAAAAAATATTAATGTAGCATGAGTCAATTACTAAGCTTTTTTGCCCTTCATCACCTTCAATAGAATCTGTTAAAGCTTCACAAGCTTCAAAGCCTTTTCCCTGATTTTGCGCTAAAAAGCAGTTTGCTTTTGATCCTTTATCCTCTATCTGCCCGCATAAATAAAATTTATCAAATCCTGCTGCTACAAGCTCAAGGCATTTATCCTTATTTTCAGATAAAAAATTACATGCTTCTTCATTTCCCAAATTTACAGCGATGTTAAAAAGACAATTATCCCTTTCCTCTACATTTTTTATTTTATTGCAGTCATCTGGATTATTAACTGTAAAATCCTTTGCTTTATCAGGAATAAAGAGAATAGCTGCTGCAACTGCAATAATTATAATTGCTGTTATAGTGTATACTACTGATTTATTCATAAACACCTCTTTTCTTGAATAATCCTATCCAATGTATTTAAAACTTTCTTACGGTTTAAATGCTTCATTTATCTGCTCTGGCTTCCATCCTTTTTTTATTAAAGTTTGTTTAATCTGCTCTTTTGAATATCCTTTTAATGATGCATTTTTTACAAACAGTTTAAGGCTTTGCAGCTCTTGCTGAGACTTAAACAGCTTCTTTGGCTTAAAGAAAATATTAACAACAGGAATTTTTCCCATTTTCTCCAGAAATGCTTTTTTCTTTTCTGGATTTCTGTAAAGGACTAAATAATAATAAGCTCCTCCTGCTG
The DNA here is from genome assembly GCA_018302745.1 of Candidatus Woesearchaeota archaeon. GTDB lineage: Archaea > Nanobdellota > Nanobdellia > SCGC-AAA011-G17 > JAGVZH01 > JAGVZH01. Next base: position 12,895 of record JAGVZH010000011.1, read on the forward strand.
TTAACAATCCAATTAATATTAATCCTATCACTATTCCCCATGGGAATTTTTTGCAGTCTGAAGGGCATGTATTTTCCTCTCCTATATCACAAACATTGTTTCCGCACAAGCAATCTTCAGAACATGAAGTATAGTCCTCAAGGAAATTACAGTAATTATTTCCGCAGTCAACTCCTATTAACTCATTTGATATTGAAGCTGGCAGGTATAGAGTTAAAGTATCTTCAACATAATCCAAAGATTCTTTGTATACTGCATATGTAATCCTTCCAGGAGACTCTGGAGATATTTCAGATATCACAAACTTAACAACAGGGTCATCTTTTAGTGTTGTTGATGGAGTATCAAATCCTATTTCTGATACAGACTGTGCCATTTCCTTTGGTATCTTCTCTATTATCTCAACATTTGTCAATGGTTTTTTTGGCTTAATTATTTTTGTTATTGATGTTGCTGTTTTTGTCTCCCCATTAGTGTATAATATATCAACTACTCTTGCTTCTGCTTCTACTGTTACTTCATCCTGCAGACTCAATACTGCCGATTTATAACTTGTATCTTGTTTTATTGGTATTTCAGAGGACAATTCTTCAAAGCTTAAGGAAGAAGGTGTAAACTTAAATGAAGTCTTTATGTCATAATCCCTTGGAACTTGCTTTAGAATCTCATCCAATTGTGTTGATATTTCGCTAATCTTTACTTCCTTTTCAACCTGCGTTATGTTGATAGCAGCCTCTATCCCTTTTATTGTGTCTTCAAACTTAACTAATTCTGTAAAAACAGAATTCATCTTTTCCATTAAGCCTAATGCTGCTGTCAACTCATCTTTTTGCAGTCTCTGCAATAATGTTTTTGAAATTGAAATTCTGTTTTTAATTGCTGGTATTGGCTCTAATGTTACCTCACTTTCAATAAGGTTTACATCATAACTTTTTTCTCCGCTCAATCCTGATGAGGTCTGCGCTTTTAATACTGCTGTCTTTGTCTGAGGAGCAGCTAAATTGAACACTTCTATAGGAATATCTAATGTAACCGGCTTTGTTAATTCCAATGATGACTGTAAATAAGTTAAATCATTTAATTCAGTTACTGGAGCAAATGCTGATCCATCCTTTGTATATTTAAGCTCAAAATTAGATAATTCAATTATTCCAGCAGATTCTGAACTTATCTTAACAGGAACCATGCAAAATGTCCTGCTGAAATCAAAAGGCTCACAAATGTTTAAGTGGTTGTTAAAAGATAATATTTCAATGCTTGGTGATGTTGACCAATTTTTGAATTCTTCCTTTGTTGATAATATTTTTGGATAAATTCCTGGGAATGCTCTTATATAATAGTCTGTTGGAACTGTTTTGTCGCATTCAAAACCTTCATTGCATGCATAGCCATTTGAATCTTGATTTTGGATAGATGTTGCTGGATCAATTGATAATTTTGCCAATCCGTTAGGATGCTGGTCTTTTGAAGAGAAGAAGCAGATTAATTTTTCTCCCTTAATAGGCCTGTCTAAAACAGCATCGCAGTCATGGAATGCCAAATTTGTCTCTTCAGGAAGATCGCACTCCCCTGTTGGAACTGGAGTAAAATCAGGGAAATTCAATATCTTCATTTTCATATCACCAAAAGACAATGTATTTTCTGTTCTTTGGTATTTTGCAGACAGCTTAAATGCCCTGGACTCTGGAAGGTTTATTCTCTCGCAGTAAAATGTTTTTGGAGAATTTGTGATTATTATCTGCTCTTCTGGATTTGTCAGCTCTAATGTGGATGGTGATATAGGAGTATTGTCATAAGATGCTAAATCTCCGTAATATTCAAAGTCATTATATAAAGATTTTGCGCCAATGTCCACTTTTGGAAAAGTTGGAAATTGTCCGTTAAGCTCCTTGCCTTCAACATTAAGCTTAAAGCTTGCAGTATTAGACTTGCTTCTTATCCTTACTCCTACTAATTGGGATCCAGCTTCATTAAAAGTCAATGTTTTTACTGTCTGAGGATTTTCTCCTGTATAAATTGTTTGTAGTTCTCTATAAGGAACATTAAGAGTTCTTATTATGTCAACTAATTTTCTTTCAGAAATCTGATTGTCTGTTGAGAGTGTAAGGACATCATCCTGGGTTACTATTCCAGACATATTTAGTTTTATTAATCCAGTTAATAATCTTCCTTGGTCAAAACTTTTTTGTGTAAGCTCAATCCTAAGAAGGGGTGAAGGTATTAATGTTACGTTTGGAGTTATCGTTTGGTTTTCTGTCTGGTTTGTGCCATTAAGATCATGGGAAACAAATCCTGTAAACGCCGGATCTGTAAATGAGATAAATACTGCTGCAAATACAAGAAAAAAAGTGAAAGCAAGATAATTTTCCTTATTCAACATATAATACCTCTTTTTATACCAGATTTAATGAAAAAAATGCTATATAAACATTATCATAAGCTATTTAAATGAGTATTTTAATCTTGAAAAGATGGGGGTAAAAGATTTTTATCAAAAACACTACAAAAAGCTATTTTGGATACCTATACTACTGATAGTATTAAGCTTGTTATTTCTTGGAGTTAAATATGCTTCTACTGGAGAGATTATTAAAAGAGATGTGAGTTTAAAAGGAGGAATAAGCGCTAATCTGATTACAAAGGAAAAAATAAATGCAGACGAATTGAAAATTTTTCTAAGTTCAAGGCTAAAGACTGATGTTGAGGTAAGAACTTTAGTTGATTTTGCTACAAGAGAGCAAAGCGGATTAATAATAGAAACCAGCAGCCTGGATTCTGATGGATTAAAAGAAGCCTTAAAGGAAAAGATAAATTATAGTGATGAAGATTTTTCTATAGAAGAGGTAGGCCCTAGTTTAGGAGAGGCTTTTTTTAAGCAGATGATTACTGCCATGTTTATTGCTTTTTTATTGATGATAATTGTTGTTTTTATTACATTCAGGACTTTTGCTCCAAGCTTGGCAATTGTTTTGGCTGCTTTTGGAGATATTGTAATCACATTAGCAATTTTAAGCATGTTTGGATTTGAACTTTCAATAACAAGCATTGCTGGCTTTCTTTTGGTTGTAGGCTATTCAATAGATACTGATGTATTGCTAACTACAAGGGTTTTGAAAAGGAAGGGTGAGGGGAGTGTTATGGACAGGGTTTTTGGCTCTTTTAAAACAGGAATCACAATGGTATCTACTACATTAATTGCCTTGTTAGTAGCTTATTTTGTTTCAACATCTATTGTGTTGAAGAGCATTTTCCTTATAATAATAGTGGCATTAATTGTTGACTTATTCACAACTTGGTTCATGAATACTGCCATATTAATCAGATACTGCAACAAAAAAGGGATAATATGAAATTTAAAAAATTATTTTCAATAAGAGTATGGATATTGATATTCTTGTTAATCTTGGCTATTATTGCCATCGCGCCAAAGTTCAATACCGAAGGCGTAGAGATAAAGTTTGTAGACAGGAACAGCAAAGCTTCTGAAAATGGATTGCAGGTTGGAGAAATTATAAAAGAAATCAATAATCAGCAAGTAAATAGTGTTGCTGACTATAATAGGATAATGAAAGAAGCTTCTGCAGTATCACCAAAAGAAGTTAAAGTTGAAACTACAAAAGGAACTTATGTTTATGATGTTCTGGATACTATTGGATTTGCTCTGAATAATCTAACTTTAATTAACACAAATAATATTACCAAAGCACAGGGAAAAATAATTTCTATTAATGAAAAGAATATTACTAATGATAATTTTAATAATATGCTTTTTGAATTTCTTCCTTCAAACACAATAAAAATCAGGACTAACAGGAACAGCTATGCTTTCCTGATAAATAAAGAATTAGAAATTTCAGTAGATAAAGTTGAAAAAACTAATTTAAGAAAAGGCCTTGACTTAAAAGGAGGAATAAGAGTCTTGTTAAAGCCTGTTACAGATGAAGAAGTTACTAACTTACAAATAAGGGACTTAATCAAAGTTTTGAATAACAGATTAAATATTTTTGGATTAAGTGATGTAAGGATCAGGCAGGCAGATGTTGGAAATGACAAATTAGTTGTCATTGAATTAGCAAGAACTGACATAGAAGGAGTAAGGGAATTAATAGAAGAGCAGGGAAAGTTTGAAGCTAAAATTAAAAATGATACTGTATTTATTGGAGGAGAAAGGGACATAACTTTTGTATGCAGGGATGATGGAACTTGCTCTGGAATAAGAAATTGTGCACAAAGCAATGGCGCTCATTTCTGCAGTTTTGAATTTTTAATCACATTAAGCAGTAATGCTGCTAAAAAACATGCTGAAGCAACTAAAGATTTAGATGTTAATTTAAGCGGTGGCGGAAGAGACGGATATTTGACAGAAACTCTTGACTTTTATGTTGATGATGAATTAGTTGACAGCTTAAATATAGGAGCCAGCTTAAAAGGTCAGGAAGCTACACAAATTCTTATTTCCGGATCTGGCTCTGGCAATACAAGAGACGAGGCTTATGAAGCAGGTTTAGAGGAAATGGATAAATTACAGACTATTCTAATTACTGGAGGATTGCCATTTGACATTGAAATTCTAAAATTGGATGTTATATCACCAGTTTTGGGGGATGATTTTGTAAAGACCTCAATTTATGCAGGATTATTGGCAATATTATCAGTAGGCATAGTTATTTTCATAAGATACAGAATGTTGAAGATAGCAATTCCAATGATTTTTATTATGTTAAGCGAGTTATTGCTGATATTAGGAATTGCTTCAATAATAAAATGGAACTTAGACTTGGCTGCTATTGCAGGCATTATAGCTTCTATTGGAACTGGCGTGGATGACCAAATAATTATTACAGATGAAACATTAAAAGGAGATGAAGCTGCTTATAATTGGAAGGAAAAAATTAAAAGGGCTTTTTTTATTATCATGGTTGCTTATGCTACTACTTTTGCTGCTATGATTCCTCTGTATTACTCCGGAGCTGGATTATTAAGGGGATTTGCAGTTGTGACAATAATAGGAATTTCAATCGGTGTATTTATCACAAGACCTGTTTTTGGAAAAATCATTGAAACATTGCTGAAGAAAGAATAGAAGGGTTTATAAATAATGGAAATATAATTACCATGGAGATAAAAATGGAGAAAATAAATATTGAAAAGCAAGGAAGGATAATAATACCTAAGAAAATAAGAAAAAATCTCAATTTAAGAAATGGTGAAACACTTAGTATAGAAGTCGTAAAAAATACAATAATGCTTAAGGCATTCAAATCTGTAAAAGAATTTAGTTCTGAACTTAAAGGATGTGTCAAAGAAAGCAGGATAAATCCTTTAGAATTAAAAAGAATATGGAGAATGTAAAACTCTTTATTGAAAGCAACATTTGGTGCTATTATTTTGATGAATCTTCAAAGGAGCATAAGGCAGTAGCATCTTATTTAGATGATATCTTAAGCAAAAAAGATGTAGTTATGAATAGCATAGTAATTATGGAGCTATCTCATTATTTAATTAAAAATTTGGGCCCAATTAAAGGAAAAGAAAAAATAGAAAGACTTTTAGAATTTCCTTTTCAAATAGAAGATTTTGACTATGAATTAATGAGATCTTCAGTAGAGGCATTATCTGAGTATAGTCATACTGGAGTTGGCGGCAGAGATGCTACAATAATTGCTACAATGAAGAAATTAGGCATTAAAAATTTATTAACCCATGATAAAACATTTAAAAAAATAGACTTTATAGATGTTATAGATCCGATAAAACAATAAGAGTAAGCTTTAAATATCTCAAGATAAAGTTTAATTAAGAGGTGATTAAATGCCATTATCCGTAATTGACAGCATTCTTTACATTTTACTTGGAGCTGTAGCTGGAATGATTTACAGTTTAAGAAGAGTTTTCATCCTAGAAAAAAAAATAGATGATATTGACAGCAAATTATTCAGATTAGCTAAAATAATAGAAAGTGAAGAAAAAGAAGAATTAAGATTGCTAAAAAGAAAGAAGAGAAGATAATGCTGCCAAGAAAACATTTTTTAGTCACTTTCTTTATTTGTATACCCTTATTTCTTGTCTATCAATGGTGGGTTTTGTTGATACTGGCTTCTGCTGTTTTGATTGATGTAGACCATTACATTCATTATGTTTTTAAATTTAAGAAATTCAATTTAAAAAAGGCTTATAACTATTATCTAAATAGAGACAATAACAAGAAAAGAGAAAAATTATTATTTGTTTTTCATACTTGGGAAGTTTTAAGTATAATTTTAATTTTAGGCTTCTTTTTTCAGATATTCTGGCTTATATTTTTAGGATTCTTTATACATGTTTTGGAGGATATTTATGATTACTATACAAGAGTCAAGATTTACAGCAGAAGAATTTCTTTGTTTTTTGATATGTAACAGAGCAAAAATGATCATCCAAAAGGTTTATATAATTCTTAAACTCCTTATAATAAATAATATTTAAAAATAAAAGAGGTGAAAAATAAATGGCTGAAGAAAGAAGCGGTGTTTTAATTGCTGCTATAGTTGCTATTGTTGGTATTGTCGGTTTGGTGATATTGATTCAGGGAGGAAGAGCAACAGGAGAAGTTGTGTCTGTTTTAATAGACACATCAGGACAGGCTGCTGGCGAAGCAGACATAAGTTATGGAGATAAACTTTGTTTCGGCGTTCCAAAGGGTTGTGAGTCTAAAGACGAGATTTATGCCTGTAAAAGCTATGTTTGCCCAGGACAAGATGACAAAATAGTGGAAGCATGCGGAAAAATTGCGAGCGAGATATGTTCTGATACATTTTACGTTAGTACAAAGGGTCAGTGTATGCAAGACATAATCTCAGACTGTGTTGGTAAAGCTAGTCGGGACATCTGTATGAACGATGACATATGCGGCATCGGATGCAGTATATGTACAGGGCCACAGGATTCTGTATGCAGAATTCATTTTATACCAGTAGATGCTGACTGTCTTAGACCAATAAGAGCAGAATAATCCAGTGCAATAATTTTTTCTTTTTTTTATTTTTAATTCTTCAAAACCTTTATATAGAGAGTTTTAAAAACATTGTTCTTATATGGCAACTAAAACCTTTGCAATATTCCTAGTATTATTCTGCACTTTATTAACAGCAGTTGGGCAGGTTTTTTTTAAATTAGCTGCTGATTTTCATGGTCCTTTAGTATACAATTATTTTATTTTAGTTGGATTTTTATTGTTTGGCTCAGCTGGAATTTTATTAGTTTTTGCTTTTAAACATGGAGAATTATCTGTTTTATATCCATTAATAGCCACAAGCTATGTTTTTGTCAGCATTTTTTCTATTTATATCTTTAATGAAACTATGACTTTATTCAAATGGTTAGGGGTATTCATCATTATTATTGGAATAACTTTATTGGGAATAGGAGGAACAAAAAGATGACAACCCAGTTATGGGCAATAATCTTAGTACTGTTCAACAGCTTTTTTGGAGCTGTTGGAGCTTTGTTTGTCAAGCTTGGCTCTCACAAATTTGAATTAAATATTAAAAAAATCCTTAAAAACTGGAAATTGATTTTAGGAGGTTCAATATATATAGTGTCTGGAATTATCACAATAATAGCTTTTAAAGGAGGAGAACTATCTGTTTTATATCCATTAGTAGCTACTATTTACATCTGGACTTTAATATTCTCAATAGCTTTCTTAAAGGAAAAAATGAACATTTATAAATGGCTGGGTATCCTTCTCATAGTTCTTGGGGTTAGTTTTATTGGTGCAGGAAGCTAA
>JAGVZH010000041.1:0-4623 GCA_018302745.1 Candidatus Woesearchaeota archaeon
GAGCTTAATCTTATTACAGGCTCTGCTGTTTTGGAATTTAGAGAAGGATTCTTTACTAATATTTTTTCAGGAGCAGTAACTACAGGATTAACAATCTATGATTTTGTGAATGAGGAATCTGAGAATCAAAGCAGTGAAAATTTAAATTTGCAGCAAAATTTGTCTGGAATAAATGAAACTAATGAAACAATCACTTCTGAAATTTCTGAAAACATTGCAAATCTAACTGAATTTAGTTTAAATGAAAGTAATATAAGCCAGTTTAATGAAACAAGCCAGAATTTAACAGTTTTTAATCAAACAAACATCTCAGAAATAAACCTAACTGAAATTTCTATTGAAAATCTAACTAATCTAAGCTCAGTTAACTTCAATCTTACAGAGAATAACTTTAGCAATGCAAGTTTAGACTTAAATCAGAGCAATTTAACTCAGATAACTGATTTTAATTTTTCCAGTATTTCCACATCAAATGGCACAAATTTCACTATAATTGAAGAAAAGCCATTGCATAAAGTAGTTATAAGGCAGGATGTAAGATGGGTTAAAAAAATAATTCCTAATGAGACTAATGTTACAGTAGATATTCCTGTTAATGCCTCCAATATAACAGTTAAAAAAATCCTTGATGGTATAGAAACAGAGGTAAAATTAGAAAATGTTGAAGTAGAAGAGCTTAATCTTATTACAGGCTCTGCTGTTTTGGAATTTAGAGAAGGATTCTTTACTAATATTTTTTCAGGAGCAGTAACTACAGGATTAACAATCTATAAAACCTGAAGAGTCGGCTCCAATAGCTCTTTTGGGTAGTGATAAAGAAGAATCTGTTATTGCTAAAAAAGTAGAGCAGGAAATTGAAACAGGCAAAGGCAATAAAACAAAAAAAATTACAATTTCAGAAGAAGCAGATGAATTAGAGATTGAGTACACTTTACCAGGCCCGGGAGTAGTTGAAGAAATTATTCCTAATGGAAAGAGAATAACTATTTTCTCTGAAATAGATTATACAAATATATTGGCTTATATGTCAGTTCCTGAATCTGCTCCTGGAACAATAAAGCTTTATCATGTAAAGGAAAGTGGAAGAGAGATTGTTAATGCTTCTTTTTCAGATACAAATAATAATAATTTAATTGATTATATTGAATGGATTGTTCCTCACTTATCTAATCAGACTTATGAAGCTGTAATAGAGATTTCCAATGCTTTGCATCTTGACTCTAACAGGGATTTAATTAATGTTATATTTGATCAGGTTAAAGCTAAAGATGATATATGGTCTGAGCCAATTTATTCCAATGAGTTTGTAAGGGTAAACTTTACTAAAAAATTAGATTCAACCAGAGATATAACAATTTATGCAAGAAACAATGAATCTTTAGATATTTACATTGAAGTTTATTACTTTAATTCTACTGAAAGCTTTGCTCAATTTCCAGTTGTTTCTGAAGAAAAATATTACAAAGTTCTTTTAACAAATATGACTGGACTGCATCAGGAATTTGATTTAAAAATTATTTCTAATCAAAATACATTCTTGGAATTTGACCATATAATAGATCCTTCTGCTCCTACACACTCTACTCCTTTATTGGAGTTTACTGATGGCTTTGGAGACGGAAATACCTCTAATCAAAATTTAACAGTTACCAATCAAAGTACTTCAGATCCAGATGGAGATAATGTAACAAATATAATTGACTGGAGATTAAATGGAACTAGTATTGCTGGTCTTATTATGACATTCGATACTAATAAAAGCAACACGACTGCTGCTGTAATAAAAGATTATTCACAATATCAAAATAATGGAACTTTAGGCGGAGAAGTTGCTGATGCATTTCCTACTTGGACGACCAATGGAATTTCTGGAGGGGCATATAATTTTGATGGAAAGGATGATTTCATTGCTGTTTCTAATGCTGCTCCATCAGGGAGTGATAATTCATTAGATTTTGGAAAAAGCGGGTCAAGTTATTCTGTTGAAGCTTGGGTAAATCCATCTGCAGTTGGAGATGTTTATCATATAATCCTCATAAAAAGAGGATTAGCTGGCGGCAACTTCCCGTTTACACTCTATATCACAAAGACAGTTGATGGAAAAACATTCCAATTCGAGATGTATGATGGAACAAATAATCCTTTGGTTACATCTGCCACAATACCTCTAAAAAATAATTGGTATCATGTAGTGGGTGTTAGAGATGGCACTTCTGGATTAATAAAAATATATGTTAATGGAGTGCAAGAGAATAGCTCCTCTTTTGTAAATAGTGATTATAGCTCTAACAAAACTCTATTAATTGGGCAGCAGCAAAGTACCCAATATTTTAATGGAACGATTGATGAAGTAAGAATTTATAACAGATCTTTAACAGCAGCGCAAATTGCCATAATTTACAACAATACATCTCCAAGATATAATATTATTTCCCATGAAGAAACAAGATCTGATGAACAATGGTCTGCTTGCATTACTCCAAATGATGCTAGTTCAGATGGCTCTACTTTATGCTCTAATAATTTGACTATTGAAAATAATAATGCTCCTACACATTCAACTCCTGTATTGAATACAACAGACATTACATTAAATAATACTAATCAAAATCTAACTGTATTTAATCAAAGTACTTCAGATCCAGATGGAGATAATGTTACAAACATAATTGACTGGAGACTGAATGGAACAAGTATTGCTAATTTAATTTTAACATTTGACAACAAAACATCAGGAACTTTAGCTAATGTAACTGATTATTCACAGTACAAAAATGCTGTTATAGTTGGCAATTCAACCTCAACTACAAACCCTTCCTGGACGCCTAATGGAATTTCAAGCGGAGCTTATGATTTTGATGGTGTTAATGACTACCTTAATGTATCTGATTCAGTTAATCTGAGACTAAATAAAACATTTACAATAGAAGCATGGATTAATAGAAATGTTACTGGCAGTAGCCATTTCATTTTAGGAAAGCATTTAGCTTCTGGAAATTGGGTGAGTTATAAATTTGGAATAGGGAGAGTATTAGCAGATAAATTATTTTTTTCAATGCAAAATAACGATTTAGGTCAATTTCCGAATTGGCAAAGTAGCACAAGTTTAAGTGCTGACACATGGTATCATGTCGTCGTTGTTTTAAATGATATTACTGGCTCTTCAAATGATATAAAAATGTATATAAATGGTGTAGAAGAGTCTTTAACATTTACAGCAAATAGCTATAATTCTACATTTACCTTAGCTTATTCAGCAGGTTCTGTAGAAATAGGAGTAGAAGGAGTTGATGTTCCATCAAGATATTTTAATGGAACGATTGATGAAGTAAGAATATACAATAACAGGTCTTTAACAGCAGAGCAAATTGCCATAATTTACAACAATTCATCTCCAAGATATAATATTTTATCATCAACTGAAACTGAAACTAATGATATTTGGTCTGCTTGTATTACTCCAAATGATGCTAGTTCAGATGGAAGTACATTATGCTCTAATAATATTACAATAGAAAATAATGCCCCTACACACTCTACTCCTGTATTGAATACAACAAGTGCTACTTCAAATAATACTGATCAGAATCTAACTGTATTTAATCAAAGTACATCAGATTTGGATTTTGATAATGTCACAAACATAATTGACTGGAGGCTGAATGGAACAAGTATTGCTAATTTAATTTTAACATTTGACAACAAAACATCAGGAACTTTAGCTAATGTAACTGATTATTCCCAGTACAAAAATGCTGTTATAGTTGGCAATTCAACCTCAACTACAAACCCTTCTTGGACACCTAATGGAATTTCTGGCGGAGCTTATGATTTTGATGGTATTAATGACTACCTTAATGTTTCTGACTCTGATGTAGTAAGGCTAAGTAAACCATTTACGATAGAAGCGTGGATTAATAGAAATTCTACATCTGCATCCGACCAGAACATAGTAGCAAAACACCTTGCTTCTGGAGACTGGAAAAGCTATGCTTTTAAAATAAGGAATGAAGGTGGCACTTCAGACAAAATATTCTTTACTATTCAAAATAAAGATTTAGGCCAATTTCCGAATTGGGCTGGAAACACTACATTAAATGTTGACACATGGTATCATGTTGTAGTTGTTTTAGATGATATCACTGGCTCTTCAACAGATGTAAGAGCTTATGTAAATGGTTTAGAAGAATCTTTAACATTTACTGCAAATAGCTATAATTCTACATTTACCTTAGCTTATTCAGCTGGTTCTGTAGAAATAGGAAGAGAGGCGAATGATGTTCCATCAAGATACTTTAATGGAACGATTGATGAAGTAAGAATTTATAACAGGTCTTTAACAGCAGAGCAAATTGCCATAATTTACAACAATTCTGCTCCAAGATATAATATTTTATCATCAACTGAAACTGAAACTAATGATATTTGGTCTGCTTGCATTACTCCAAATGATGCTAGTTCAGATGGAAGTACTTTATGCTCTAATAATGTTACAATTGAAGAGCCTGCAGCTGATGTTACTAATCCAACATTTGCTGATGTAATCAACAATACTGGAACAACTAAATTAACCACAGCTTCCATGAATGCAACCATATCAGATGAAACTGCATTATCCTCTTA
>JAGVZH010000041.1:4653-5158 GCA_018302745.1 Candidatus Woesearchaeota archaeon
TAGATATTTCAGAAGGCTCTGTATTCAGCTGGCAGTATTATGCTAATGACACATCAGGAAATAATGCTTCCACAGGAGTTTATAATATAACTGTATTAACTGTAAATCCGACATTTGCAGATGCTGTAAATGATTCTGATATTACTAAGCATCAGAATATAACAATGAATGTTACAATAACAGATTTAGGAGGGATAACAAATTATACTTTTTCCTGGAATGATACTGGTTCATTTGTAAACGATACTGCTATACAATTCTCTAATGAGACTTCTGTTGCTGCTAGTGTAAGCAAGAATATAACAGCTAGTGAAGGGAGTATTGTTTCATGGAGATATTATGCTTGTGATCAGTCAGAGAATTGTAACAGTTCTGGATTGTATAACTTTACTGTAGCACAAAAAAGTCCAACATTTGCTGATGTAATCAACAATACTGGAACAACTAAATTAACCACAGCTTCCATGAATGCAACCATATCAGATGAAACTGCATTATCCTCTTA
>JAGVZH010000012.1:0-23432 GCA_018302745.1 Candidatus Woesearchaeota archaeon
TCTTCCTACAACTTTGCATTATATCTTACATCAGGAAGAGCACCATGGCTCAACCTTCACAGGAAACTCCACACTTTAGTGTGGAGAGGACGTCATGTTAAATTATATTATAATACTACTTATAAATGTTTCTCTTTAAGATGTTTAAACTATCAAAAAAAGAAACATTTAAATAATGACTATTTTTATGGTTAATATGGAAAAAGAAAAAGCTCAGTTTATATTTAAGCTTGCTTACTCAAAAAAGAATTGGGGGGCAAAGTATGATAGGTTAGAGCATTTTAAGAGATTCCCCAACTTAAAGAAAATAATAAAAGATCTTGAAAACATAGGATGGTTAATTGTGAAAAAGAAGACAAATTATACAGGAATATCATTAAATCCAAAACACAAAAAAGAAATAATTGAATTTATTGAAAAATATTTGCCCCATCTTAGAGGGATAATAAGATAAAATCAACTTTTAATTTAATACTTCTCAACATTACTATCAATCTCTGACCAGTCATTAGTGCTTCCGAAATAATTTTTAGCTTTTTTATACCCTTTTTCAGCAGCAACTTCAGTTGCAAAATGGCTCCTGTTTCCAGACCTGCAGTAAAATATTAGGTTATCACCCTTTTTCGGCTTTTCAAAACCAAACTTTTCCTTAAACTCCTTTTCATCTAAATCAAAAAAATTATTAAATTCAGACATAGGGACATTTTTTGAAGTAGGAATCATTCCATGCTTAAGTTCATCCTCTTCCCTTACATCAATCAGAACATACTCTCCTTTAGTCTCAATTAATCTCTTTAATTCATCCCTGTTGATAATAGGAACTTCCATCTATATATCAGAATAAAGAAAACATTATAAATCTTAAGGTTATCAGCTATTTATGGCAGTTAAAGATTTACTGGAAAATTACAAACCCCAAAGAATTATACTAAAGGATGGGACAGATTATTTGCAAGAAACCCAGAAGAATTTTATATAGAATAAATCATTCTTCAACTAATAAAAAATCAGGATTTTCTAACATCTCTTTGATTTTATTTACAAATCTTGCAGCTTCAGCACCATCTAATATTCTGTGATCAAAGCTCAATGACAAAGGCATTACTTTTTTGACAATAATTCCAGCTTTATCACTTTTAGCAACTTTGTCATAAATTCTTCCGGGAGCTAAAATAGCAGCTTCAGGATAATTGATTATAGGAGTGGAAAATATGCCTCCGATGCTTCCTACATTAGTTATTGTAAATGTTCCTCCTTTCATATCCATCAGATCCAGAGTCCTTTCCCTAGCTTTCTTTGCAAGTTCCTCAATTTCCTTAGCTATCTGTTGAACTGTTTTTTGGTCAGCACCTTTAATTACAGGAACAACTAATCCGTCAGGAATGTCAACAGCAATTCCAATGTTGTAATACTGCTTTAAAACAATTTCTTCATTTTCAATAGAAGCATTTACATAAGGGTGCTCTTTCAAGGCAGCAATAACAGCTTTTATCAAAAATGGAAGGAAAGTTAATTTAATCCCCTTATTTTTCATCTTTTCTTTTTCCTTCTGTCTTACATCCCATAAATGAGTCACATCAGCTTCATCCATATGGGCAACATGGGCAGCATTATCAAGAGAATTTCTCATATTCCTGGCAACAGTTTTCCTTATCCCTTTTAATGGGACTCTCTGAGTATGGCCAAACATATCATATTTTTTTTGCACAATCAGTCCAGGAGCTTTGGAAACTTTAACCTCTCCTTTAGAGGCTTTTTCAACATCATCTTTGGTTACTCTTCCGTTAGGTCCAGAGCCAGAAACTTTGTTTAAGTCAACATTAAGGTCTTTTGCTAATTTTCTTACATTTGGAGTAGCCAATATGCCAGTAATTTCTTTTTTTGCAGCTTTTGGCATTTCTTCAGGAGCTTCTTCCAAAAATCCAACTACAGAGCCGGCATCTTTTTTCTTTCCCTTAACTTTCTCTTTTGCTTTGGAAACTTTCTCTCCTTTTTCTCCAATTACAACAAGAACTTCTCCGACTTTTATTGTTTCTCCTTCCTTAAAATTAATTTTTAGAATTGTGCCTGCTTTGGGGCTTGGAACATCAACAACAGCCTTGTCAGTCTCAACTTTTGCTATAATCTGGTCTAGTTCAACCATATCGCCTTCTTTTACAATCCATTTAACAATTTCCCCTTCTGTTATTCCTTCTCCAACATCAGGAAATTTAAATTCAAATGCCATTTAAAAACTAAGCACCTCTTCTATGCCATGCATAATTCTTTTTACACTGGGAAGATATTCATTCTCTAATTTTGCCAGCGGAATTACAGTGTCATAACCAGTGATTCTTTTTACAGGAGCCTCTAAGCTTAATAAAGCTTTTTCATTTATTCTTGCAATTATTTCAGCAGCAAATCCGCATGATCTTGGAGCTTCATGAACTATCACGCACCTTCCAGTTTTTTTAACAGAATTGATTATTGTCTCATCATCCAAAGGGCTTAATGTCCTCACATCAATTACTTCTGCAGAAACATTTTCCAGTTTCTCAACAGCTTCTAAAACTAATTTCATCATAGCGCCATAGCTTACAACTGTAATTTCATTTCCTTCCTTAACAACATTGCACTTACCTAAAGGAAGAGTATACTCTTCTTCAGGAACTTCCTCTTTAATTGCCCTGTAAACTCTTTTAGGCTCTAGAAATATTACTGGATCAGGATCCCTTATACTGCTTATCAGTAATCCTTTTGCATCATAAGGCCTTGAAGGAATAACTACTTTCAATCCAGGAGTATGGACATAAATAGCTTCCATGCTTTCTGAATGATGCTCTAATGCTCTAATTCCTCCAGAATAAGGAGCTCTGACAACCATAGGGCAGGAAAACATTCCTCTTGACCTGTTTCTTATTCTTGAAGCATGGCTTATCAACTGGTCAAATCCAGGATACATAAATCCTGAAAACTGAACTTCTGCTACTGGCTTTAATCCATAAGCAGCCATTCCGATGCTTGTTCCGATGATTCCAGACTCTGCAAGAGGAGTATCTAATACTCTTTTTTCTCCATATAATTTTAACAATCCCTCTGTAACTCTGAATACGCCACCATCAACACCAACATCTTCTCCAAGAACGATTACATTCCCATCTTTTTTCATTTCCTGCTTTAAAGCTAAATTAATAGCTTCAACCATATTAAGCTTCATATTTCAAGCTCTCCTTTAAATCGTTTAACTCTTCCTTTAATTCATTAGTCATTTCCTTGTACATATATTTGAAAATATCTTCAATATCTGGCTTTTCTATTGCCATTGCCTTTTCAGCAGCCTTATTTACCGAATCCTGAAGTTCTTTTACTAATTTTCCCTCATCTTTTTTATTCCATAATTTTTTCTTTTCCATATACTTTCTTAACCTGTCAATTGGATCTTTCTTTTTCCATTCATTAAGCTCTTTTTCTGTCCTGTATTTTGAAGCATCATCGCTGGTTGTATGGTCTGCAATCCTGTAAGTATAGCATTCGATTAAAGTAGGTCCTCTGCCTTTTCTTGCATTGTCAGCAGCATCTTTTGCAGCAGAGTAAACAGCGAAAACATCATTTCCATCAACTTGAATTCCCCTAAATCCATAAGCAATTGCTTTTTGGGCTAAGGATTTTGCCTTAGTCTGCTTTTCCCTTGGCATAGAAATAGCAAACTGGTTATTTTGGCAAATAAAAACAACAGGAGCATTAAAAACGCCTGCAAAATTCATCGCTTCATGAAAATCTCCTTCTGAAGTTGCGCCATCTCCAAAATAAGCCATGATAACTTTTTTATCATTTTTAATATTGCAAGCCATCCCATATCCAACAGCATGCAAAAGATGAGTTGCTACAGGAATTGACATTGTGAATGCATTAACGTTCTCTGCTTTAGCTCCTCTTTCATCCCATCCGAATACTCTTATTATATTATCCATTGGCAGCCCCCTGTAGAGTAAAGCGCCGCTTTCCCTGAAAGAAGGAAATATAAAATCATTTTTTTCCAAAGCAAAAGCGCTTCCAACAGCAGAAGCTTCCTGCCCAGTAGATTGCGCAATAGTTCCTACTGAACCTTGCCTTTGCAAAGCTAGTAATTTATTATCAAAGATTCTTGCCAAGACCATAGCCTTGTACATCTCTTTAATTTGCTTAGAAGTCAGTTTAGGCATTAAATGCTCATCTATACTTCCATCTTCTTTAAGAATCTGTAGATATTCAACGCCAAATTGCTCCAA
The DNA here is from genome assembly GCA_018302745.1 of Candidatus Woesearchaeota archaeon. Classification (GTDB taxonomy): domain Archaea; phylum Nanobdellota; class Nanobdellia; order SCGC-AAA011-G17; family JAGVZH01; genus JAGVZH01. The sequence continues at coordinate 4,248 of JAGVZH010000012.1, forward strand.
TACTTTTTTCATTAATCACCCCTATTTTAATAATTTACAATTTCTTTGCATTTAAATATTTTGTTAAGGATTATTTTTTAACAAATTTTTAACAAACAGTTCTCCAGCCTTGTAAGAGCTTCTTACAAAAGGTCCTGAGGCAACATACCTAAAACCAAGTTCTTTTCCCTTGATTTCAAAAAACTTGAACTTATCTGGATGGATAAACTCCTCGACATTCAGATGCCTTTGGCTGGGCCTTAAATACTGCCCCAATGTAAATAAATCAACATCTATTTCTCTTAAGTCTTTCATAGTTTTAATAACTTCTTCATCTGTTTCTCCAAAACCAAGCATTATAGATGATTTAGTAAAAATATTTTTGTTTAATTCCTTAATTGTTCTTAAAACCTTTAAAGATTGTTCATAGTTTGCCCTTGGATCTCTTACTTTTTTCTGCAGTCTTCTGATAGTCTCTATATTATGTGCAATGACATCCGGCTTGCTCTCAACAATTCTTTTAATGCAGTAATAATCTGCCTTAAAATCAGGAATTAACACTTCTACAAGAATATTATTTTTTTTCAATTCCCTGATGCATTCTGCAAAATGGCTGCTACCTTGATCATTTAAATCATCCCTGTCAACAGAAGTAACAACAATGTAATCTAAATCCAGATTTTTTACAGCTTCTGCTAATTTTATTGGTTCATCTTTATCTAATTCAATTCCTTTGTAATAAGTCTTGACATTGCAGAATTTACATCCTCTTGTGCAGGTATCTCCCATTATCATAAAAGTTGCAGTTCCAGAAGACCAGCATTCAGAAATATTTGGGCAGTGGGATTCCTCACAGACAGTATGCAGGTTAAATTTGTTTAAGTTTTCTTTAATAGAATTAACCTTATAATTGTTTTTTGGAGGTGTTATAGTTAACCATTCAGGTTTCCTTAAAGCTAATTGCTCCATTTAGCTCCTCTTTCAACATTTCTTATTTCATCCCTTATACGAAAGAAATTATCAGGAGTGTTGCCTGCTGTGCTTGCTTCAACACTTTTTGTCTGTCCGTTGTTTATGTAGGTAATTCTTTCCATTAAGATGCAAATAGGTTTGATGAGAGGGTGATATTTATCGTTCATAGAAAAAAAGCCATTATTTTTTAGAATGTCCAATAGTTCTTCTAATTTACTTTGTGAAATCTCCCCTATTTTTTTACTGCATTCATCAAGCTTTTTTACAATGCCGTCAGTATAGATAACAAGAGTGTAAGATGGTCTGCAGCATTCACTAATTCTTGCATATTCAATTATAGGTGTTTCTTCCAATTATTTAACACCAGCCCATTCTTTTAATTTATCATATGAAACAGCACCGCATATTTTTGCCCCTGTTTTTTCATTAAAGAAAAAAGGAACTCCTCCGCAAAATCCCTTGTCAACTTCCTGCATAAATTTTGCATTTTCAGCATTATGCCATACTTCAATCTTTTCAACATTAACTTTCTTTTCTTTTTCCAGTTTCTCAACTAAAGGAGACATCTTAATGCAAAAAGTACATTCTGTTCCATAGAATTCCAATAATCTTCCTTTAGAAGTTTTGCTCTTTTTTTCAGCCATATTATCACCTGATAAATAATAAAATTAGTAAGTATATAAGTTTTATCTTTAAAGATTCTCTACTTCTTCAAGCTCTTCCACAAGGATAAATCCACTCACCATTTTCTAGCTTGCTAACTAATATTTTCCCTTCATATTCAACTCTTGCAATAAGATCTACAACCTTCATTTTATTAAGAGATCACCTCAATAAATTTTAATTAGGACTTATTGTATATAAATATTTATAGCCTTTAATACATAGTAAAAGAAAATAATTCTTATTAGTGAGCTGTAAAAGTAAGCGTCACCTAAACAATAGAAAACTTAAAGATTAAGTTTATAAATAAATTAAATCACATTACTTTATATGAAAACCTGTTATAATTGTGGTAAAAATATTATCAGCAAGAATGATGCAAATGTTCTTGCATTTTTAGGTTTTATACTAAGAATTTTTTGTAATAATTGCTACTCTTCGAAGGAAAGAGGATTCTTCAGACATATTCTTTATTCTCCTAAAGCCCCCATAAATAGTAAAATATACTTTTGGGGCGGAATATTCATTACTGCTCTTTTTATACTTATGACGATACCTCTTTTTTATTCTAATACTATTACAAGCCCAGTTATTAAGGGAATTATTTTGTTTGTTTGGATTTTGATAATAGTCTATATTTGGGTTTTAAGAGCCGTAGCAATGTCAAAAATAAAAGACTTAAGGTAGTTGATTTTAAAAAACATAAGATTTATAAGAATTAATATTATATATTTTTATGATGAGGAAAGGTATATGGATTTTTATTATTCTAGTATTAGTTTTGATTATCGGAGGATATTTATTTTCTCAAAAATTTAGTGATACCAGTTCTTCTAATAACAATTTTAAAGAAAACGAGATTAATTGTAATGTTGGTAACTCAAGATTTACTCCAATTCCTGAAGGAATTAGTGCGGGGGTCTAATTACGGGCTTAGAAAAGCACTCTTTTGTTAATGGGGAAGCATTAGATCTCTGCTGTAGTGATGCATCAACCCTACAAGGAGATTTAAACTATAAATCGTGTATATTTACACAAAATAATACTATAACTCATGAAATTTTATGGAAAAAATTAGGTAGTAATTTAATTAAGGTAAAAGAGGTAGAACCTCAATTTGGAGCTGTATGTACATATTATTTTAATTCTGACGGATTGGTAGAGAGTAGAAGCTGCTAATGAAAACTCTTCCGATTAATTATGCGCTGCCATTTTTATCAAATCTAACCATCTATTTTCTCCTAATTCTAAATTAACTCCTGCTCTTTCAGATGGAACTTCATCAGTAGTTGAGTGATTTTCTATAAAATTATGCTGGATAACGATAGCAGTCATTAGGATTGGAGCAGACCATAAAGCTTTCAATCCTCTAAAATCTATGACTCTATCCTTGATTTTCATAAAGACAGTTTCAATTCTGTAATTATGAATTCTTGTTGTTTGATAATTTTGTATCTTATGTTCTACTGATAAACCACCAAGCTTATTAGAATAAAATAGTTTTCTAAATGCTCTTGGATAGAAAACTCCTGCATCCGTTTGAATATACTTCGGCTTTCCTTTGTTTATTGCTTTCTTTAGAAATTCTTGTGCTTCAATAGGATTAACAGATAAACTATAATGAAATCCTGTAATTAATCTAGTATCCCAATCAAGACAGCACCAAAACCTATCTAACTTTCCTTCTCTATTTATCATAGTTTCATCTGCATAGAAACTATTGCCTAAATTGTAACCTTGTTTCTCTATAAACTTATGAACTTTCAAAGTATATTTTCTAACCCAATCTAAAACAGAAACATGGCTAACTTTATGACTCAGATGTCTCTTTAATTGATTCCTCATTTTTCTGCTTGATAAATTAGAAATATACATATCTATTGACATTGTAATAATTTCAGGCGTGTTTCTCATTCTGTAAAAACCATCGTCATTTGTAAAGAACTTGTGACAATCTTTACAATAATATTTTTGGATTTTTCCTCGATATTCTGTTTTTCTAAATCCTTTCTTGCAGAAATTTAAGCTTGAACAATGTTTACATTTTATAGCATTTTCCATGCTATAATTAGGCACCCGAAGTATATTAACCTTTCGGAACCCGAATAGTTAAGCTTTTTCTATAACTATTTTATTCTTTTCAACTTTTACTTTTAATTCTTTATTAAGTAAATTTAATTGTTCAACTGCTTCTTTTGGTAAATTTATCCTGTATTTGTAATAAGTTGTATTTCCAACTTTTTTATCAACCACTTTCATAACTTTCATAAAATCATTAGGAACCCGAAGTTTAAAAAGCTGTCGAAATTTTACCGAAAACAGATGACGTTAACTTTACAGCCCACTTATTAAATAATCTTATAAACACATACTTTCGCCATTCAATTCCCATGAAACAATATAAACCAGATTACAGAAATTTCAGAGATTTTATTTATACAAGAAGAATAAGGAAAGTAGAGACAAGAAGATATGATTTAATTAATATGCTATTGGCAGATAAGGATTCAACTATTAGAATTGGGCCTATTCCTAAAGAAAATAGATTTAGCGGTGTTTTTAAAAGAAAAGAAAATCCATTAACATCAGATTTAAGCTTGGATGTTGCAAGGGCTTCTTATTTTCAAGGAAAATGTTTGGAAGAAATATAAAAAAAGAAAAAAATTTACTCTACTACAACAGTTCCTGTTAAGCTAGGGCTTAAGTGGTCATGGTATTTCCAGCTTCCAGCTTCATTAAACTGGAATGAAAATGTCTGACCATCTGTTAAAGCATGGCATGCATCAAAGATATTGGATTCCTCATCAGTTCCGCATTTTGTCCTGCCTGAGCCTGGATATGCAGTATGTGTAGGATGAACAGCAGATGCCGGCCAATGAGAGCCAGTTCCTTTAATTGTCCATGTTACTGTATCTCCTTTCTTCACAGTTATTGTGCTTGGGTTAAAGCCTTGTAAACTTACTTCAACCATTTTGCTGCCAGATTTAGTATCTGCTGTTGCTTCTCCTTTAACATTATTATCAGAACTAGTACCTGAATCACTATCTAAACTTTCATCAGGAGCTTCTGTAGTTGGCTCTACAACATTTGGCTCTGAAGATTTTTCTGGAGCAGATGCGCATCCAACTATAAATGCAATACTAAGAATTATCAAACCTAAAATAACTTTTTTCATTTAGATACCCCCTTGTCTATTTATTTTTAAGAAATTAATTCATATATAAATCTTATTATTCAAACTTTAGCAAATATCTGTCGCCATCTCTTATGGAATAATCTAAAAATCTTTCATCTTCTTTGCCATTTACCAACAATGCCCATTTTCCTTCTTTTCCTTTGCAAAGGTCTCCATCTTTGGTTTTTAATATATCTCTTTCTTCTCTGTCATTTTTAACTCCTATATTGCTTAAATATTTCTCCAAAGTTATATCTGATGCCTTTCTTACAGAACCTTCAACATGAATTCTTTCATCATCATGAGTATGCAATAGAGGGCTTCCCAAATGCTCGTTTCCAAAAGGATTAGGCAAATCCTGCTTTTCTCCGCATATTTCAACATCTAAATCAGCATGCCAGTGTATCTGCCCTTTTGTTGGAAATAATTCAGAATCGTCTCCGATAGCAGCTCCAGTAATAGGCGAGTTTTCTTTAATAGATCCAAAAATAAGATATGCTATTCCTCCTAAAATCAGCAGAATAACCGCCAGAAGGGCAATGTTCTTGATTTTCCTGCCTTTTTTTGTTTTATCCCTTCCAGCTATAAAAGCCTCTTTTCTTTGCTGCTTTTCTAGTTTTTTTCTTTCCTTTTTGCTTAAAATAGGCTCTTCAGGCTTATTCAATCCTATTTCATTATTATCTTTGATGATATCTCCTTCCATTGTAGTTTTCTTTATTTTTTTGTATATAAACCTTGCCCAAAACCTTTAAATAGTATACTATAAACTATATTTTCGGTGTTAGTTATGAAAAAAACAATTATAGCATTAGCAATTTTAACCATAGCTCTTTTAGCAATATCTGGATGCAGTCAAACTCCGGAAGTTGCAGAAAAGACAGTAGACAAAACAGCAGAAACAAATAAGGTAACAAATAATGTTGTTGTTAAGCAGCCTATTCCAGGCGTTAATAAGTTCATAGCTCCAAAAGACAACACTTTAGGCGTTCCTGAAAATAAAAACCTGCAATTCACTCTTGGAAATGATGGAACAGCATCATCAGACAGATTTAAGGTTGAAATTGTTGAGCAGATAGATTTAGACAAGATTTCTGCTTCTTTGCCAGGCGGGGAGTTTTATACAATCAGCGAAGGCAGTGAAAAGAAAATAGGATTTGGCATAAAGGCAGAAGATGGAGCATTAAAAGGATCAGCCATAAAATTTAATATTAAAATAACTAATGATGGTCAGAATTATGCTTCAGGAAGCTTTACTATAACAACTTAATTTCTTTTTTTTTATTCTAAATTGCATCCAGTTTTTTCTGCTAATTGTTTTAAAGGTATTACTCCAGACAATCTTGATTCATCTTCAAATATCCATGTTGGATAGCTTGATATTCCTGCATCTATACATACTTGTAATTGTGCAGACCTGTCTGGTGTAGAACATTCAACATAAGTTACAAATTCTATTGATTTGCTGAATAATTTTTTCTGATCAGCGCAGCGAGGGCACCAGAATGCACCATAAAATTTAGCATCCTTGTCTGTCAAACATTTTGCAAAGTCGTCGTATTTATGGCTTCCAACTACAGAAGAATAAATCAAGCTGCCAATACCAACTAAAATTAATAATAGTATCCCATAAGCAATGAGTTTTTTACCAACACCTTTATTGGATGTGGTTTTTTTATGGACAGAATGTTTAGAAGCTATATGCTGGTTAAGAGACTCTTTAGTCTTAAAGCTCTTTCCGCAGTTATTGCATTTGAGTTCTTCCATTTATCTCTGCCTGTAATAGTATATAATTAATGTTTAACAATACTCACAAACATTCTTGCTCTTAACAATAGCAGGTTTTTTCTTTTTTCCTGTCTTTTTTGGTTTTGCCTTTGCCATTTTACACCTCTAGCTTATGTCTCTGTGTGTTGAGTACATAAAAGCTGCATCTTTATGATGTTTTCTTATTACTGCCGCTGTCTTTTTAAATATTTGGTTTGAGGTTACAACTTTCTTTGTTTTAATCCAAGTTTTAACTTCTTTAGCAACCTTGCTGCATATAGATTCTGCCTCTTTCTTTTTTACACGACAGCTTAAGCATGCGGCATAGCATGAAGCATATATCTTCCTTTCATCAAACTTTTCTAATTTTCCCCCTCTTTTAACCAAATGCATTTTACCTCCTTAACCAAAGTTTATAGTTCCATTTGCAATTAACATCAATAACCAGCCCATAGCTATAAGCAGCAATCCAATTAATAATCTCATAACGCCCCTTGTATCCTGCTTCCATTTTTTTATTTCCTGCAGTTTCTTTCCGCTTGCAACTAAAAATAAGATTACAATTAATGGGAGGACAAATATTATGTTATACAATATCAATAGCATTAAAGCAGTGAAATCAAAGTATTGTGACAGCAGAGTTATTATTGCCAGATAAGGAGCTCCAGTACAAGGCAGTTCAACAGCAGAAACAAAAGCCCCAAGTAAAATTACTCCTGGAATAGTTGTTTTAGAGGCAAGCCCATGCAGTTTTTTTGAAAAGTAAACTGGAATTGCCAAAGAAAATCCCCTTCCATACCAGAAAAAATCCTTTATCTCAAGCAAGCCTGCAAGTATTATAATAATCCCAACTGAAATTGATAAATACTCAGTTAAAGCCAGAGGCAGGCTTGCAAGGAAGAACAATAACCCAAATCCTGCCAGTAAATACACAACAAATACGCTGAAAACATATAATCCTCCTAAAAGAAGCATATGTTTTATTGATTTTCCGCTTCCCAAAATAACAGAAACCATTAAAATCAAAACACCGATAGCACACGGATTAATTGAATCTATTGCAGCTGTTGTAACAACAGTCAATATAGTTGGTAAATATGCCTCAACTGCCAATTATATCACCTTTTTGTATTGCTGCTTTGTAAGTCTCACATATTTTGTCAGTTCTTTCTTTTTCCTCATCAAACTCTATTATAATGCAGTCTCCCGGAGGAACATAAGCATAAGGGCTTAATACATAATCAGGGAAGTCTTCTACTTTAATCTGCTCATATTTGTTTCCTTCTGTTTTGTAAACAAATGCCTGCAATTTCCCTTCTTTTCCATTGCATAAGTCTCCATCTTTGACTTCAAACGACCCTTCAACTGTTTGCAGTCCTAAGTAATCCTTTTTTATTGAACCTCCAATAACATTTATGAAATTATGCAGATCTACATTTTGCTTGTTGATTACTACTCCTTCTACATGGATTCTGTTGTCTCCATGCTCGTGAAATACATTGCTTCCAACTCTGTTTGACAGCCCCATAGGGTTTACAACATCAATTTTCTTGCCGCAATTCCATATCTCAAAATCCGCATGCCAGTGAACAGGCCCCCTAGTTTCAGATACTAAATTAAGAGTTATAGTTGAATAAGCAACATAAAATGTAACAGCTAATGTAACTATTATTATGCCAAAGAATAAAATCTTTTTTAAATTTTCTGTCGGCTTTCTTACAAAAATAGCTATAAATACTAAAGTCAGTATAATTATTGAGGCAATTATAATCAGCCTTACGGAAAGTTCTTTGGCTTCATGGACTTTATTTTCTTCATGATTAACCTCCTCTTCAAATATTTCTTCTTCATGACCAGAAACTAATGGAATTAACAAGATTAATAAAAGAAAAATAAAAAGAAAATATTTTACTTTCATTTACTCCTCATATGCTTTGTCTTTTTATGTGCTTCTAAAGATTTTACTTCTTTATGGCACAAATTGCAATAACCTTCTTTAGCTGTTTCTAAAGCTTTGCTAGGATTATGCCATCCTCTTTTTTTCATATTTCTTACCTCTTATTTTTATATTTAAATTCTTCTCTGGAAACTTCTTACCCTGCCTCTTTCAATAAATCTTAGTAATGAACCCAAGACTAACAAGACTGCTCCAATCATGTAAAGATTTCTGCTTGAAAGATAAAGATTATAATTCAAGTAATTAAACTGAACTAGAGCATTAACAACAAGAATAACTAATCCTAAAATAATCAATAAATAACTTTTCCAGTAGCTTCCATGCACATGAGCTTCAACCATAGTTTTAAGATTATTAAAGAATATTTAAATATATCCAAAGCATCAAAAACGAATATTTTATTAAGTGATATAACTTTTGAAATTCAATGGCTAAGGAAAAACCTGTTATCGATGTTTCAACAAACGGACATTATGTTATAAAAAATCTTGATGATATTGAAAATTCTAAAAGGGAAAAATTGGATTCTAGGGAAATAATGATTTTGTGCAGGTGCGGAGGCTCTGAAGCAAAGCCTTTTTGCGACGGAACTCATGGAAAGATAGGATTTGACCAAAAAAAATCTCCAAAAAGAGTTCCTGATAAAGTTGATGATTATGAAGGCAAAGAAGTTACAATAAATGATAACAGGGGAGTGTGCTCTCATGCTGCATACTGCTCTAATGGGTTGCCCTCTGTTTGGACATTCGGAAAAGAGCCTTGGATCGACCCGGATGGCGCAGATGGAGAAAAAATAATAAAACAGATAAAAAAATGCCCATCAGGAGCTTTAAGTTACACTTTAAAAGGAGAAAGATATCAGAATTTAGAAAGAGAGCCAAAAATTATAGTTTCTAAAAACGGTCCTTATTACATCCAGGGCAGTATTAAATTAGCTGATAATATAGGCTCAAAACCGGAAGCAGAAGAGCATTTTTCATTGTGCAGGTGCGGAGCATCTAAAAACAAGCCATTCTGCGATGGCTCTCATTGGAAAATCAAATTTAATGACCTAAAAAATTAGATTATTATGGCTGAAAAATACAAGATACAGAAAAAAAGCCTAAAAGCTTTACTGATATGGATAATTGCTATAGCTATTTTCCTCCTTTTAGTCCCTTTAATAAAATATTTTTCTCCATTGCAGCCAGCAGATGATAGTGATTCATGTCCAAGCACAATTTTAGGAAACCAAGATGCCAATTTTCAGATAAAATATTTTTATTCCTCTAATTGCCTTCATTGTATGGGTGAGGAAATAGCAATAAACAGCTTGATAAGGGAAAAAGGAAATATTTTTTCAGTTGAAAAATACAACATAGAGTTTTGTTCTGATGAAGCTTCTAAATTTGGAGTTGTTAGTACACCTTCTTTTGTGTTTTTTGACAAAAAGACCAATGAATACTTTACAAGAAATTCTTATCTGCCAAGAGATGCTTTAGAAAACACTGTATGTAAATCAACTGGCTCTTGCTTTTAATATTTGAACTATTTCATTCCAGTCTTTTGCCCTTTGAATTTTTGGATGGTTTATTTCTTCATGCAGATTCCATGGCTGGTTTAACATAATAACTTCAATCCCTTGTTCTGCTATTCCTATGGCATGTTTTGAATAATCATCAACATGAAAATCAACTCTTAACTCTTTGCAGTAATCAAATTTCCTGCCGTTTTTTTCGTAATCTGTAATTAAAATTTCTTTAATATCCGGAAAATATATCTGTAGCCATTCTCTTGTTTCATTTTCTACTAATTTTGATCTAGATGTTAGAACAATTACTCTATTTCCCATTTTTATTAATTCTTTAACAGCTTCTATAGAACCATCTACAGGTTTTATCTTCTTTACACCATTTTCCTGATAAAATTCAAATACTCTTTTATCAGCTTCTCTTCTTTTTAGATTTAGAGCTTCCTCAATACTTCTCCATTTTTTAGGATCTAAGTTAAGATTATACTTCAAATTCATAAATTGGGCAAATTCAGAAACAAGTCTTGCCAGTACTCCATCCAGGTCTAGGCTTATTATCATGGTGTTTTTTTAATAACAAATATATTTAAATATTGTTGAATTGCAGTCTCTATTTATGGACTCGTAGCTCAGCCTGGCCAGAGCACTTGGCTCTTAACCAAGTGGTCGGGGGTTCAAATCCCTCCGAGTCCGTTCCAATTATTCTGAAATTTGAGTGTGATATGGGTAAAAGTAGTTATAGAGGATGTAGAAGCTTAAAGATAATAATAGATATATATACTTGTATACACTATTCTAAATATGTCTGAAATAAAAATAAATATAAAATTCAAAAATTTTAAAAAACATAAAGACTCTGAAAAAAGAGAGTACTCTATATTGGGCAGAATAATATTAAGAGGAATAAAAAAAGACAATATTAAATAAGCAGTGCAAAAAGGTGCTAAAAGAATAAGGTAAGACAACTCAATAATCGCAGACTTTAGGTGGTTTAGAGTAATATACAGGGAATTTAGAATAAAAAATATAAGAAAAATATACCCTATAACTGTTATGGATTAAGAATGGAAAAAATAGAATATCCTTGCCCTTGTGGCGGAAAAGTTAAGTGGAAAAAGGACGAAGTGATAGTTGAAGGAGTAAACTGCGGTATTTTGGATGTGGAATATTGTCTAAAATGTGGCGAGGAATATCTTCCAGAAGAAACAATGGAAATAGTTGAGGGAAAATTAAAATAGAAAGGCAGAATGGCTTAAAGCATTTTTTGATTCTGAAGCACATGTTAGTAAGAAAGCTGTAGTGGGACAAAGTGTTAATAAAAAAGGATTAAAAGGAACTCAAAAATTACTAAAGGATTTTGACATCAATACAAAATTTTATGCTTATGAAAGAAAACGCAAAAACCACAGTAAGAATTATCTTTTAGTGATAGCTAAAAAAGAAGAAAGATACAAATATCTTATAAATATTGGATTTAATCATCCTTTAAAATAACAAAAACTGAGTAATTTAGTTGCAGGAGTCGCTCAACCTGGTAGAGCACTGGAATCTAAATGATGGTGAATCTCGAAAACCAGCGTCTTTTAGACATGGAGGTTCAAATCCTCCCTCCTGCGTTATTTTCAAAAAAACAAAAGTTTTTAATCAGATTATATTATTATAAGCCGAATGAAAGGTCTTGATAAAGAGCTAAAGAAAATAGCACAATTTGCAAATACTCAAAGATTAAAAAAAGAGGAGTACTTTAACCATAACCTAATAATAGGATTTAGGCTTTTTTCTCTTCTTGCTGTCCATTTTTTCCTTTCAATAATTGTTTTGTACATTTCTTTTTTGCCAGCAACTATACTAATTATTCTTAATGGGCATATCATCTATTATTACTTAGTATTAACTGTACATGAAGGCTCCCATGATATGCTATTTTTTTCAAAAAATAAAAAAACTTCATTAATGATAAGAAGATTGCTGCCAACATTCCCGACTCTCATTGGATTTCCAACATTTACTGTTTATCTAAGAGACCATATGCTTCACCATAAATATTTATCTGAAAAAGAAGACCCTCAAAACAGTTCAAAGTTAAACTTTAGGAAAATACCATTATTTTATTTTTTAAGAAAAAGACCAAAATATCCATTAAAACATTTTATTGATAACACAAATTTATTTATATTCATACCTGCATTTTTTCTGAAGATAGCACATATAGTCCTGCTATATGCCTTGGGGGGGGTCATTGGAATAATAATAGGTCTTGGCATCCCCCTTTTAATAGCATCAGGCTTTAATGCATTAAGAATCTCTTTTAGGCATTATAATCTTTACCCAAACCCAAAGCCTTTGAGGTCAAGAAGCTATACTTTTTTTGGCTCATCAATATTAGGCCCATTGGGATTAAAGTACCATTTTGAACACCATCTCTTCTGCTATATTCCATCATATCGCTTAAAAAAGATTTATGATTTTGTTGAAGATAATTGTCCAGAGAAATTAATAAACAAGATTCATTACAAACATTTTAAATTGAGAGATTTCTGGTAATAGCTTAATACGAAAGGTATATAATCATAAAAATATTTAATCTGCTATGGCAGAAAGATCATTTCAATGCCCTATATGCAAATTTAAGTATAGAACAAAAAATTTAGCAGAGCAATGCGAAGCTTACTGTAAGAAGTATAAAAGCTGTTCATTGGAAATAACAAAGCATGCAGTTAAATAAAAATATTTATATAAGGCAAATACAGATTAAACAAAGGTAAAATGGCAATAGAAAATCTTCTTTACCCTGAAGCGGGATTATTAGTCTTAAGATTAGTAATAGGGCTGGTTTTTCTATATCATGGGATTCCTAAATTAGTAAAGTCAGCGCAGATGGCAAAGATGATGAACTGGAGTCCTCTTCTTGTATTTATTCTTGGATTAGCAGAAACTTTGTCTGCATTCTCAGTTGTATTGGGTTATTTTGCGCAGATTGGCGCATTTATTCTGGCTTTAGTAATGGTAGGGGCGTTATACTATAAGATTATTGTATGGAAAGTTCCTTTCTTTGCTCATGACAAGGCAGGATGGGAATTTGATCTTGTTTTATTGGCAGGAAGTATACTTTTAATAACAACTGGATCAGGAGCAATTGCTTTTGTGCCATGATGGAGCACATCTATCTTCTTATCTTATCATTAACAGGATTTTTAGTTTCTGCTTACATCTATTACAAGAAAAACAGAAAAGAAAAATTAGTATGCATAATAGGAAAGGACTGCAACAAGGTTATTCACAGCAAATATTCAAAATTTTTTGGATTGATTGACAATGAAATTATAGGAATGTTATATTATTCATTAGTATTAATATTTTCTTTACTAGGATTTTTTAGCCTTCAATTCTTATTGCTTCCTTCATTTGTGCTTGGGAAACTTGTAATTTCTGGAACAGCAGCATTAGCTTCATTAGCTTTGCTTTACATTCAGGTTTTTATCTTGAAAGAATACTGTGAATACTGCATAGTTTCTTCAGGAATAAGCATTTTAATATTCTTAGTAATTATCTTTTAGATTTTTCAAAGAATTTTTCATCCAAAGAATATTTTCCAGCTCCATGGAATAAGAAGAATATGCTTATGCCTAATAAAGTTAATACAAACTCGTATCCTCCGCCCTCATATCCTCCACTTGCTATTAAAAATCCATTTCTTGCATGTACTAGGATTAAAGCGACTAGCATATCAATCCCTGTTAATAATCCTGCATATCTTGTAAATAATCCAGCAACATAACCAATTCCTCCTAAGAACTCAACTAACGCAACTAAAATTGCAAAAAACCCTGCTGCTGGTATCCCTAAATTTCCAAAAAAACCTGCTGTTCCTCCAAGATCAATTAGCTTTAAGTAGCCATGAACAATGAAAACAATTCCGACAATCAATCTAAGAATTAAAGTTCCATAGTTGGAATATTTTCCTAAATTTTTTAAAAGATGCATATTAATTTAGCAGTTATTCTTATTTATAAGCTTAACTTTTTATTATTTATAAAGAAAGGGTTAATTAAATAAAAGTTGTCTATTATACATATTTAATGATACAAGAGTTTATTAGATGAGTATGAATTTCTTCTGCAATATCTTCTGGAGACCGCAAAGAGCCCAATGTTCTATCTGGAGCACAAGAAATTAATTTCCAATTGTACCAATAAGTTTTAACCATCTCTAAATATGTTGCTTCTGCATTTTTTAAATGATTAATATTTGCCTCGTGTAAATCTGCTTCTATATTCCCTCTTTTCCTCAATTCTACTGCAACTTCTGTTGGCATATGAAGAAAAAATGCTATATCTTCTTTAGGAATTTTTAATAATTCTAATTCAAGCAGTCTTTCAAATTCAAAGAAAGCCATTCTCTTAGGCTTGTCTTTTATTTTTCCTCCTTGGTGAGCCATGTTTGATTGGTAATATCTATCTAAGACAGCATGAGTTCCTTCATTAGTCATTTTGATTATGTCTGGGGCTGCTGCAAGTCTATCAGCAGCATAATAAAGAGAAGTTATTCGCGGGTCTAAGGCATCTGCATCCCCAAACCAACCAGTATCTCCTTCCCAAATATTTTTCTTCCCTAAATAGCATTGGCCTATTATTCTCCCAGTTGGGGTGTTATATCTTGGAAAACTAATTAATTGGCAGGGTTGCCCTTCTCTATTTAATCTCTCAACGAGCAATTTTGTTTGTGTTTCTTTTCCTGATTTATCTGACCCCTCAATTACAATTATATTTCCTTTTCTCATCTTAAGTAGCCATCATAGCTTTAGCATCCCATTTATTAGGATTATAACCTTCAACTTGCGCATATTCCATAGCTGGCATTTGAATAGCATCTAATAAAGAAGTGTCTTTTTTTATTCTAAGAGAAGGAAGCTCGCTGTATGGTTTTGATAATTGCTCTAAAATAAAAGGAATATGATCTTTTTTCTCATTTCCAGAAGATTCTTCAGGAGCATTTTTTATATACCATTCTCTAAGTTTTAGGTATTCAGATATATCCTTAATTGCATTAAATCTTTCTTGAAATTCTTCAACATTTTTTTTGTCAGTCCAAAAATTAGCTCTTGGTGGAACTCCCAGATAAGCATGGACATTCACATAAGTATGAATAAAATATCTTGGGTTAAGATCAACTTCATTTGCAACCATATGGGCTAATAAAGAATCTTGCGCAATGTTAAATGGCACCCCTAAAAAAACATCACAACTTCTTTGTACCATATGCAAATCTATATTCTCTCCAAATACACTGAATTGATGCCAAAAAGGGCAAGGACCTAAAGCCATTTCAGGCAAATCTCCAACGTTCCATGCAGACAAAATGTGATATCTTGAGCCAGGTCTTTCTTTTATTCCTTTTAATAAATTTGAAAGCTGATCAACTTTTTCTCCATTAGATTTCTCCCAATGTCTCCATTGATAGCCATAAACAGGCCCTAAATCTCCTGCTTCTGAGAAGCCAGGATCGTTTGCTAATCTTTTTTTATACCTTTCAAATTCATCACTCCACTCAGAAGTATGTTTAGGAAATTTATCTTTTAATTCGTTTTCCTTTAAATATCTGTCAAATGCATTTGCATCCCAAATATGAATATCTCTTCTAAACAAACCTGCAACGTTTCTCTCGCCTCTTAGTTTCCAGAATAACTCTTCAAATGGAAGTCTGGGAGGAACATTTTTAGTTGTCATCAAAGGAAAGCCCTTTCTTAAGTCATACTTGCTTTGCCATCCACCAATGCCTAAAATAAATTCTTCTGTTCTTGGCTCATACATAACATCCCCGTTTCCAAGAATTTCTTTTAAAAGTTCATGATATTCTTTCATTTTTCCACTAAAGTCTAATCTTTTTTATAAACATTTATATGATATACAGTATATGTAAGAGTAAAGGATTATACAACTGATTTTGAAGCATCAAAAGGAACATCTCCATCAGAATCACTTAAAGACAATAATTGAACGATTGTCAAACCTGTTTCTGGATTGCTCAAATAATCATCAGCAAATTTTCCTGCTAAATCCATAGCACTTTGATAAGCACCTTGAGGACTATCTGCAGAAATTACTTTTTGCTCTCTAACAAAATCAGGATATTTAACTCCAAATCCTGGAGAAATCCCACAATCAATTCCATAATTCGCTTTATATTCCACCTAAGACTAGAAGTGTTGTACTTTACTTAATTATTACTTACCAAATATTGTACATAGTGTTTTACATTATATAAATGCTTAAATATCAAGCTGAATAAAAGATTGTGAGATGGTAATAATAGAAAGCCAGAACTTATTTTTTTCTATTCCTTCTATAAAATGGAGCTCTTCAAGATTGGAGAGATTTCTGGAATGCAATTTAAAAGACTATTATACATATATACATCCAGTAAGATTAGCAACAAATGCTGATTTAACATTGGGAAAATTTGTTCATAGCATGATAGAAAAATTCTGGAATGACAAAGAACTTCCAAAATACAAAACTGTTGACACTTTCAAGAATGCAATGAAAGCGAAATGGAATTTTATGGTTAGTCAGGGAACCTCAAGAGGTCAGCCATTGAAATGGAGGACAAAACAAGAGCCTTGGATTTATAGAAATAAAATGCTTGGTTTAACAGAAATAATTTACAAAAGATGCTCGGAAATAGGGCAGCCTAAATATGCAGAATATCCATTTGATTTTGTTCTGGGTGGTGTCAGGTTTATTGGTTCTATAGATGAGCTAAGAAATCCAAGAACAGTAATAGATCATAAGAATTATGGGGAATACTTTGACCCAAAAGCTCCAGAGTTTCAGGAAAAACTGGATAAAAAACTCCAACTTACTGTTTATTCATTGGCAGTGGCAGTAAATGCTTATTTAGACCAAAAATTTGCTTCGAGTTTAGAAATAGAAGTAAACAGAAAATTATCCTGGGAAGAGAATTTAGAAAGCATAAGTTCAAAATTGGATATTTTTATGCATTTAGTAAGGACAGGAGAGCATATTCCAACTCAAAGAAGGACTATAAACCAGTATAAAGACTTATTTGATTTAGTAAAAAAGATTGATGAGCAGAGAGCAAGAAACATATTTACACCAAATAGAGGAAATCATTGCTATAATTGCAATGCATTTGAGCAGTGCACATATGACACTGAACATGGGTTATTGCCAGTGCAAAAAGAGGACGGTCAGCTTTCATTATTAGAGAGCATTCAGATATACCCAGAGCCTGTTTCTTTGATAAAACCAAGGAATAAAAAAGAAAAGAAAAAAACAAGGCAGAGAAGGCTGAAATTTTAGGAAGAGTAATATTTAAATATCTGCTCTTACAAATAAAATTATTATAAAATGAGAGAAATAGCTGAAGAAAAACTGATAAAATATTTTGAAGTAACACAAAGAGCTCTGACAAAAGCAAAGGAATCTCCTGAAAACTTAAGCATAACAGACCTTACAAGAAAAGATTTCATTGATATGGTTGAAAATTATTTGAAAGACGCCATTCATTTTAAGGAAAAAGGAGAAATTGTGAATGCTTTTGCTGCTTTAAACTATGCTCATGGATGGCTGGATGCAGGGGCAAGAATAGGAATTTTTGATGTTCATGACTCAGAATTGTTTGCAAAAGACTAGGAGGAAAAAATGGAAAATATAAAACCGACAAATGTGATAAATCAGAGGCAGGAGCATTATGAAATAAAGAGCAATGACTCAAGATATAGTTTGTATATAATTAGATACAATTCTTCTGTTGAATCAAGAAATAGCTATTTGAAAGAAAGGCTTTTGGTCGAGGGTGTATGCATTAATGAAATAGGCAATTCAAATTTGGTTGATCTTAAAACAGTTAGAATTGGAGACCATACAGATAAAAAAATCAAAAGGTTTGGGCGACTGCCTTCAGATTTAACAGACAGAATAATTGAACTGCCGGAGCATGTAAGAAGTTTGTTAAAGAGAGATTAAATTAAAAACGTTTAAATATTCCTTTCTTTCTTTATTATTATGAAAATAGCTGTGATAAGTCTTGGTGGTTCTTTGATAGCTCCTGATAAAATTAATGATGATTATATAAAAAAATTTAGGCAGACTCTTCTTAAATTTAGGGATTATAAATTTGTTATAGTTGCCGGAGGGGGGAAAACAGCAAGAACTTACATTGATGCTTTGGAAAACCAGAAAGTCGACAAATTTAGGCAGTCTTTGATTGGAATAAGAATTACAAGATTAAATGCATGGACATTGATTAATTTATTCAAAGAAAACTGTGCAAAGGTAATTCCAAAATCTTTGAAAGATGTCAAGAATTTATTGATAAAAAACAAGATTGTTGTATGCGGTGGATTAAGATATATGGAGGATAATACATCTGATGGAACAGCTGCAAGTATTGCAAATCTTTTAAATACAAATTTGATAAACATGACTAATGTCAATGGCTTATACAATAAAGACCCAAAGTTAAAAGATTCTAAGCTAATAAGAAATATATCTTTTGAAAATTTTCATAAAATAATGGAGAAGATAAAATACAAACCAGGGCAGCATTTTGTCCTTGACCAGCATGCATCAGAAATAATAAAGAAAAATAAGATAAAAACTTACATTATAGGTCCAAGCTTAAGCAATCTTGAAAATCTTTTAAAAAACAAAAAATTTACAGGAACAACTATTTCTTAAAATGAAAATTATTATTGTTACCGGATCTGTTGGAACAGGAAAAACAGCTTTAGCAAAAAAACTTCCTAAATATTTAAAATATAAATACATAGATGCGACGTTAGAAGATTAGCGAAAGTTTTAATTAATCTGATAATAAAATCAAGAGAAAGCCTGATTATTGACTCTCATCTTTCTCATTACATCCCAAAAAAGTACGTTGATTTGTGCATTGTAACAAAATGCAGCCTGAAGAATCTTAAAAAAAGACTGAAGAAAAAGAAATACCATGAAGCTAAAATAAAAGAAAATCTGCAGGTAGAGATTTTTGATTCTATTTTGGTTGAAGCTTTGGAAAGAAAGCATAAAGTAATTTCAGTAGAAACTGACAAAAAATATAATTTAAAAGATATTGCAAAATTTATTTAGTTATAGTCTTATATTTAAAACTTTTAAAATAAACTCATCTATCTCTTTTATTTTT
>JAGVZH010000012.1:23459-35286 GCA_018302745.1 Candidatus Woesearchaeota archaeon
TTTTATTTTTTCTTTATTTAAAGAGATTTGTAGCCCATAATGTGCTGGTTTAGTCACTAACAAATCTTTTTTAATCAATTCCTTTGCCACTTTTTTAATGTCTTTTCCTAAGTGGGGGGGAAAACCTTTGGTTATTGTATTATAAGGAGGAAACATTTAAATATTGTAGTAAGTAGTAAATATTGTGGAAAATGAAATAGTGTTTATTGAAGTATTCGGTAATAATCCGATAATGAAAGTATTAGACTTTCTTATAACTTTCCAATCATTTGATTACTCTTTAACAGAAATAGCAAAAAATTCTGGAGTAAGTTATTCAACTTTACAGACTTTCTGGGATAAATTAAAAAAAAATAAGATAGTTATAAAAACTAGAAGGGTTGGAAAGTCTGATTTATTTAAATTAAATACCTATAATCCTGCTATAAAACAATTAATAAAATTAGACTGGAATCTTATGAAAGGTTCTCAGGAAGAAATTACAGCATTCAATTAGTGTTAGCAATTATACTGTCTGTCAAGCCCTTGGGAAGCGAAATTTAACATTTTCCTCAATAACATCCAGATTTTCAACTTTAAAGTCTTTAACTGTTTTTAAATAATCTATAACTTCCTTAACTAAAATTTCAGGTGTAGAAGCTCCGGATATTACACCGATATTATCATATTTTGAAACATCTTTAATGTCTTTATAGCCCTGAATTAAATGGCTTTCAACATTCATGTGCTCTGCAGTATCAACTAATCTGTTTGAATTTGAGCTGTTTTTTGCCCCGACAACAAGAATCAAGCCGCATTTTTTAGCTAATTCCTTAACTGCATTCTGCCTGTTTTGTGTTGCATAGCAGATATCTTCTTTTGGAGGAAATTTTACATTTGAATACTTTTCCTTTAAAGCTTTAATAATATCTTTTGTATCGTCTATGCTTAAAGTAGTCTGCGTTAAGCACATTATTCTGTCATTTTTAATGTCTAAATTTTTCACATCTTCAATATTTTCAACAAGCATCATTGGGCTATACCCCATTGTTCCGATAACTTCCTGATGATTTTTATGGCCTATAAGGATAATGCTGTAACCCCTGTCATGATATAGTTTAGCTTCAATATGCACTTTTGTGACTAGAGGGCATGTAGCATCAATAACATTAAGCCCTAAATTCGCAGCTTGCTGTTTGACATGAGGAGAAACTCCATGAGCGCTAAAAACAACAGTTGAATCTTCTGGAATATTATTCATCTCATCAATAAAAATAGCCCCCTTTTCTTTTAAGCTGTTGACAACATGCCGGTTGTGGACTATTTCATGCCTGACATAGATCGGCTTTCCTAATTTTTTTAATGCTATCTCAACAATGTCTACTGCCCTTTCAACGCCAGCGCAAAAACCTCTTGGCTTGGCTAAAAATATGGTTGCCATTATTTTCCGAATCTTCTTTTTCTGTTTTTAAATTCCTCAATGCAGTGCAGGAAATCTTCCTTTTCAAACTCAGGCCATAGCTTGTCTAAAAAAATTAGTTCAGCATAAGTTCCCTGCCATGGCAAAAATCCAGAAGTTCTTTTTTCTCCCCCAGTCCTTATAATAAGGTCGGCATCATCTTTTAAGTATAAATTATCTTTGAATGTCCCTTCATTAATATCTTTAACATCTAACTTACCTTCTTTTATTTTTTCTCCAATCTTTCTGACTGCATCAATAATTTCAACTCTTCCACCATATCCCATTGCAAAGTTAACAATAAATTTATCATAATTTTTAGTTTTTTCCATAATCTTATGCATTCTTTCCTGAACATCCTGGGGAAAAACATTTAATCTTCCGATGAAATTTATCATTATCTCATTTTCATCTATAGATTTGTCGTTGATAACGTTGTCGAACTCTTTTTTGAATAAATCCATAAGATAATCAAGTTCCTTCTTGGGCCTGTTTAAGTTTTCATAAGAAAAAGTATACAAGGTTAATTCTTTAATTCCCAATTCTATTGACCATTCCAGCAGTTTTTTTACTTTTTCAGCCCCAAATTCGTGCCCTTTCCATGGCTTCATCATAAGCTTTTTACTAAACCTTCTGTTTCCATCAAGTACTATACATACATGCTTTGGAACTTTATTAGAACTTGGGTTCATCTTAACCACTGATTAGCTTTAAATTATTTTATTTAAAAAGCTTTCCATACAAACCTTTAAAAATAATATCCTGTTAGTTTTTACTATGATAGATATTGTGATGTTTCCTAAGAAAGAGCTTCAGATTATGGGGGAAAAATTAGGATACAGCAAAGTAATTCATTACAAAAACTTTAATATCAAGTTTGGAATCAACAGGAATTTCTTTGAAAGCAAAAAAACAGACATAATAACAAGCTTAGAAACGTCCTTAGATAAAGACAAGACCCATTATAAGGAATCAGGTCTAAACCAAGTTTTATGCAAATTAGCCAAGAAAAATAAAATTGCAATTGCTTTTAATTTTAATAACATATTAAATGCCAAAAAAAGATATTTAATATTGGGAAGGATAATGCAGAACATAAGGTTGTGCAGAAAATACAAAATTCCCATGATAATAGCTTCTTTTGCTAATGACAGATATGACATGAGAAATCCAAGAGACTTGATTTCTATAGGAATCTCCCTGGGAATGACACCTATAGAGGCTAAAAATGCTGTTTCCAACAGTATTGAAGATGTTTTATCCTCCAAAGACCCAAGAATATTAGCAGAAGGGATTAGAAAAATATGAACCATAAACTTTTTAAACCATTAAACTACCCTATTTATTGGATGAGAGAAAGGATGAAGAAATCTCATTTCTTAGTTTAAAGGTGATATTTTGAAACTGTTGCCAAGTCTAAAGGAAAAAAAGCGTTACATAACATTTGAAGTATTGGCAGATGAAAAAATAAGCCAGAATGAAGCTTATAATGCTGTGGAGTTAAACAGCAAAAGATATTTAGGATCATTAGGCATGGCAAAGGCGGGGTTTTTGCCGATGAATATATGGAAAAACAACAGAGGTATAATCAAAGTAAGCAATAAGGAAATTGACAATATGAAAGCATCATTGCCTTTAATCAAGAATATAAATAATAAAAATGTAATAGTGAGAAGCTTAACAGTATCGGGATTATTGAATAAGGCTAAATCATACATATAAGGAGGATAAAAATGCAACAATCAATGGCACATCAGATGATGGGTTATGACAGGACTTCCACAATGTTCAGTCCGGATGGAAGGTTATTACAGGTAGAATATGCTAAAAAAACAGTAAAGCAGGGAACTTCTGCTTTGGGAATAGTCTGCAGTGATGGTGTTTTGCTGGTTGCAGATAAGAGAATAGTTGATTCTTTAATAGTTCCTAAGTCAATTGAAAAAGTTTACCAGGTGGATGATCATATTGGCGCTACTGCATCAGGAATTTTGTCTGATGGAAGAGTTTTGGTTGACAGGGCAAGATTAACATCACAGCAGCATAAAGTAACTTATGATGAGCCAATAGATGTATTGTCTGTTGTTAAGGATGTCTGCAGCATTAAGCAGCAGTTTACTCAGTTTGGTGGAGCAAGGCCTTTTGGAGTTTCTGTTTTATTTGCAGGAGTTGACAATGGAAGCCCATCTTTATATTCAACAGAACCTACTGGAATTTTCTTTGAGTATAAGGCAACTGCTATTGGTGAAGGAGAGAATGAAATAAAACAAGTATTGGAAAAAGATTATAGGGAATCATTGACAATAGAAGAAGGAATAAAACTGGCAATAAAATCCCTAAAAAAAGCACTGGGAAAAGAGTTTGACTTAAACAGGGTTGACGGAGCTTACATAAAAACTTCTGAAAAAAGATTCAAAAGGCTGACAACTCAGGAAATAAAGAAATCAATGTAAAATGGTAGATGTTGATAAAGCAGTTATAGCAAGATTGAAGACGCATGGAGAGAATTTTGAAATCTTAGTTGACTGCGACAAAGCTATTGAATTAAAGCAGGGAAAAAACATCAATCTTAATGATGTTCTTGCAACAGACGCTGTTTTTAAGGACGTTAAGAAAGGCGAGAGGGCTTCTGAAAAAGAATTGGAAGACTTGTTTGGAACCTCAGACCATCTGGAAATCTCAGAAGAAATAATACGAAAAGGGGAAGTCCAGCTGACTCAGGATCATATGAACAAATTAAGGGAAGAAAAAAGAAAGCAAATAGTTAATTTAATTCACAAAAATGGAATTGATTCTAAAACAAACTTGCCGCATCCTCCTCAAAGAATTGAGAATGCATTAGAAGAGGCAAAGTTTAATGTAGATCCTTTCAGGTCTGCAGAAGAGCAGATTAAGGATGCTTTGTCAAAAATAAAATCCATAATTCCTGTAAGATTTGAAAAAAGAAAGATACAGCTAAAAGTTCCTCATGAATTTGCATCAAAAAGCTATTCGGTAATAAAAAGAACATGCAATATTCTTGATGAGAAATGGCAGAATGACGGCTCTTGGCTAGGTTCAGTGGAGATACCAGCAGGAATACAGGAAGAGTTTTTTTCAGAGCTTAATTCAATAACTCATGGTAAAGTTGAAACAAAGGTTTTAGAGGTAAAAGGAGAATAAAATGGGAGAATTAAAAATTAAAGATAAGCAGATAGTTGTGCCTGGAGAGGTTCTGGCAGAAGGAATGGATTATTTGCCTTCAGCAGGAACTTATAGGAATGAGAATGACATATTAAGCAACCAGATAGGATTAGCAAGTGTTAGTGGAAGAGTTATAAAAGTAATTCCCTTAACTGGAAAATACAAGCCAAAGAGGAATGATATTGTGATTGGTGAAGTAGTTAATATTCTGATGAGCGGATGGATTGTTGATATTGGAGGGCCTTATTCTGCAATGTTAACCTTAAAAGATGCATCATCTTCTTACATAGAAAGAGGAGCAGATCTGTCCCAATTCTATACTTATGGGGATATTATTGCCTCAGAGATTGTAAGTGTTTCAAAAACAAAGTTAATTGATCTTTCAATGAAAGGGCCTGGATTAAAAAAACTTAAGGGCGGAAGGCTGATAGATGTAACCTCTTCTAAAGTTCCAAGAATAATTGGAAGAGAAGGTTCTATGATTACAATGATCAAAGACAGCACAAAGTGCAGGATTACAGTAGGTCAGAATGGAAAAGTCTGGATTTCAGGAAATAATGTGCAGGATGAAACCAAGGCAGTAGAAGCAATAATGATGGTTGAAAATGAGTCTCATTCAGAAGGCTTGACAGACAAAGTAAAAGCATTTCTAGAGGGAAAATAAGATGGCATACACAAAAAGATTTGACGGAAGAAAATTTGATGAAATAAGGGAAATGGAAGCAAAGGTAGGAGTTATAAAATCAGCTGACGGCTCTGCTATGTTCAGGATGGGAAAGACAATAGCAATAGCAGCTGTAAGAGGTCCTAGAAATCTGCATCCAAGGTTCTTGCAGAATCCGGAAAAAGGAATTTTAAGGTGCAATTATGATTTGATGTCTTTTTCAGTCAATGAAAGAAAAAGGCCAGGTCCATCAAGAAGGTCTCAGGAAGTTTCTTTAGTTACAGAGAAAGCACTGCTTCCAGCGTTAAACCTGGATGATTTTCCAAATTCTGTTGTGGATGTTTTTGTTCAGATTCTGCAGGCTGATGCAGGAACAAGATGCGCTGGAATAAACGCAGCATCTCTGGCTTTGGCAGATGCAGGAGTTCCAATGTCTGATTTAATATGTGCTGTAGCAACTGGGATAATCCATAAGGACAAGGCAGTAATTGACATAAACAAAGAAGAAGAGGATTATGAAGGCGGAATGGCAGACACTCCTTTGGCAATAATGCCTCATAGCGGCAGGATAACTTTATTGCAGATGGATGGTGAAGCTTCAAGGGAAGAGATTAAGAGTGCCATTGAAAAAACAAAAGAAGCATGCATGAAAATAAGGGATGTTCAGGTTAATGCATTAAAGAAAAAGTATGGGGGCATAAAAGATGAAATTTGATACATCATACGTCACTAGTCTGCTTAATCAAGATCATAGGTTAGACGGAAGAAAGCCGGACGAATACAGGGAAATAAAGATTGAAACAGGAGTGAGCAAGAATGCAGAAGGGTCTGCAAGGGTTTCTATTGGAGATACTGTTGTTATAGCAGGAGTTAAGTTAGATGTCGGAACTCCTTTCCCAGACAACCCTGATGAAGGATCTATAATAGTTGGTGCAGAATTAAATCCTATGGCATCTCCGGAGTTTGAGTTAGGTCCTCCAAACGCACAATCAATAGAATTAGCAAGAGTAGTTGACAGGGGAATAAGGGAATCTAAAGCAATTGATTTCAAGAAATTATGCATAACAGAAGGTGAAAAAGTCTGGATAGTCTTCATTGATATATATGCATTCAACGATGATGGGAATCTGCAGGATGCAGCCTCATTGGCAGCACTGGCAGCATTAAAAGATGCAAAATTTCCAAAATTAAAGGATAACAAGGTAGTTTATGGCGAATTGACAGACAAAAAACTTCCTTTGGTAAGAGAGCCTGTTGAATGCACTTTAGGAAAGATAAATGGCAAGATTATTGTTGACCCAAATACTAAGGAAGAAAAAGCTTTAAATGCAAGATTGACTGTTGCTGTAACAAAAGAAGGAACCGTCTGCGCTATTCAGAAAGGCGGAGATTATGGATTGTCAATAGAAGAAGTTGACGCAATGATTGATTTGGCAATCAGGAAAACAAAGGATTTGAGGAAGTTATTATGAAAAAAGCAGAAAAACAGAAATACACAAAGTATGAAAAAGCAAGAATAATAGGAGCAAGATCTCTGCAGATAGCTATGGGAGCCCCAATCCTGATTAAGTTTGACAAAGATGAACTGATAAAAGCTAATTACAATCCTATTGAAATTGCAAAGAAAGAGTTTGAAAGTGAAGTCCTGCCGATAACAATCAAAAGACCTTTGCCGAAAAAAGTTGAGAGATGAACCTAACAGACAAGGAAAAAGAAGCAGTAAGGCTTATTTTAGAGCAGCATCTTGAAGAAATTAAAAGCAATGAGAAAATTCTTAACCAAAATGTTCAGCTTCTTGCCATGGAAGTTAAATATGAGGACATGCTTAAGGATATAATCAAGAAATTAAAATAATCTTCTTAAAAAACAGGTTTTTTATTTTATGATGGAAACCTTTTTAAACAAAAGATACTACTGTTATTAGATAAAATAGAGGTGATTTAATGGCAAATGATGTTTTTACAACAACAGGAGTTGCAATTCTTAACCCATTGATTAGTTTATGGGAAAGTTTTGTTAATATTATTCCTGGCATTATCGGCGCTATTATAATTCTTCTTCTTGGATATTTCGTTGCTTATATCTTAGGACATTCTGTAAGGATCCTGTTGGATAAGCTTGGATTAGACAGGCAGATGGAGAAAGCGCACATAATGCACAAGTTTGGCAAGTCAAAAGTCTCTGCAATTTTAGGAGAGATAATAAAATGGTATATATTTATTATTTTCATCGGAGCTGCAGTTGAATTGTTAAGGCTTGGAACTCTAACTACTTTATTGACAAGCTTTGTAGGATGGCTGCCAAATTTAATAGCAGGTATTTTAGTTGTTCTAGTAGGAGTTTTAGTCGCTCATTATGTCGAGCACAAGATGACAGAGCATACTAAGATGAAAGGCATGGAGCTTGCAGCAAAAGCACTTAAAGTCGTGATTTATTTCATTGTTGCAGTAATTGCCCTAGCACAAATTGGTATCGATGTTTCTTTCCTGGAATGGGTGTTTCTAATATTAGTTGCAGCAGTAGCAGTTGGAATTACAATTGCATTAGGAATAAGCTTAGGGCATGCATTGAAAGGAGAGGGAAAGAATATTGTAGAGTCAGTAAAAAAGAATTTTTAAATCTTTTTTTCTTTTTTTAAATATAAGCTTTCAACTTTATTATCCAAGGTTCCAAATAAATTTCCAACATCATTATCAACAACAATTAGGCTGTTATGATTGTTAGTTTCTAGATAATTTACAGCTTCTATTCGAGCTTCTGTTTGGCTTAATCCTCTCTTGATTGAAGGAACTAAACTTCTTGTGCTGATTACGCCCGAGGTATATTTTCCTCCAAACAAAGGATGTCTTTGGCCTAGCCTGAAACTGATAAGTATACTCCTTGTGCTGTTATCTAAGCCACACGCCTGCATAAAACTATTTAAAACACTTCTTTGTTCAGATTTTATCGCAATAAACATCAGATAATCCAGCATAGTAGAAAGCTCGTCAATTGGTTTTCCTTTACTGTCTAAATATTCAGGACAAGGTTTTTTTATAAAATCTTCATAAACTTTAATCCCTTCTGTATTTTCAAACAAAGTTCTGACATAGTCTTCAGTCACTACTAGCTTTTTCCCTTTATTCATTCATAAAATATATGCTATTAAATTTATTTAAATATTCTTATTTTGAAGCAAAAAGCCAAAGCCACGAAAACCTTTATAAACTCTATTTTTTAAAAGAATCTTATGACAGAACAGCAGCAGGAATTTTTAGTTCCTCTTGATGATTACCTTAAAGTTGGGTTGCATATAGGGACAAAATTCAGGACAAAGTATATGGAGCCTTTTATCTACAAGGTAAGGCCAGACGGCTTGGCAGTATTGAATGTGCAGGAAATAGACAGAAGGCTGAAATTAGCAGCGCAATTATTATCCCAGTATGAGCCTAATGAAATTCTTGTTATATGCAGAAGGGAAAATGGCTGGAAAGCTGTAAAGATGTTTTCTAAGCTGA
This sequence comes from Candidatus Woesearchaeota archaeon, assembly GCA_018302745.1. GTDB lineage: Archaea > Nanobdellota > Nanobdellia > SCGC-AAA011-G17 > JAGVZH01 > JAGVZH01. The sequence goes on from JAGVZH010000012.1 coordinate 32,239, forward strand.
CTGGAATAAGGGTTTTTGCAGGAAGGTACCCTCCTGGAATATTGACAAATCCCAATTTGGAAAATTTCATAGAGACAAAACTAATATTGGTTACAGATCCATGGCCGGACAGGAATGCTATTCTTGATGGGATTAAAGTAGGAGTTCCTGTAATTGCTTTATGTGATACAAACAATACATCAAATAATATTGATTTGATGGTTCCCTGCAACAACAAAGGAAATAAATCATTAGGACTGGTATTCATGGTATTGACAAGAGAATATTTAAAAAACAAAGGATTATTGAAAGGAGAGTTTAATTACAAGTTAGAGGATTTCATTGACGAGTAATTTGTTTATTCTAGTGACAAAATAAAATTTATATATCAGCTAATAAAAATTATTCAAAGGCTGATTAGAATGGCGAGGAAATCAAGACAAAAGAAAATTGCAGTAGAAGGATTAAGAGACAAAAATAACAATCTTACTTATCAGATAAGAATATTAGAAATTGGTATAGATTTAACAGATCTTGCAACAAGATTGTATAAAGGAGCTTTCAAAAGCAAAGATAAGTCTAAGGAAGAAAGAAAACTTGTAGGAAGAATAGTCTTGGCAAAAAGGGAAAATTATTTGGAGGCAAGACTGTATTCCCCAAAAAATCCTTTAAGCGCTAATATTGTAAGAGTTTTAAGGACAATTGATAATGGCTATGATGCCTTGATTAGACCAAGGGATGAAAGAAAATATGAAATAAAGTTTAGCAACAGAATAAACTCAAGAGTTGTAGACAGCTTATGTAAAAATTATTAATTATTATAATTCTTTAGAATAAATATCTATCTAGATTAGAAAAAAGCAAAGATTTATATATATTGTAATGCATTTCAATTACTATGGTAATGCAAACTCTGCAAATTAGGCTTCCTAAGAAACTTTTAGACTCAATAGAGAAGCTTGTAGAGTCAAATATATACCAAAGCAGGTCTGATGTTATCAGGGATGCAGTCAGAAGATTGGTAATTAGGCAAAACATATTGCCGCAACAGGATAAGAAAAAAGAGGAAATATTGGAAGATAAACAAGACCATTATATCCATTAAAATGGAAAAAAAGAGGAAGGATTATAGCAGTGCAGTATTAATGATAATGCTAGGCATTTTTGTCTTTTCATACTTCTTTTTGGATTTGAGTTATATAGGATATGTTGTTGTTGAAGACAATTCTTACACATGGGATTTCTCAGCCCAGAATGATTATACTTTCGACAGTAATATCAGCTTTAATTCCGGGGAAATAAAATTAAAGGAAACTACTAAAAACCTAACAGATAAAGTGTCTTCTATGAGCAATGGTAATGTGCAAGTAAATAAAAATAAAGTATTTAACATGGTATTTTCAACCAGCTTGAGCAACGGAGATTCAATATCATTTTATGCAAAAAAATCTGGACAGGATGCAACTATTTCATTATGCGATGAAAATGTCCAATGCTCAGGATCAAATTATGGCTCAATACAGATTATAAATCAGGCAAATTTTGATTGGTACACAATAACATTAATCAATCTCGAATCTCCAAAAAACAAATTTAATCTTTATACTGATAAAACCTTCAAATTAGATTACATAAACTCTTCTTACAATGAAACAGTCACATCAATTGAGACAAATGCTTCTTTTGCTGAAAATGGATCAATAGAGACAAATAATTTAGAAGTCTCAAACTTAGCTTACTGGGAATTATTTTCATCAGAAGAAACTTTAAACAGCCAGCAGATAAATCATTATTATTCAACAGATTCTGGAAATAGCTGGAATTTAATACAAAACACTAATTTATCAGATGCTCCAACAGATTCTGGAAAAATAAAGTTCAAATCAGAATTAATCTCAGATACCGAATCAACTCCTGTTTTGAATAAGCTAAGCCTGACATACAAAACAAATGTTGCATGCGTTGAAAATTGGACAGCAAATTACAATGTATGCATCGACAATCAAAAACTGCTTTATTATACAGACCAAAATTCATGCGGAACATATGATAATCTTCCTTCTAACAATGGAACTTACTTAACCTGCGTTTTTTACAAAACAGTAGAAAATAATGATCTTAACACAACAGTAACTATGGCAACAACAGCAAATATAACAACAGTTTTAAACATTTATGAAGAGTCTAATGAGTCATTAATCTTGCAGGACAAGACTAAATTAAAAAAACTTGAGTTTGAGCCTTCTCAGGAGATAATGGATAATCTTGTCTGGGCTGAGATAAAGGTATATTATCTTGAGTCAGAGCTGGAAAATATAGACGAAGAATCATTAAAGATGTATTACTACAATGAAACTTCTGCTGGTTGGGAGCAAATAAATTATTTTTTGAATAAAGATGAAAATTTCATTTCCATTAACATAACTCATTTTAGCACATATGGGATTTTTGGCGATGAAAAACAAAGTTCACAGTCTTCTGGGAATTCTGGAGGTTCGAGTGGCTCTTCAGGTGGTTCAGGTGGCATCTCTTCTTCAAAAAAACTTACAATAAACCAAGAATGCAAGGAGAATTGGATTTGTGATGAATGGTCATCTTGTGAGGAAGGAATACAGACAAGAACCTGCAATGATGAGAATAAATGCAATAAAATAATAACAAGACCTGCAACAAAACAGTTTTGTGAAACAACAGAAACAAAAGACGTGGAAGTTTCAGAAAATGTTTCAGAAAAAATAAAGGAAAATAAAAAAAAGGCTAAATCAGAAACAATTACTGGAAGGGTAATTGATTTATTGCAGGGAGAAGATTCAGAAAAAGTTTTATCGCTTTTATCAATCTTGATTATATTTTCAGTTTCTTATTACATTTACAAAAAATCTTCAGGAAATAATAAAAAAATTTATCGTCGGGGAAAAATAAAATAATTTTTTAAAATTTTTAAATTTTTAGGAAAAAAATAAAAAAACAAAACATTTTTATATGATTAAATCATTATTTTTATATAATATTTCACAAAAATTTGAGACGCAAATAAAAAAAATCAAAAAAATAATTAAGAGGTGCAAT
>JAGVZH010000013.1 GCA_018302745.1 Candidatus Woesearchaeota archaeon
GCTCCAACAACAGCTGTTAATGCTGAAAGAAAATTCAGCAATAATGCTTTAGACTTTGTGAATCCGCCGTGAAGCAAAACTCCAAAATCACCAACTTCCTGAGGTATTTCATGGAATATGACTGCTAAAGTGGTTGCCAAGCCAATAGGTATGCTCACTAAATAAGAGGATGCTATTATTAATCCGTCGATAAAATTATGGACTCCATCTCCCAATAAATTCATATAAGCAAAAGGATGGCATTTTTGATCTCCATGGCAGTGTCTCCACTGAATTATTTTTTCTGCTATAAATGAAAAAGTAATACCTAACAAGATGTATACAGGAACCTGAATTACCAAGCCAACCTCTTCTATAGCTTCAGGTATTAAATGTATAAAAGCATCTCCAAACAAAGCTCCTGCTGCAAAACTTACAAAGTAAATTAAAAACTTATTAAGATTTTTTTGCTTTATTGTTAATGTTAATATTCCAACAAAAGAGATTAAACTAACAATTACAACACTTAAAATAGTGTAAAGCCATAAATTAGCCATAATACTCTAGATAGGAATTTATTTATATAGCTATTTATTTGTAATCTCATGAAGATTGTTGTTGCTTTAGGCGGAAATGCTTTAACAAAAAAAGGCGAGAAAGGAGCTTATAAAGAACTGATAAAAAACATAAAAAAAACTTCTAAAAATTTGATTGATATCATAAAAGACAACAAAGTGATTATTGTTTCTGGCTCTGGTCCTCAAGTAGGAGCATTGGTATTGCAGAATGAATTATCTAAGAAAAAAGTTCCTGAAATGCCTCTGAATGTTTTGGATGCTGAATTAGAAGGGGAACTTGGATATATGATTGAACTGGCTTTAAACAATGAATTAAAGAAAAGTAAAAGAAAAAGCGTTACAGTCCTAACTCAGGTTCTAGTAGACAAAAACGACAAAGGCTTTAAGAATCCTACAAAGCCAATCGGGCTTTTTTACAGTGAAAAAGAAGCTGAAAAATTAAGGAAAAAAGGATTTAAAATTATTTACCAGGTTGGAAAAGGGTATAGAAGAGTTGTTGCAAGCCCTACACCATTAGAGATTATAGAGATTAATCAGATCAAAGATTTAATGGAAAAGGGAAATATTGTCATTGCTGCCGGCGGAGGAGGAATTCCTGTTTATAGATCAGATAAAGGACTAAAAGGAATAGATGCTGTTATTGACAAAGACAGGGCTTCTAGCTTATTAGCACGGAATATCAAAGCAGATTTGTTATTAATTTTAACAGATGTTGACAAAGTTGCTTTAAATTACAAAGAAAAAAATCAAAAGTTTCTAAATAAGTTAAGCGTTAAAGACGCTAAAAAATATCTTAAAGAAGGCCATTTTAAAGAAGGGAGCATGAAGCCTAAAATTGAAGCTTCTATTAACTTTCTCGAAAATGGCGGAAAAAAAGTTATCATCACCTCTATAAGCAAAGTGAAAAAAGGCTTAAAAGATGGGACTTTAATTGTTAAATAAAAAGCAACTGTATTTGAAGATTAGCAAAAACTATATAAAAACTCTAATTTTGATAATAATATGAAAAAGAGGGTTATTATTGTCGGAGCTGCTGGCAGAGATTATCATGATTTTTTGCAATATTTTAAAGATAATAAAAATTATAATGTAGTTGCTTTCACCCAAGCACAGATTCCTGGAATAGAAAAGAGAAAGTTTCCTAAAAAATTGGCAGGAAGATTATACAAAAAAGACATTCCTTTTTATCCAGAAGAAAAATTATCGGAATTAATCAAGAAACTTAAAGTTGATGATGTTGTTTTTGCTTATTCTGATATTAAGCATGAAGATTTAATGCACTTAGCTTCTATTGTTTTGGCTAATGGAGCTAATTTTGTTTTGCTCGGTCCTAATTCTACTATGATAAAAAGCAGAAAGAAAGTAATTTCAATTTGCGCTGTAAGAACAGGATCTGGAAAATCGCAGACTTCAAGAGCAATAGCAAAAATCCTGGAAGATAATGGAAAAAGAGTTGCCTCCATAAGGCATCCGATGCCATACGGCGATTTGGTAAAGCAAAAAGTCCAGAGATTTGCTTCTGCAAAAGACTTTAAGAAAAATAAAACTACAATAGAAGAGGAAGAAGAGTATCAGCCATGGATTGACAAAGGGTTTGTTATTTATGCAGGTATTGATTACAAAGAAATTTTAAAAAAAGCTGAGAAAGAAGCAGATTTTATACTCTGGGATGGGGGAAACAATGATTTTTCCTTCTATTTTTCAGATTTAAATGTTGTTGTAGCTGATCCTCACAGGGCAGGGCATGAACTGCTATATCATCCTGGAGAAACTAATTTCAGAATGGCTGATGTTATAGTAATAAATAAGATTGACAGTGCAAAAAAAGAGGATATTGAAAAAGTTAAAGCAAATGCTAAAAAGTACAATCCAAAAGCCAAAGTTATTCTAGCAAGGTCAGAATTAGTTATTGACAAGCCTGAAATGATAAATGGAAAAAGATGCTTGGTTGTAGGAGATGGTCCCACATTATCGCATGGCGGTATGAAGTTTGGAGCAGGAACATTAGCAGTTAAAAAATACAATGGAATAATAGTTGATCCAAGAAAGTATGCTAAAGGCTCTATTAAAGCAACCTACAATAAATATGAACATTTGGAAAAAGAGCTGCCAGCAATGGGTTATGGTAAAAAGCAGATTAAGGAATTAGAAGAGACTGTAAACAAAGTTCCTTGTGATATTATTGTTGATGGAACGCCTGCTAATCTAAAGAGAATTATTAAAGTAAAAAAGCCAATTGTTGAAGTAGATTATGAGCTTGGAAAGAACGCTGTTGATGAATTAAAAAAAATATTGAAAAATAAAAAATTAATAAGATGAAGCATTTGCTTTCAATAAAAGACCTAAGTAAAAAAGAAATACTTGATTTGATAAATTTAGGAATTAAAATTAAGAAAAATCCAAAAAAATATCACAAAGCTTTGTATGAAAAAGTTTTATTAACATTTTTCCAGATGCCATCATTAAGAACAGAATTAAGCTTTGATGCAGCTATGTTTAAGATGGGAGGAGAAATTATAGACTATCATTCAGAGACTTCTCCATGGTCAAAAGGCAAGGAAACTATAGAGGATGTTGCTAAAGTTATAAGCAGATACTGCGACTGTGTTATGGTTAGAATGCAAGACCATAAAGAATTCTTGAAATTAGCCAAAAACTCTACAATTCCGGTGATTAATGGATTAACCTCATTTGAACATCCAGTCCAGATTTTGGGGGATTTAATGACAATAAAAGAGAAAAAAAGAAAATTAAAAGGCATTAAAATTTCTTACATTGGAGACAGCAACAACAATGTAACTCATTCTTTGATGTTTGCCTGCCAAAAATTAGGAATTAAAATGAGTGTTGGATGCCCTAAGAAAAAAGATTTTTCCCCAGACAAGGAAGTTGCCAAATATTGTAAAAAAGTTAAGATAATCAATAATCCTAAAGAAGCTGTTAAAGATTCTGATGTTATCTATACAGATTCCTGGATGAGCTATAGAATACCAAAAAGCCAGCATAAAAAAAGGATCAAAATCTTAAAATCATATCAAGTAAATAAAGAAGTAATGAAATCAGCCAAGAAAGATGCCATTTTTATGCATTGTCTGCCTGCTTTAAGAGGTGAAGAGGTTACTAAGGAAGTTATTGACGGCAAGCAAAGTGTTGTTTTTGATCAAGCTGAAAACAGGCTGCATATAGAGAAAGCTGTACTGTTAAAATTATTAAAGAATATATGATTTTTCTTCTTTTTTAAAATTACAGCTAGGATACTTTATAATTATTCCATTTTCTTCTTCTATGTTTAATGTGGGACCAGCAAACATGCAAATATCTCGGTAATCTGACACTTTTGAATTTAGAATATCACAGCTAGGAATTCCCTGAACTTCTCTTTTACTGGGAGGAACTCCGGTATTTACTGCTTGCTCTAGACATTTATGCACTTCATCCCTTAATTGCTCTCTGCTTTTCTTCTCTTCCATTAGAAGAAATTAGAAAATCATCTTTTATATAAATATTGCATATGTCACCAGAGCAAAACAACAAACTATTTTAAGATAAAGTTTATATATAAATGTGTATAAATTAAGCCAAAGAGGTGTTTAAAATAGAGGTTTACAAAAATTATATTGACGGAAAATGGGTTAGTTCTAACAGCAAAAAAACCTTTTCAAGTCTAAATCCTACTAATGAAAATGCTATAGGAAGGTTTCAGCTAAGCAACAAAAGAGACATTGATTTGGCCGTTAAGTCTGCTGAAGACTCTTATTGGGAATGGTCTTCTATGCCTGCTCCGGAAAGGGCTGAAATTCTGTTTGAAGTTGTCAGATTATTAAAGAAGGACAAGCAAAGATTAGGGAAACTGGAGACAATTGAAATGGGAAAAGTCCTTAAAGAAGGCCTTGGAGATGTCCAGGAAGCTATCGATATTTTTGAATACATGGCTGGGGAAGGAAGAAGATTATTTGGCCATACTACTCCATCTGAATTAAAAAACAAAGTAGCTTATACAGTAAGGATGCCTGTGGGAGTTTTTGGCTTGATAACACCATGGAATTTTCCAATTGCCATTCCTGCATGGAAATTAGCTCCCGCTTTAATCTGCGGAAACACAGTTGTTTTTAAGCCAAGTTCTGACACCCCTTTATGTGCTATTGAATTAATGAAGATTTTAGAAAAGTCTGGGTTGCCAAAAGGTGTTGTTAATTTAATTACAGGAAGTGCAAAAGATACTGGAGAAGCAATAGTTAAGCATCCTAGAATCAGAGGAATCAGCTTTACAGGAAGCAAGTTTACTGGAGAATGGATTGTTAAAAATGCCGGATTGAAGAAAGTTGGATTAGAGTTAGGCGGAAAAAATGCAATTATAGTTATGGATGATGCTGACATTGAAATGGCATTAGACGGAATTATTTGGGGAGGTTTTGGAACTACTGGGCAAAGATGCACTGCTGCTTCAAGAGTTATTGCTCATGAGGATATTAAAAATGAACTAAATGACAAATTAATTTCTATGACTGAAAAGCTAAAATTAGGAGATGGTTTAAAAGAATCTACTGATATTGGTCCTCTGGTAAACAAGAAAGCTGTTGAAAAAACAGATTACTATGTTGGAGTTGGCAAGAAGGAAAAAGCAAAATTAATGTGCGGAGGAGAACAATTAAAAGGAAAGGGGTTTTTTTACAAGCCAACTATCTTTACTGATGTTAATGAAAAGATGAGAATAGCTAAAGAAGAAATATTTGGTCCTGTTGTTTCTGTTTTAAGTGTTAAGGATATTGACGAAGCTATTAAAGTCTGCAATAATATTGAATATGGTTTAAGCTCTGCTATTTATACAAATGATATTAATAAAGCATTTAAAGCAATAGAAAAAATTGAGGCTGGATTAACTTATGTAAATTCAAGCACAATAGGAAGTGAAGTTCACTTGCCTTTTGGTGGAGTTAAGCATACAGGTCATGGGAGAGAAACTGGTATTGAAGGATTACATGAATTTTCAGAAACGAAGACAGTTTACATTGACTATTCAGGAAAATTACAAAAGGCGCAAGGAATAGATTAAGGAGGTAAAAATGTCAGATTACTACACACCTAGCGGAAGCAGAAAAAGCAAAAAGGACAAGAAGAAAAAAAGACAATATAGAGTTTACAAAAGAGGCGGACATGAAAGAACAGAAAACCAATTGTTGTTACTGCTTTAACTCCATATATTGGATATGAAAAGGCTGCGCAAGTAGCTAAAAAAGCTTACAAAGAGGATAGAAGTGTTAAGGAAATTTTATTGGAAAAAAAGTTATTATCAAGAAACTTGGTAAATAAAATATTTGATTTCAAGTCTATGACTAAATTAAAGAGGTAATATGCAAAAAAAATTAAACTGGAAAAAATCCTTAAAACTATATGAAGAAGAGACTAAATACCTTCCTGCTGGCACCAGCTCAAATGCAAGATTATGGAGAGTAGGATGCCCAATTTACGAGCCATGTTCTGTTTTCATTAAAAGGGCAAAAGGATCTCATATATGGGATGTTGACGGAAACAAATACATTGATTACAGATTAGGTTATGGCCCTGTGATTCTTGGTCATGGATACAAAAAGGTTGTTGATGCTGTTAATAAAGCTGCAAAAGATGGTTCTGTTTATGCATTAGGAACTGAATTAGAGATAGAAGTTGCCAAGAAAATGATTAAGCTTATTCCCTGCTTTGAAATGGTCAGGTTTGCAAATTCAGGGACAGAAGCAACAATGAATGCTATAAGGTTGGCAAGAGCTTATACAAAAAAAGATAAAATAATCAAGTTTGAAGGACATTATCATGGCGCTCATGATTATGTTTTATTTTCAACTGATCCTCCTTTTAATTCTAAAAAAGGTCCAATACCTGCATCATTAGGAATTCCAAAATCTATTGAAAAGCTAACCATTGTAGAGGAATGGAATGACTTTAATGCTATAGAAAAAACAGTCAAGAAAAACTATAAAGATGTTGCTGCAATAATAACAGAGCCAATAATGGGAAATGCTTCTGCAATCATGCCAAAAAAAGATTATTTAAAGCATTTAAAAGAACTTTGTGATAAATATGATATAATTTTGATATTTGATGAAGTTAAAACTGGCTTTAGAATAGCAAAAGGCGGTGCTCAGGAGAAATTTAATGTAGACCCTGATTTGTCATGCTTTGCAAAAGCGATGGGCAATGGATATCCTATAGCTGCCTTTGGAGGCCACGAAGAGATTATGAATCTTATCGGACCTAAAAAGGTTATTCATGGGGGAACATATTCTGCTAATCCTCTTTCCCTTACAGCTGCTAACACAACTTTAAATGAATTAAGCGGAAAAGTTCATGACCATATAGAAAACTTTGGCAGCAAATTGATTAAAGGTGTTTCTAAACTCTTAAACGATCATAAAATTCCTAATATTGTTTCTGGATGCCCTGCGATGTTCCAATTTTTGTTTACAAAGAAGAAAGAAATAAACAATTACAAAGATTTAAGATATTGTGATATGAATTTATATGCTAGATTCCATTTTGAATTGTTAAAAAGAGGTGTTATGGTAGATGAAGACAATGAAGAGGTTATTTTCTCCTCATATTCCCATAACAAAGAAGACTTAAATAAAACTTTGAATGCATTTGAAGATTCAATACATGATGCATTAATTGGTAAGAGTGCTGTGATGGAAAAATGAAGTATGTTGAAACTATAAATCCTGCAACAGAAGAAAAGGTTAAAAAATATAAAATCTTTGAAAAAAGAGATTTAGATAGGTCGTTGAATAATTCTAAAAAAGCTTCTGAAAATTGGAAAAAGCTAAGTGTTAAACAAAGAGTTTCAATTATGAAGGGAATCTCTAAAGAGCTTCTAAGAAATAAAAATGAATATGCCAGAACTATAACAATTGAAATGGGCAAGCCTATTTCCCAGTCTATTGGAGAAATTGAAAAATGCGCCTGGCTATGCGATTACTTCAGTAAAAATGCTGAAAATTTCCTGAAAAATGAGATTATTAAGACAGAAAATAAAAAAAGCTATATAAGATTTGATCCTTTGGGCAAAATTCTCTGCATTATGCCATGGAATTTCCCGTTCTGGCAGGTTTTTAGGTTTGCAATTCCCTCATTGTATGCTGGAAACGCAGTAATATTAAAACATTCAAGCTCAACTTTAGAATGCTCTTTATTAATAGAGAAATTATTTAGTAAATTTCTGCCAAAAGGTGTTTTTCAGACAGTAATTGCTGATACAAAAGGCGTTAATTATCTGATGAATTATATTGAAGGAGTTTCTTTAACTGGAAGCGTGAATACAGGAAAAGTAATAGGAGAAAATGCTGGAAAAAGAATAAAGAAGTTTGTTTTAGAATTGGGCGGAAGCGATCCTTTTATTGTCTTAAAAGATGCTAAACTAAGATTTACATGTGAAAATGCTGTTAAAGCCAGGTTTATTAATTCAGGGCAAAGCTGCATTGCTGCAAAAAGATTTATTGTTGTTAAGGATATTGCTGATGAATTTGCAGATAAACTGCTTTCTTTAGTGGAAAAATTAAAAGTTGGAGATCCTTTAAAGAAAACAACAGATATTGGTCCATTAGTAAATTACAACCAGTTATTAAGCTTGGACATTCAAGTTAAAAAGTCCATAAAGCAGGGAGCTAAAGTTCTTTACGGCGGAAAAATAATAAATAATAAAGGATATTTCTATATGCCAACTTTAATTACAAATACAAACAATAAAACTGCGGTAATAAAAGAGGAAACTTTTGGCCCTGTTATGCCAATCATAAAAGTTAAAGATGATAGGGAAGCAATTAAGGAGGCCAATAACACTGAATTTGGGTTGGGGGCAAGTATCTGGACTGAAAACAGGAAGAAAGCTGAGGATTATGCCAAAGAAATTGAAGCTGGTGCTGTTGCTATAAATTCTGTTGTTAGGTCTGACCCAAGAATGCCTTTTGGCGGTGTAAAAGCTTCTGGTATTGGAAGGGAATTAAGCAGATATGGGCTGTTAGAATTTACTAATGTAAAAAGTGTGGTGGTAAATTAATGAAATTTGTTGTTTTAGGAGGAACTGGCGGAATGGGCAGTATTGCTGTTACTGATTTGTTTGATTTTTGCAAAGATTGTGAAATTGTTATAGCTGCAAGAGATGGAAAAAAAGCAGATGAGTTTGCCAAAAGCTTCAAAAGCAGCAGAGTTAAAAGTGTAAGTGTTGATGTTTCTGATATAAATAAAACAGCTGAATTAATTAAAGGAAGCGACTGTGTAATAAATTGTGTTGTCTATTATTTTAATCTGGATATTATGAAAGCTTGTTTGAAAGCAGGAGTTCCTTACTTGGATTTGGGCGGATTATTTCATATTACTGGAAAGCAATTAAAGATGCATCAGCAATTCAAGAAAAAAGGAATAATTGGAATTGTCGGCATTGGCGCCACTCCTGGAATTACAAATGTCCTTGCTGGGTATGGTGCTAAATTTTTAGATAAAATAAATGAAATTCATATAAGTTTTGGCGATAAAGATTATACTAAATACAACCAGCCTTTTGTTCTCCCATATACAATGTATACCTTATTTGATGAGTATATGCTTAAACCTGCTTTATTTACAAAAGGAAAGTTAAAATTTACAAATCCTATGAGTGGAGAAAAAATTTTAAATTTTCCAAAACCAGTTGGCAAAGTTAAAGGATTTTATACAATACATTCTGAGCTAAGGACATTCCCATCTTCATTTAGGAAAAAGGGGCTAAAAGAGTGCACTTTTAGAGTAACTTTTGAAGAGGAATTTACAAAACAGATGAAATTCCTTATTGATACTGGATTTGGCTCTGACAAAAAGATATTGATTAATGGGCATAAGATAAAACCAAGAGATTTTACAGCAAAGGTAATGGACCAGTGGCTTCCAAAGAAAGAAACAAAAGTGAATGATTTGGAATTTTTAAAGGTCGAATTTAAAGGCATGAAAAAAGGAAAAAATGAGCATATCTCATTATATTCTTTGGCAAAGAGCAACAAAAAATATAATTATCCTGCTGGAAGCTACAATACTGGAGTTCCTCCTTCAATTGCAGCCCAAATGATTGCAAAGGGGCAGGTAAAAGAAACTGGAGTATTGCCTCCTGAATTATGCATTGATCCTTTAATATTCTTCAAAGAATTGAAGAAAAGAAACATTAAAATATTCAAAAATAACACTTTAATTAATTAAAAGAGGTTGATAATGAAAAATTATAAAATGTTTGTAGATGGCAAATGGGTAGATTCTGCTTCTAAAGAAACATTTGATGTTCTAAATCCTTATACAGAAAAAGTTATTGCAAAAGTTCCCTCTGGAAATTCTGAAGATGCTAAAAAAGCTATAAAGGCTGCAAGAAAAAGCTTTGATTCTGGCGTTTGGAGCAGAATAACACCTTCGCAAAGACAGGCTGTTTTGCTTAAACTAGCTGATTTAGTTGAAAAAAACCTTAAAAGATTGGCAAGATTAGAGTCTGAAAACCAGGGAAAGACAATTAAATATGCCACAGAAAGTGATTTTCCTTTTATTGTTGATACATTTAGATTTTTTGCAGGAGCAGCAAGAATTTTAGACGGAATTTCTGCACAAGAATATGCTGGTTCAGGAACTTCTTTTATCAGAAGAGAGCCTATCGGAGTTGTTGCTTCTATAATTCCATGGAATTATCCTTTGTATATAGCTGCCTGGCAGTTAGCTCCTGCTTTAGCAGCAGGAAATAGTGTTGTTGCAAAACCAGCAAGCTATACTCCTTTAACACTATTAGAATTTGCAAAATTAGCTAAAGAAGCTGGCATTCCAGACGGTGTTTTAAATGTAATTACAGGTTCAGGACCAGTTTTAGGCAAAGAGTTCTGCACAAATTCTGATGTAGACATGATTTCATTTACAGGAGATACATCAACTGGAAGGATTATCATGGAACAAGCTTCTGATAGTGTTAAAAAATTACACTTGGAATTAGGAGGAAAAGCTCCTGCTGTTATTTTAGAAGACGCAGATTTAGAGGCAGCTGCAGAAGGATGTGCTGTCGGAGCTTTCTGGAATTCAGGACAGGACTGTACAGCAATTACAAGAGCATTGGTTCATGAGTCCCAATACAAAAAATTTGTTGATATGGTTGTTAAGATTGCAAAAAAATTCAGAATGGGTGATCAATTAAATAAAAATACAGATATGGGTCCTTTGGTAAGCAAAAAACAGCAGGAAAGAGTTAAAAATTATGTTGCTATAGGAATTCAGCAAGGCGCAAAAATAGCGTATGGAGGAAAAACAAAATCTCCTGGATTTTTCTTTGAGCCGACAGTATTAACTGATGTTAAGCAAAATTCCAGAGTCTGCCAGGAAGAAATATTTGGGCCTGTTTTAATAGTCCAGAAATATAAAAAAATAGATGAAGCAGTTAAAATGGCAAATGATGTTGAATATGGATTGGCTTCTTCTGTATGGGGAACAAACATAAAAGACTGCATGCTGGTAGCAAATAAATTAAAATTTGGAACTGTCTGGATAAATGAGCATGGCGCTTTAACAAATGAAATGCCTCATGGCGGCTATAAAAAAAGCGGATTTGGAAAAGACATGAGTCTCTTAAGTTTGGAAGAATACACTAATGTTAAGCATGTTTATATTGATGAGACTGGATTGGCAAGAAAGCCATGGCATTATGTTGTTTATGGAAAACCATGAAAATTAAGATAAAAACCAAACTGCCTGGACCAAAATCACTGAATCTTCTTAAAAGGCTAAAAAAACTCAATGGAAGCAACAGCGTTCCTTATCCATATTTTCATTCTAAAGAAGGAGAAGGATGTTATTTTAAAGACATAGAAGGAAATATATTCCTGGACTTTGCATCTCAGATAGCATCTAATCCTTTAGGCTATAATCATCCTAATTTATCCAAGGTTGTTGAAAGATATGCGAAAAGATCTCCTATTAAATACGCAGGGCAGGATTTTCCTGTTAAAGAACATCTTGATTTACTTGAAGAGTTAATGACAATAACACCAAAAGGCATGGATTCTGCTTTTTTCATTAATTCCGGAGCAGAAGCTGTTGAAAATGCCATGAAAATTTCTATAAGAAATAAAAATAATGTTGAATTTGGAGTTTGCTTTCATGGAAGCTTTCACGGAAGAAGTTTGGCTGCATTAAGCTTTGTTACCTCAAAACAAATTTATACTAAGGGCTATGGACTAAAAATTCCAAGCAGAATTCTGCCTTTTAACGAAACTGCTGGAGATGAATTATTAAAGGTACTTAATCAGGAAGGCTCTTCAAAAATTGGCTTTGTAATAATGGAAGCTGTGCAGGGAGAAGGCGGCTATAATGTTGCAAAGCATAAAATGATCAAAGACATTAGAAAAATAACAAAGCAGTATAAAATTCCATTTATTTGTGATGAAGTTCAGGCTGGAATGGGAAGAACAGGCAAGTGGTGGGCAATTGACAATTATAATGTTAAGCCGGATGTTATGTCATCTGCAAAAGCTCTGCAAGTTGCTGCTACAATATCAAATAAAAAAAATTTTCCGAATGAAGAAGGAGCTATCTCCTCAACATGGGGTGGTGGCCATATTATTGATCTTGCCATGGGTTTAGAGATTATAAAGACAATTAAAAAAGATGGATTATTATCAAGAAATAAGAAGAACGGAGATTATTTAAGAAAAAGACTGGTTGAAATTGAAGAAAATATTCCTGTAATAAGCAATGTAAGAGGGCTAGGATTAATGAATGCTTTTGACCTGAAAACAGTAAAATTAAGAAATGATGTTGTTGTTGAATGCTTTAAGAATGGATTAGTCCTGTTAAGCTGCGGCGGATCTGGCATAAGGTTAATTCCTCCTTATATTGTAGGCAAATCAGAAATTGATGAATCTCTAGATGTAATAAAAAAAGCTGTAGAGGATTGCTCTGTTAAAGGATTTAAGCATAAAGGAAATATCTGCGATTTTATGAGCTGTCTTAAAGAGCAATAAAGCTGGTTTTCTGAAGCTGCGTTTTTTATAAATAAAAAAATTTATTAACAGCCAAAAGAAACAAAATAAGGAAAAAAAGAGGTTATTTATGGCTAAAAAGAGCGTTAAAAAAACACAAGACTATGACATGAGGTTGTTAAAGGACTTGATTAATTCTTTCTGTATTAGCGGAGATGAGATGGATGTAAGAAATTTAATTATCAACTATATCAAGCCTTTTTGCAAAGATTATTGGGTTGACAAGATGGGTAATTTAATTGTGCATAAGAAAGGCATTGCACCAAAAGTAATGCTGGCAGCGCATATGGATGAAGTTGGCTTGATGATTAATAACATAGATCCAAAAGGCAGGATTTACTGTGCTGAAATAGGAAGTTTTGAGGTAATGAATTTATTAGGTCAAAGAGTTTATATTAAAACAAGAAAAGGCTATATTCCTGGAATAATTACAATAAATGATGTCAGCAATGACATAGAAGTTGGGAAGATACCAACTATAAATGATATTTTTGTTGATACAGGTCTTAATTACAAAGAGCTAAAAGAAAAGGGTGTTGAAATAGGCCAATATGCTTCTTTAGGAAGAAAGTTCCTTACATTAGGAAATGAAAAAATAATTTCCGGAAAGTCTTTAGATGATAGGGTTGGATGCTTTATTTTATGTGAGCTGATTAAAAGAATGAAAAATGTCAAGAATGAAATTTATTTTGTTTTTACAGTCCAAGAAGAAGTAGGATTGTATGGAGCAAAAACTTCTGCTTATGAGATTGATCCTGACTGGGCAATTGCTGTGGATGTTACTGCTGCAGATGATATGAGTGATAATCCTACAAAGTATATTGGTGGAGGACCTTGCATCACTATAAAAGATGCAGAGATGTTAGCTAATAGATGCTTAAATGACTGGATTAGGGATGCTGCAAAGAGAAAAAATATCAATCTTCAGCTAGAAGTTACTGATGTGGGCTCTACAGATGCATTAAATATAACAGTTTCAAGAGGAGGAGTTCCTGCTGCTGTTGTTGGAGTTGCAATAAGAAATCTTCATACAGCAATGAGCATCTGCCACAAACAGGATATTATAGATACAGTTGAATTATTATTGGAATTGCTAAAAAGCCCTCCAAAAGTGTGCCTGGTTTGAAATGACTCTAGATAAATTTTTTAATGCAAAGAACATAGCAATAATCGGTGTTTCAAGAAATCCAAATAAAATAGGGCATATAATTTTAAGAAATTTCATTGACAGCGGATATAATGGCAATATATTCATTGTTAACCCTAATGCTGGCAGCATCCTAAATAAAACTTCTTACAAAAAAGTATCAAATATTAATGAGGATATTGACTTAGCTGTTATAGCTGTTCCAGCTGAATTAGTTTTTGATTCTGTCAAAGACTGCAATAAAAAAAGAATAAAAAATGTTGTCATAGTCACTTCTGGATTTTCTGAAATTGGAAATGTAAAAGAGGAAAATAAGCTAAAAGACTACATGAACAAGAATAAGATGAAATGCATTGGTGTAAATTGTCTTGGCGTCTTTGATGCGCATACAAAATTAGACACTTTGTTTTTGCCAAGATACAGGCTGAAAAGGCCAAAAGAAGGGGGAATAAGCTTTGTCTGCCAAAGCGGAGCTGTCGGCTCAACTATTTTAGATTTAGCAACTTCGCAGAAGCATGGATTCAGCAAATTCATCAGCTATGGAAATGCTACAAACGTTGATGAAAGTGACTTGATTGAATATTTGAGCAAAGATCAATTAACTAAAGTTATATGCGTTTATGTAGAAGCTGTTAAAGATGGCAGGAAATTCATGAAAGTATGCAGCAATGTAAGCAAGCTAAAGCCCATAGTTTTAGTTAAAGGAGGCATTAGTGAAGAGGGAAATAAAGCAACTTTAAGCCATACTGGAAGCCTAGCTGGAAATGCTAAAGTTTACAGCGCTGCTTTTAAGCAGTCTGGTATAATTGAAGTTAAGAATTTGCAAGAAATGCTTGACGCTGGAAGAACATTTGATTCTGTTATGAAGCCTAAAGGAAACAGAATACAGGTTATTACAAATGGAGGAGGCTATGGAATAATGGCAACTGACTCCATAATTGAAAATAATTTAAAAATGGCTGAAGTTGGAAAAGAAACAAAAAAAATCCTGAAAAAAGTTTTTGGTAAAAATGTTACAATAAGCAATCCAATGGACTTGGTTGGCGATGCTACAACAGAGATGTACAGAACAGCAATTTCTAATGCTTTATCAGATAAGAACAATGACATTTTGCTTGTAATAGCTTTATATCAAACTCCTTTACTCACTCCAGATATTGTTGATGTTATTATAGAAGCAAATAATCTAAAGAAAAAGCCTATATTGGTTGTAAGTGCTGGAGGAGAATTCACAGAAGTTCTTAAGGAAAATTTAGAAGAAACTGGAGTTCCGTGCTTTACATTTCCTCATCAGGCTGTCAGCGCAATAAAATATTTATTAGAGTATCATGGAAGATAAAGATTTATTAAATGCAGAATATTTACTAAAAAATGTTAAGGGTTATTTTTGACACAAATATCTATGGAAATCTTTTAGAAGAAAAAGATGCAAAAGAAATAGAAGAAAGAATAATTAAAGAAAAGAATTTTATTGTTTATGGATATAAACCAATAAGGCAAGAAATAAGGAATATTCCAAGAGTAACTAAGTTAAGCAGAAGAACCAGAAATTTACTTTTAAGCATGTATGATAGAATAACCGGAAACCATTTTTTAGAAAATTCTATTAAAATTACTAATTTGGCCAAGAAATATTATAATTATTATAGAAACCTGGGAGGAATTTATAATTGGAATACAAGTATTAAGGTAGATTTCATGATTGTAGCATGTGCAAGTTTTTATGGATTGGACATAGTTTATTCTGCTGATAATAGGACTTTGCTTGGCAAAGCATCGTTAAAAGCTTATAAGCATATTAATATTAAAGAAAATTTAAGAACTCCAGATTTTTTGAAATATCAAGATTTGTTAAGAAAATTCAGAAGTTAATCTAATCCATAATCTTTTAATTTATAAGGTTTTGTAGTAATTTTTATGAATTTCCTTATTTCTTTTATGAAGTTAGGGTCTTTTTGAGCTTCTTTTAACTCCTTGTAAAACTCCTTTCTATTTAATTTAATGCTTTTTTTCCTGTTTACCATTTTACAGGTAGTTAGATAAGCGCGTATATAAAGGTTTTCCTTTAACTGGCTCTGTCCTAAAAATTTGTTAAAAAAATCAAAGAGATTATGGCAGAGCCTTTATTTCCGTAAAGTTTTTATAGAACTTTTGCTTAATCATTATATGCCATCATTTTTAGCACTGAGAAAGAAGACGAAAACCAAAAGAATAGTATCTTTTAAAACAGGTAGCGGTCCAAAAGGTTAGTTTCAAAGCAAGAAGAAAACCAAAAAGAAGAACAAGAGTAGAATTTTAATTTTACCAAAACATTGGTTCTTCTCGAACAACTTTGTAATTAGATTTCTTTTTCTTAGTTTTTCTTTGTAATTTAGATAATTTTGATTTTCCAGTCTTTACTTCTATTAATTTACTTTCAATAACTCTGCCTGTAAAAGGGTGTCTTTTTCTAATTCTAAAATCGCTACCTCTACCGGTTCGTTCAACTTCGTAGCCAGATAATTGTGCTTTCATTCTGAAATTATCCTCACCTGCTTTCCCTTTGCTTCTAATTTCGGCTGTCCTTTCTTTGTTTAGTTTCTTCTTAGAAGTTTTTCTTCCTGTTAAAGGATCTTTTCTTATAATATTTCCAAATATGTCTCTCACCATAATAACTATGATTATCCATCTTATTTAAAATTATTTATTCTGATTAAATTTAATTCTAAAAAATCAGCTAAATAACACCCACATAATAATTTAGAATATTACCAACAATAAATCCTACCAAAGCAGCTAGTAATCCCACAACAAGCATTTCAAATCCGCTTTTCATAGGTTCTCTTTTTGTTATCCTTGTTTTCCATACTCCTATTCCAAATAAGGTTAATGCTCCTATTACAACAGAGGATATTAGCGCATTATACAAACTTGCAAAAAAATAAGGCAATATAGGAGGTATTGCTCCAAGAATATAAAAAAATGAGATTGTTAAAGCTGCCTTTGCAGGAGAAGTAAAAGTATGCTCAACAAACTTTTTTTCTTTTTTATGCTTTTTAATCTCTTTTGCTATGAATTCCAGCTGTGATTTATTGGAAAGATAAGTGCCTGCCGCCATTGAAACAGCACCTGCAAACATCTCAACTATTGCTGCAATAATAACAATGTTATTTGCAACCAAAGAAGCTGCAAGCCCTGCAGTCAATCCTAATGTTGTAACCAATCCATCTTCTAATCCAAAAACTATTTCCCTTATTGACTTTCCAAGATTATCTTTTCTAATATTAACCACCTACTTTTGGTAATTTGATTCCAACAAAGAAATATGCTGCCTGCCTAAATATCCATCTTCAACTTCATGCCAGAATTCTATTTTTCTCTCCCCTAACTTCCAGCACAAGAAAATTTCCCTTCCATAATATATAGAGTGAAAATCAACCAATCCCTGCTCTAAATCTTTTACAATAACTCCAATCTCCAATAATGCTTCTATCTCCTTATAAAATTCAAAGGACGCCTGGTGCGTTTCCTTGTGCCTTTGGATCTCATCGCTCAATCCCTCAAACTCATCATCATAAGCAACATTAACTGTATTGAGAAGAGTTATTATCCTGTTGATTTCCATCAATTTAGAAATTCTTTTTTCTAATTTAGGTATTAATTTCTCAGCTTGTTTTAAACTAAAATACTTTCTAAGTATTTTTTTCATTAGTATTTAGAGGATTTCTTTCTTTTTATATCTTTTGGTATATTTTCTGGAGCATTAATGAATCTTCTTCTACATTTGGAGACTCTGGAATAATCACACCTTTAATTTTAAACTCTTTCCATGTTTTTACCATCTCTTTGTATTTCATATCAGACTGCAAAATGTTAAGATGCCTTCTTTCTCCTGTATGATTATATTCAACGCCCTGTGCCTGTATATGCATATTGTTTAAAATTGTTTTTCCAAGGCCTTTTTCTAATTTTATCAGTATATCTTTAAACTCTTCATATGTGTTGTATTTTCCATTTGATGACGCATGCAGATGAGAATAGTCAATGCACGGAAGAACCATATCTACTTCCTGGGATAATTTTATGATTTCATTTAAATTGCCCCATTGTGCAACTCTTCCGTTTGTTTCAGGCCTTATCCAGATCTTAATTCCCTTGTCTTTTAGTTTTTTAACAACTTCTTTTGTCGCATCTTTTACTTTTTCATAAACTTTTTCAGGCTCCTGCTTCATTAAGTAAGCAAAGTGCCACGTTATTGACCAGCCTCCACATTCATATGCTCTTTCTGCTGCATCAACCATCATCCCTATGCTCTTTCTTAATTTTACTTTATCCTGGGCGTTAAGATTAACCCAGTACTGGCCGTGGCAGCTTATCAGAATATCATTTTTCTTTGCAGTTTCTTTTATTATTGGAGCTTTTTCTTCAGAAATATTGATGGACCTTACAAATTCCAGCTCAAATGCATCAAGATTTAGTTTTTTTCTGTTATATTCTACAGCAGAAGCAGTGTCTCCTTTACAGCCTACAGGAATGCCTGCTGTGCCAAACCTTAGTTTATCAATGGACATGTGAGCAAGTTTCGTATTCATCCTCTACTTTTCTTTCAGGAAATCCAGAATCATAATCTTTTATTATATTTGTAATTTTTAATAAAGGATCTCTGTAGTTCTCTTTGTAATTTTTTATAGCTTCTTTAACTGCCTTAAAATATAAATCATCCTGCTGAATTTTTTCTACATCTGTGAGAACTTTATTCTTGACTAACTTTATTATCTCTTCTGCATCTTTGTTTTTAAGATTAAAATGTATATTGTAAATTATGTTATTCTTGATTCTCAGAGAGCAAACTATTGAATTTCTTCCGTTTTTTATCTCTGCTTTTCCGTTGAAATCTTCCATATAAGTATATAATAAAAGTGATTTATAAGGTTTTTTGTTTCAGTCTAATCTCGCTGGCTTTTTTCCTGCGATATCTAATACTATTATTTTGATTTATAAGATGAGGGGCTTCAAAAGGATATCTGTCTGAATGGAACATGTCTACTTCATAATTTTGCTCAGAATATTTTCTTCTCAAATTTTGTATTTCTTGATTTATAATTCTTGTTAAATAATCCTCGACATGGATATCATCTTGTATCTCTAAAACCTCAACAAATTCGCCCTTCTTAGCTGTTCTGCTATCATATTCTCTGCTGTAAACAAAAATTCCTATAATAATTGGAATTAATAAGTCTTCAAAAACTTTTCTATCCTGTCCATCCCTTTTTCTATTAGTTTGTAATCAGTAGCGTAAGAGAATCTAATATAACCTTCTCCATATCTTCCGAATTCCACTCCAGGAACCACAGCAACTTTTGTTTTTTTCAGCAATTGTTCAGAAAACTTAAATGAGTCAGTTGTATAATCCAAAATGTTTGAAAAAGCATAAAATGCTCCATTAGGCATTGTTGTCCTTAATCCTAATTCATTTAATCTGTTAACAATAAACTTCCTTCTTCTGTCATATTCTTTTCTCATATCCTCAATATATTTATTTGGCAGAGATAATGCTTTTAATGCCATTAATTGCGAAACATTTGGGGCGCATAAAGTAACATAATGATGAACTTTGTCCATTGCTTTTATCAATTTTTCAGGGCCTGCCGCATATCCAACTCTAAATCCAGGCATTGCATAGCTTTTTGAAAAAGTCTGGAAAGTAACAACATGCTCATTCATTCCATTTAATGAGCCTATCGAAATATGCTTTTTTCCATAAACTAATTTTTCATAAGCTTCATCTGAAAAAATATATAAATCATACTCAATAGCAATGTCTGCAATCTCCTCAAGAGTTGATTTTGACAAGACAGTTCCAGTCGGGTTTGATGGTGTATTGATCATAATAACTTTGGTTTTTTTCTTGTCTAT
>JAGVZH010000014.1 GCA_018302745.1 Candidatus Woesearchaeota archaeon
AGCAACTGTAAATTCCCTATATTTATTGTTACGCCTGGCTCTGAGACTAAAGCTTTAGTTTCTATGTTCCATATTATACTGTCATTTATTTCATTAATTGCCATTCTTCCTCTTCCAATTTCCATAGAAAAAACCCTCTGGCTTCCTGCACCTTCTCCAATGATAGTTCTTATTACTTTGTCCAATTCCAGCATAACTTGCCTTGTCTGGGTGATTGTGTTTTCATCCTTAGCTTTATTTATCAAAGGAGTGCTTGCTGCCAATATTATTCCAAGTACAACAATGCTTATTCCGATGTACAAGACAGCAGATATCCAAATTTCTCCTTTTTTCATATTAAAAAATAAAAATTAGGGTGCTGGCGCACACTCCTTAAGTTCAATTTCTTCACTAATATCGCCACATATAACTTCCTGCCCTTCATCTGAAAATGTCGGCCTTAATAATTCCAGTTTAGTTGCTACACTCCCTACACTTTGAGAATCAAATTCCTGTGTGTAGGATTTTATTCCTAAAGCAACCAAACCCAATTCTAATTCTCTGACATCAATCTGATCATCTTCCAATCCTGTAAATCTCAAACTTACCTTATTTATTGTTGCTTCACCTTTATTTTCTAATGTGAAAGTAACGCTGTTTCCCTGATAACATGCTTTTTTTATTTCAAAAGATACCAGATTACTTTGAAGACAGGCCAATTGGCTTTGCGCTTTTTCCCCAGTCTCTTCTGTCAGGCTTTGGGTAAATGCCTTCCCCCATGTAAAGATTACTAAAGCCAATGCAATAGTAAATCCAATAACTAATACTGTTGCAATCAACGGGCTTATTCCTTTTTTCATTTTATCCTCCTTAACAGCCTTGAGTTATAAAAACCTCAACAGCTTTTTCCTGGCACAAGCTTATCTTGCCATTAATGCTTAATTTTGGAACTATAAATGCGCTTACTGGAACAGCCAATGTCTGTGTCTGCACATCAACACTTCCAACTTCAAGTCCTTTTATTAACTGATTAACATCTGTAACTTCTGACTGGTCTCCTGCATCATTCTCCAGTCTTATTACAAATCCTCTGACATCATTGCCTTTTCTGTTTTCTATAATGAAATGCACTCCAGAGCTGTCAACGCATGCTTTTTCAATTCCAAGCTCTACTGCAGTAGAGCATACAACTTCTGCTTCCACAATCTCTCCTGTTTTCCCTACCCTTTCTTCTGTGAAAGTCTGAACCCAGACAAAAATTATAACAGCTAATGCAATAGTAAACCCAATTAAAAGAACAGTAGCAATCAACGGGCTTATACCTCTTTTTTTCATCAACATCCTCCGACAAACCATTGAGTTTCTTCCTGGCTCAACTCTGCTTTTTTATCAGCACATCCAGTTTCTTCCCTTATAGGAACTGCCTGAAGTTTTATTATTGCTTTGTTCTCTATAGGAACAACAGCTTCTATATTATTATCAGGCAAGAGATTATTATTAAAACTTACTATTTCATTTCCTAAAGTATTATCGCTGTAAAATATTCTTACTTGAATTTTATTTATTGCCAAAAATCCTCTATTGTTTATTTTTAATTTTATATTCCTGCTTGCCTTATTGCATTCTAATGGCTCTGCATTAATAATAATCTTATCGCAGGTAGATCCTCCTTCTACATACTCAATTAAGCTTTCTTTAGTTGTTTCTGCACTTTCTTTTAAAAAATTTCCAACAATCAAAGCCAAGCTGACTGTTAGGCCTATAATAAGAATCCATGCTATTAATGGAGAAACACCTTTCTTCATGCTGCACCATCTTTCTTATCTCTTGTCTGGAATACTTGAATTTGATCTCCTTCTGTCCTTCTTGCAACAGCATTCAGTTCAACTGTATCTCCGACAATGAAATAATATTGGGCGCCATCTACATCTAGAATAATTTGGTCTCCTTGCTTAGCATTAACCTCTCCCTTAAATTTCTCTTTAAGAACTTGGTCGAACAAATCAGGAAATTCAGTCTGTATCTGCCTGTAAGTGTAACCCTGCCCTATCTTAGCTCCTCCTAATTCTATAGTCCCTAATTCATATTCTGCTTCTGGGCTTGTCATTGCCTGGCTTAATATATCGGAGATATTTTCCCTTTTAGCGCCAATTAAGGAATTTATCAGCTTGTTAGACTCAATAACATAATTCTCTCCTATAGCCTGTATATCAGTAGTAAGCTCCTCCTGAATAAAAATATTTGTCCTGGAAACAACCAAGAATACGACGATGCCAATGATTAATGCAACTAGAATATAAATCTGCCCTCTTTTTTTCATAGCAAAAAAGTTGTTTTATTGATTTATATATGTTTTTATCCGAAATACTCTTTCTCTCCAGGCATTTTTTCTTCTTTTTTCCAGCTGTCTTTCATTATTTTTAAGAACTTAAGAAGATCATTTTTTAATGACTGCCATTCCTTAAATACCTCTTTTATAAAATCAGCGTCCTTGCCCTCATCTTCCTCAACATCCAGTAATATGTAGCTCCTGTCTATAAACATCAGCCTTTTAAGGATATTTGTGCATTCATCCATATCATACTCTGAAAAAAACTTGCTTTCATACAAACTTGCCATATTAGCGCTATTTGGATATAAAATACTTTCAAGGATCTTGATGAAAAAATCAACTTTGTCGTAAATCCTGCCTCTTATTCTTCTCAGAAGAAAACCATCATGCTCAATTTCTGCTATATCGAATTCCCTGTCCAAATCTTTAAAACTAGGAAGATTGTATCTCTTCTTTAATACTTCATATTCCTTTTTTAAGTCAAAATCTTCGTCTTGCATTTTTTATTTGTTAAGAATCAAATTTATATGTTTTGTGGTATGGACAATTGGTTATTATTCAAGCATTTTAAGAGCAAATTCTCCAATTCTGTCTATAGCATATGTTCTTTTTATTATTGCATCATAAGATCTCATGACCATCCTTGCATATGAAAATGCATTTCCATGGATTTTCTCTAAAGATGCTGCCTGATTCAACACATCATATGCCATTTTATACATCCTGCTTTCCCGTCTTGCAAAAAGTGCTCCTTTTTTCTCATACTCTTCTGCAGTCTTTTCAAAAGTTTCTCCTGCTCTTAAGAGTAAATTAATAGCAGTCCTAAATTCATTTTTAGATTCAGCAATATCTGCTTCTTTTTTAAAATTATCTGCTCTCTCTAAAAGTTCATCCAAATTTTCATTTGCCATAATTTAACAAAGGAATTTTAGATTATAAGTTTTTGGTTTAAAAAAATTAAGCCCCTGGTGAGAATTGAACTCACGACCTTTACCTCTTTAGATATATTACCAAGGTAATGCTCTAACCAACTGAGCTACAGGAGCGTATGAAAATAAAATGTGGAGGACAGGATTTGAACCTGCGAACGGACTAACCGACAGGATCTTAAGTCCTGCGCATTTGACCAGGCTTTGCTACCTCCACATTAAAACAGTCTTTGTAATAAATATTTTATAAAGCTTTGCTTCATAAATTTTAAATACCCAATAATTTTAATCTCTATATGAAAACCCTATCATTAAAGCAGCCATACGCAGAGCTAATACTGCAGGGCAAAAAGAGAATAGAATTAAGAAAGTGGAATACTAAATTCAGAGGGGATTTTCTGATACATGCTTCAAAAAATCCATATAAAGATGCTATGAAGAAATTTAATTTTACTGATCTGCTATTAGGGTGCATTGTCGGCAAAGCTACCTTAACGGATGTAAAAAAATACAAAAGTGAGAAAGAGCATAAAAATGACAGAAATCTGCATCTGTCTTCAAGCAAATTCGGAAATTACGGCTTTGTTCTCAAAAATGCAAGAAGAATAAAAAATATCCCATGCAAAGGCAGTCTTGGATTCTGGAACTTCAAAAAGAAATAATTAAATATGAAGAGGATTAGAGTTTTTTATAAAGAAGAATTTTTGTTACTAAATCATTGTTGTCAAATGCTTCATCCAGCCTTCCTCTTCCAGTGGTATCTGCAATTTCTTGTAGTTGAAATATAGAATCTTTTCCTACACCTTTATTAATTGCGTCCTCTATGCTTCTTTGCGTTAGCTTAAAGCCTTCTTTTCTAAGTAGTTGATACCAATCATATTTTATTCTATAAACAGGATTATTCACTTTCTCAAGAATATTTCCAGCAGGATAATTAGGCCTAATACGTGTGCCAAAAGATCTGTCTCTATAATCACCAATACCTACTTTAAAATTAGGATTTATTTTATAAGTTGACGTTCTCCCTGAAATTATTCCTATAGTTACCATTTTTCATCACTGCAAAAACTAATTTTCTATAAATTAATCCTTTAAAAAGTTTTCTTTAAGCCCCAAGCAGGACTTGAACCTGCAATCTCCACTTTACGAAAGTGGTGCATTGCCATTATGCTACTGGAGCACAAAAGAATCAGCTTAATCTTTCCTTTAAATCTTTATACTTTTTCTGGCAAGCCATGCATACAGCCTTAGGTTTTCCGTCAACCTTAACATAAGTTCCTTTTATTTTATTCAAAAAAGTTTCTTCTATCTTCTCTTTACATGCATCGCACTTAACCATAAAAAATTTAGAAAAAGCTATCTATATAAAACTTTACTCTAATGCTGTTTATTCCAGGCTTTCGTAATTGCCGCACTCTCTGCAGTAGACTCTTGTTTCATTAACTAAGATTTCTCTGCTTCCGCATTCGATACACAATTGCTTATCAGCCATAACCAACCCCATTTCCATTTTTTTCTAAGCACCTCCTTATTATACCTAAGTGTTGTATTTTAGTTAATCATTACTGACAAAAAAAGTACAACACTCTGACATCTCTAGAAAGTCTTAAATATCAATAAATAACTATAGGAAGATGGTTCTCAAAAATGATACTACACAAAAAATAAAAAGATTTGTATATGAGCAGCCAAGAACAGTCCAGGAAATTTCTAATTTCATAAAGAAAAACTGGAGAACAGCAGACAGGTATGTTGAGCAGATAAGCAGGGAAGATGGTTCAATTTTAACCAAAACGTTCAGGGGTGGAACTAGAGGTGCTTTAAAAATTGTTTTTTGGAATAATTCTGAAAAAGTATACTCATCAAGATTTCAGGAAAAACTTTTAGAGAGAATATTAAATTCCAGAAACAAAGAGGATTTTTCTCCGTTTGACATTTATCAGTATGTCGAAGATAAAAAAAGAAATGCTTTTGCAGAAAAACAGGAATATGAAGCAAAAAAAGTAAGGCAGGATTTATTCAATCTATTCAGGGATGCAAAAAAACAGATTTTTATTTTTTCTGGTAATCTATCATGGGCAAATTTAAAGCAGAACAAAGAAACAATAGCTGATGTGCTTGAGGAGCTGGCAAAGAAAAAAATAGATATAAATATATTAACAAATGTTGATGCAACTAGCTTGGAAAATACAGAGAAGGTTTTGGCAATAAATGAAAGGATAGGCAGGGAAGCTATAAAAGTAAGGCATGCCCAGCAGCCTTTAAGGGCATTTATAGTTGATGATAAATTAGCAAGATTTAAAGAAGTAAAAAATCCTGAATTAAACAGAAAGGGGGAGATGAAAAAAACTACCTTTATATTCTATGAAATATTTGACAAAGAATGGATTTTATGGCTGCAGAAAGTTTTCTGGCATATATTTCATCCAGCAATATTAGCAGAAAAAAGGCTGGATGATTTAAGATCCATCCACAGATTAAAATGAGAATTGGCGGACAAGCAGTAATTGAAGGAGTATTAATGCGCTCTACAAATTATACTGCAATAGCTACAGCAAAAAACAATAAAATAAAAGTAAAGATAACCAAGAATAATCCTTTCATTAAAAAATATGAAAAGACCCTTTTTATCAGAGGCATAGTCTACTTAATTGATATGCTTGTTGTAGGAATCAGGGCATTAAGCTATTCAACAAAAGAATTTACTGGAGAAGAGGAAAAAATTTCAGACTGGGGTATTTTTTTGAGTATTCTGCTTGCATTTCTTTTTTCTATAGGATTGTTCATAATAGCGCCTTTTTATCTTGCAAAATTATTTCTGCCAAACGGATTTTTATTCAATTTAATAGATGGCTTGTTCAGAATAGTAATTTTTATTATTTATATAGTGGTAATAGGCAAATTTGCAGATATAAAAAGAGTTTTCCAGTATCATGGAGCAGAGCACAAAACAATAGCTTGTTATGAGAATAAAAAATCCTTGAATTTAAAAAATATAAAAAAATTTTCTACATTACACCCAAGATGCGGAACAAGCTTCTTGATTATAGTCTTGATATTAAGCATACTGATTTTCTCATTTATTTTATCAGAATCTACCTTAATAAAAATAAGCTCCAGAATAATCTTAATTCCTGTAATTGCTTCATTGTCTTATGAGGTTTTGAGGATAGCAGACAAGTATAAAAATTTCTTTTTGTTTAAAATTTTGATTTATCCTGGATTATTATTGCAGAAGATAACCACAAAAGAGCCTGACAACAGCCAGATAAAAGTAGCCTTAAAATCTCTTGATGTCTTGCTAAAAAAAGAGAAGAATGGGTAAAATGACTAAAAAAGTTGCAGCAATAGTTGAAAGAAACAAATGCCATCCTGACAAATGCCAGCATGAATGCATTAAATATGATCCTATAAACAGGTCTGGCAAAGGGGAAGGCTTTCATATAGGACCTCATGGAAAAGCAGAGATTTTTGATGAAGTTGTTTCTGAAATCCACAGGATATCTGCCAACAAATGCCCTTTTGAAGCAATTCATATTGTAAAGCTTCCGCAAAAATTAGAAAATCCTCTTCATAAATACGGGCAGAACGCTTTTGAGTTATATTCCTTGCCTTTGATTAAAGAAAATACAATTGTAGGGATAATAGGAAGGAACGGTATAGGCAAATCTACTGCCTTAAACATTCTTTCTGGAAATTTAAAGCCTAATTTAGGAAATTTCAAAGGAGAATCTGAAGAAGAGAATATTCTAAATTATTTTGCAAAAACCCACCTGAAGGATTATTTCAGGAAATTATTTGATAAAAAAATAAAAGTCGCTTACAAGCCTCAAAGAGTAGAGTTGATACCTTCAATGTATAAAGGCAGTGTTATCAATTTACTGGAAAAACATGATGATAAAAAGCTTGCTGATGAATTATTGAAAGAATTGGATTTAAGTGAAATAAAAAACCATGATATCTCAAAAATCTCTGGAGGCGAACTTCAAAGGGTAGCAATAATTGCTTCACTAATAAAAGATTCAGATGTGATTTATTTGGATGAGCCAGCCTCTTTCCTTGACATAACTTACAGGATAAAAGTCGCTAAGTTGATAAGGGAATTTGCAAAAAATACATCGACTTTGGTAGTTGAGCATGACTTGGCAACTTTAGACTACATTTCTGATGAGATTCAAATAGCTTACGGAGAGCATGCATGTTATGGTGTATTTTCACAGTCAAAAGGAGTAAGAAGAGGGATAAATGAATACTTAGACGGCTATCTGCCTGATGAGAATATAAGATTCAGAGATTATAAAATTGATTTCTCAATACCTCAGATACAAGCTTTGAAATCTGAAGTTTTAGCTTCTTTTCCTGGATTCGAAAAGTCTTATGAAAAATTCAGATTAAAAGTGAATGAAGCTGAATTTAAAAAATCCCAGGTATTGGCAGTAATGGGTTCAAATGGATTAGGAAAAACTACTTTTTTAAAAATATTAGCAGGAATAGAAAGTCCGGATAACACAAAGATAGAGCCTTTGTCAATTTCTTACAAACCGCAATACATAGAAGTTATTGATGGCACAATAGAAGAGCATTTGAGAAAAGTATCTGGAAGCTTGTTTGATTCAGGATGGTACCAGCAGAATATCTTAGAAAAATTAAATCTAAAG
The DNA here is from genome assembly GCA_018302745.1 of Candidatus Woesearchaeota archaeon. Classification (GTDB taxonomy): domain Archaea; phylum Nanobdellota; class Nanobdellia; order SCGC-AAA011-G17; family JAGVZH01; genus JAGVZH01. The sequence goes on from JAGVZH010000014.1 coordinate 7,899, forward strand.
CCAATAATGAAAAATGAAATAAATTTCTTGTCTGGAGGAGAGCTTCAAAAATTTTACGTTGCATTAACATTATCAAGGGATTCTAAAATAATGGCTTTTGATGAGCCTTCTGCTTTTATAGATACAGAAGACAGATTAAAAGTAGCAGAAGTGATAAAAGAATTTACTCAGAAAAAAGAAGTCTCTACTGTTGTTGTAGATCATGACATCCAATTCATAGATTATATTGCTGATTCAATGCTGGTTTTTGAAGGAATCCCATCAAAGGAGGGTAATGTCTATGGGCCTTTGACAAAAAAAGATGGCATGAATAAAGTTCTAAAAAATTTGGGCATTACTTATAGAAAAGACAAAACTACTTTCAGACCTAGAATAAACAAGCCGCAATCCCAGGTAGATGAGCAGCAAAAAAAGAATGAGGAATACTATTTGGTCAGTTAAAACTTTTAATCATAAATTTTGTTTATATACCCCTTCATCTTATAGTAGAAACAGTTTACAGAGGGAAAAAATTTACTACTTCTGAATGTTCTGAAAAAGATTTTCCGTTCTGCAAAATATAATTTCCAAATTGAATTTGTTTATAAACAAGCTTTACTACCAAAACTTAAAAGAGGTGCAAAATTGTACGGTGTGGATTGGAAAGAGTTTAAGGCTAACAAGCAATTAAATCAGTTTATTGATGAGCAAAAAGATGATTCTGAGGAAGAAGGGGAAACTTTTTAAATCTTTTTTTCTTATATTATTCTTATGGACGGCTTTATAGAAATCACTACAAAAGATAGAATACCAAATGGCCAGGGAAGAATGTTTGAGGTAAAAGGCATCCCTATAGCAATATTCAACATTGATGGAGAATTTTATGCAATAAATAACACATGCCCTCACAGGGCTGGCAATTTATCAGAAGGTTATCTTTCTGGATCTATTGTAACATGCCCGTTGCATGCATGGGAGTTTGATGTTAAATCCGGAAATTCTCCGGCAGGAAATAATATAAAAGTAGCTTCTTACAAAGTAAAAATAGAAGGAGATAAGATTTTAGTTTCTTTATAAAATGGGGATTTTAACATACAGTCTGCCAAGAAATTCTGATGTTGTAACAGATATTATTGACCATATTCCCAAAAATTGGGGAGGAATGGAAGGTTTTTTTGTCTCGCCAAGAGAAGTTTACGGATTAGGGAATAGAAAATTTTTAGACTTATCTGATATTATTGCTGTAAGACCAATTTCAGATTTATTGGAAGATTGTGAAGAAAACAGAAGAAAGGAATCACTAAATGGGCAGGGATATTTTGATGCTGTAAGGATTAACAGAGAATTTGAGGATAACATCAAAGAAACCAGGCTTTTAAGAAAGTACATTAAAGCTTGTTTAGAACAAAATTATATCGGCTATTTTTATCTTTATAATGCTTTCCTGCCGAAAAAGTTTTTAACTGCAGAGAAAGTTCTTAAATTTTCAAATAGGATATATGACAGAAAAGTTCAGCTTAAATTCCGAAGCAAAGAGGATATTTTAGGCTTCAACAGAGAAGATAATATTGAAGATATAAAGGATATAATGGATTTAAAAAAATATTTCAATGAACTGAAATTAAAAAAAATTAACTAATGAAAGCAATAAAGCATGTTAATGTGGAAAAAGGAATGAAAATTAATGATTTAATTAAAGAATTTTCCAATTCCAATGTAATGCAGGCTGGTAAATTAGCTAAAGCGGTTGATATTCTGGAAAAGATGATTAAGGACAAAGACTGCAAGGTGTTTTTCGGCCAGGCAGGTGCGTTAGTTCCTGGTGGAATGAAAAATTTGATTCTTGACTTGATAAGAAACAAATGGGTAGATATTTTTGTTACAACAGGGGCAACCTTAACTCATGACTTAATTGAAGCTTTAGGCTATGAGCATTACCAAGGAGATGAAAATGCTGATGATGAGGAGCTGAATAAAAAAGGGCTGTATAGGATGTACAACAGCTATATGGACAACAGAGCCTATCAAAAAATTGAGGATTTTATTAAAGAAAATTTTGATGAATTGAGCAAAGCAAAAAAAATAAATGATTTTTTAAAAATCTTAGGAAGCAAAGTTAAACATAAGGATTCAATTTTGAGAGCCTGTTATGAAAACAATATCCCCATATTTTGTCCTGCTTTAAGTGATTCTGGATTAGGATTGATGGTATGGGGGCAGCTAACACAAGGCAAGGAAGTTTCTGTAGGAGCATTTGATGATCTAAAAGACATTTTGGACATAGCTTGGACAAGCAAAAAATCAGGTGTTTTTTATTTGGGAGGCGGAGTTCCTAAAAATTATATTCAGCAGGCAATGCAGTTCAGCAAGGAAGCTGCTTATGGAGTTCAAGTAACAATGGACAAGGCTGAATTTGGAGGAAGCTCTGGCGCTTCATTAAAAGAAGGAATAAGCTGGGGAAAGATGCAGAGCCATGCGGATTTTGTTGATGTCAAAGTTGACTCTACTATTGCTTTACCATTAATTATTGCCAGCTTAAAAGAAAGATTACTATAAAAATAGTCTAGCAGAAGAAATAGTTATTAAAAATCTCATTGTGAATCCTGCTGTTTTTATCTTTTAGTAATTTAATAAAGAAAATAAAAAAATTATTTCTTGGAATTTTTAGATAAGCCATTCCATACCATTTCATACATATCCTGCATTGCAGATGTAAAGTATGGAGTATTTACCCAGACTCCCAAGTCATAACTTGGATGAACTTCATCATCATCCAAAACCATGAACAATAGTTCCTTGCCGTCAATCAAAGCAAACCTTGCCTTGATATTCTTTAAATTCCTTATCTCTGCTATCTTGCTTAAGTCTTTTGCAGCTTCCTGGCTTTCCTTGTTTATTGGGGCAGCTATTTTAATTTTAACTCCTTTTTTAGCAGCTTTTTCCAATTCAGGCTTCAAAGCATCTACTTTTCTTGCCAATCCCTTAGAAGTCGTCATTAAATGGATGCTTTTTTGAGCATTCTTGATCATTGTCTCCATATGAACATAAAGATTCTGCCTTCCCCTTAACGCTCCGCTTAAATCACTAGGCTCTATATACTGTATTCCTTGAGTGTGAAGAAGATTCAATTCCTTTAAAACATCAGTCCCTCTTAGATTATCTAACTTCTTGACATCGTCATCTGCATCTACTCTGATTAATTTCTTTACTCTTTCTACAACTTCAAGAGGCTCAACAGCAGTATATTTTATAGGCTTGCCTAACTTCATAACAACAAAGCCTTTTTTTTCTAAGCTTTCCAGAACATCGTATGCTCTTGATCTAGGAACATCGCCAATGTCGCTTAGTTCGCCTGCTGTGCTAACCCCTCTTGACAACAACGCAGTCCATATTCGGACTTCATATAAATTTAGATGAAAATATTGCCTTAGTTTATTTAAAAACTCCTCTTTTACAATCATTTATCGCACCTTCCCCGCATGTTTTTCCAGTCTATTAAAAGGAGTCAACACAAAAACCTATGTCAATTATAAACCACCCCTCTTAAGATACTACTGGATACTAATCATAACCTATATATAAATGTTATTATTGTTTAGTTTATATATCCATATCCCTATTTTAGAGTTTTAATTTTTCTTTTTTTTCTTGTTCTCATTAATCTTCTTTTTAATTTTACTGCTTAGCTCTTTTAAGATTTTATTTTCTACTTCAAGATTTCCCCATCTTTCAAAATAAACAATTTTATTAAGGTCAACTTTTAAAGAAGCTCTTGCTTTTTTATCGCTGTATCCCAAAGTTATTATTACTTCTGGATTCGTATCTTCAGGAATTCTAAGCTCTCTTTTCAGCGCCTTGCTCTCAAATGTGTCTACCCAACAGGTGCCTACTCCAAGAGAATTTGCCCTTATCAGCATGTTTTGGACAGCAGCAGAAATAGTCTGCATTGCATACTTATCAGCTCTTTTTCCGTAATATGATTTTAAAGTAGTCTTGTTGCTGCAGACAACCAAAACAGCAGGAGCTTGAGATATCCAGCTTTGCTTCATAGCTAATCTTGCTATTTTATTCTTTACCCTTTCATCCTTAACAACAATAACTCTCCATAACTGGATATTACCTGCAGAAGGGGCATATCTTCCGGCATCAATAATTTCTTCTATAGTGCTTAATCCAATGTCTTTATCTTTATACTCTCTGACACTTCTTCTTGTTATGATAGCTTCTCTTGCATCCATAAGATAAATAAAACAATTAGAATATAAAAAGGTTTTGTAATTAAACTTTTACATGTTGTCTAATTTTAGTGCTTATTCTTTCAAGTTCTGATTCTATTCTGCTTCTCATAAGCTCTTCTGCATCAGTTATTTGGTCTTCTATGTCTATAAATTTTTCTTCTTCTCCTGAGATTCTAACAATGACATTTTCCCGCTTATCCAAAATGTATGTTATGGTTGTGTTATTAAATACCCATTCTTGGTAATTGTCAAGACCTATAGAAACTTTTTTAAATTGAAAAATTTGAGAGATTGTCCTATCAAAACTTTTTGGCCTGTAAGGAAATCTTCCAGAAATACCTTGATAAAATATTTTTTCCATGTCAATTTTTTAAATCAGATATTTATAAAGCTTGCTATCAATAATTTTTTAAACTCTTGTATCCCTAAATAAGTATGCTTTACAAACAACTGGCAGAAGTGTATTCTGAATTAGAATCAACTTCAAAAAGATTAAAGAAAACTTATATAATAGCTAATTTTTTAAAAAATGTTTCTGAGAAAGATATTGAACATATAACATATTTAATACAAGGCTTGATATTTCCTTTGTGGGAAGAGAAAAAAATTGGATTCTCAACACAATTAATGCAGAAAGCAATAGCATCTTCAACAGGATCATCATTAAAAGAAGTAGAAGGATTATGGAAAAAGACAGGCGATTTGGGATTAGTTGCAGAAGATTTAAGCAGACAAAGGAAACAAAAAACTTTATTCTCAAAAGAATTAACAACAAAAAAAGTGTTTGATAATTTAAGGACTTTAGCAACTTTAGAAGGTATTGGAACAGTAAATAAAAAAATTTCCTTAGTGTCTGAACTATTAACATCAGCTTCTCCCATTGAGGCAAAGTACATAACAAGAACTGTATTGGAACAATTAAGAATTGGGGTAGCAGAAGGGACTTTAAGGGATTCCATTGTATGGTGCTATTTTCCTAAGCTGGAAAAGATTTCAAACAAAGAGTATGACAAATTAAAAAATGGTAAGAAGTTAAAAGTAAATTCTTTGGAAGAGATAAAAGATTATGAAAATTATGAATTAATAGAAACAGAAGATGAGAAAAATGCAAGGGAAATTTATAATTTTTTTATCAAAAAAGTCCAGAAAGCTTATGATCTATGCAATGATTTTTCTTTAGTAACAAAAACTTTGGTTGAAAAAGGAATTAAAGGACTAGATGGTATAAAAATTAAAGTTCATACTCCAATCCAGGTTATGCTGCCAATTAGAGTTGAAAATTTGGAAGAATCTTTCAAAGACTTAGGAGGGAAAATACAGATAGAACAAAAATTTGATGGATTTAGGGTTGAAGTGCATTATGATGGTAAAAAATTCTCTTTATTCACAAGAAGATTAGAGAATGTTACAACTCAATTCTCAGAATTAATCCCAATATTAAAAAAGCATGTCTCGGGAAAAAACTATATTCTCGATACAGAGGTAGTCGGCTATGACCCAAAAACTAAAAAATACCTGCCTTTCCAGAATATTTCTCAAAGAATAAAGAGAAAATATGATATTGATGAAATTGCAAAGAAAATTCCAGTTGAAATAAATGTTTTTGACATTGTTTATTATAATGATAAAAGCCTGATGAATCTTCCTCTAAATGAAAGAAGGAAAATTCTGGAAAAGGCTGTTAAGGATTCAAAATTAAAAATCGCAAAATCCCCCTATATAATAGCTTCTTCATTAAAAGAGGCTGAAAAGTTCTATAAAGAATGTCTAAAATCAGGACTAGAAGGCATTGTAATCAAAAAAATTGATTCAAGATACAGGCCAGGAAGATATGTTAGTGGATGGCAGAAATTAAAGCCAGTTTTAGAAACTCTGGATTTAGTGATAATCAAGTCTGAATGGGGGGAAGGCAAGAGATCTGACTGGTTGTCTTCTTATACAGTAGCATGCCAAAAAGATGGCAAATTTTTAGAAGTTGGAAAAGTCTCTACTGGATTAAAGGAAAAGAAAGAAGAAGGATTAAGCTTTGAGCAATTAACTAAAATGTTAAGGCCTTTGGTAAAATCAACGAAAGGAAAGGAAGTTACTGTTAAGCCTTCTATTATAATAGAGGTTGCTTTTGAAGAAATACAAAAATCTCCAAAGTATGATTCTGGTTTTGGCTTGAGATTTCCAGTTATCAAAAGGATAAGATTTGACAAGGGTTTAGAAGATGTTTCTGATTTGGATTTAGTCAAGAAAATTTATGAATCGCAAAAAGGAAAGAAATAATTATCTTTTTAAGTTTCTTTGTGTTCTATATAAGATTAAATAATTCTTTAATTTAATAGATATTTACGATTTCAAAAGTATATAATAAAAAAGAAAGAAGAATGGCTAATGCCCTAAGGCATTAGCACAAACCACCACATCAATGAAGGGCACGTTGAATTTTGGGGGGGTGTTAGTTAAAATTAGCAAGTGCCCTCATGATAATTAAAGCAGATCAATGCCCAAGTCTCTGCTCATTACCTGAGCTTCACGGCTTGGTTTTGTTGGATCTGTCTTACCCAGGATGTATGGTGAGTTTACGCCTGCAACAATTGTCATCACTCTTAATCTTCCCTTCATGGAGTCGTCAACTCTGGCTCCCCAGATTACATTTGCATCTGGATCCAAGCCTTCTGTTATTAATTCACCAATCTTGCTTACCTCATCCAAAGTTAAGTCTGGTCCGCCTGCTACATGAATTAATGCACCAGTTGCACCTTCATAACTTACATCCAACAAAGGATTGTTCATTGCTCTTCTTACAGCTTCCTCTACTCTGGAATCTTGCCTGTCAGATTCTCCAACACCGACAGCACATACTCCACCGGACTTCATAATTGCCCTTACATCTGCATAATCTAAGTTAACCAATGATGGAATTGCTATAGTCTCTACTATTCCTTTTATCATTGTAGAAATCAATTCATTAGCTACTGCAAATGCCTGTCCAATAGGCAAATTTCCTGCAATGTTGACTAATCTATTGTTATCTATTACAATTACGCTATCACAAACTTGTCTTAGTTGCTGTAATCCAAACTCTGCCTTGTCTATTCTTGCTCTTTCAATGTCAAAAGGCATTGTTACAGTTCCGATTACAATTGCTCCTATTTCTTTTGCAACTTGTGCTATAATTGGAGTTGCACCTGTAGCAGTTCCTCCTCCTAATCCACCGCATACAAATACCATGTCTGCTGCTCTAAGAGTCTCTTTTAACTCTGTCATACTTTCTTTTGCAGCATCTCTGGCAACATTAGGAAATCCTCCTGCTCCCAGTCCTTTAGTTAAATCTCTTCCGATTAGAATTTTTTTGTCTGCTTCATGAACATCTAAATGTTGTTGATCAGTATTAACGGCTATGATTTCAGCACCCTGAATACCTTTCTTGTATAGCCATGTTGTGGCATTTCCTCCACCACCGCCTACACCAACTACTTTTATATTTGCCTGACCTACTTGGAAGTTAACTTGTTTTGTTTCTTCCTGCCTTTTCAACGCATCTTGGATGATAAACTCCATTTTTTTATTTTTTCCCCCTTTTCAGGTTTTTTTTTGAATATTGAGTCTCCATTAGCTCTACCAAAAGATTTATATATTAGTAAAGCTACATCTTTTTAGAAAGAGTTTTAATTTGCCCAAAAACTTTAAAGCTCTTAAAGTCCAAAAGTCTAACTAAGAACGCCCAATTCAATGTTAGATTCAACACAACTTAAGTTTTTGACGCCCAATCAAAAACGACAAGTTTTTACTTTATTTCTCTACAACAGATTAATATTTAAATATTATTGAAGTTTAAGATATATTTTCCAAAATTTATTTTCAAGAATATAATAAATATTTTCTTCTTTTAATAAAAAATTAATTTTAAATTCTGTTTCACAAGATTTTTATATCCGGCAATTACTTGAATTTTATGTCAAAAGAAGGTGATATAGTAGAAGTAATAAAATCAGATAATAGCAAGATAAAAGGAATTCTGATGCATTCCCATTCTAAAGATTCTAATGTAGTAAAGTTATCTTCCGGTTATAATCTAGCTATTAATAAAAACAAAATAAAAAATATTACAATTTTAAAAAAACTTTCCAAAAATAAAAAAGAAAAGATAAAAATCAAGCATAAAAAAGGATTAAAAACTGTTGCAGTTTTGCATACAGGAGGGACAATTGCTTCAGAAGTTGATTATGAAACTGGTGCTGTAACGCCAAGATTCTCTCCTGAAGAACTAATTGAAATGTTTCCTGAAATAGAGGAGATTATTAATGTTAAATCAAGGCTAATTGCAAATATTTCTTCTGAAGACATGAACTTCTCTCATTATAATTTACTAGCAAAAGAGATTGAAAAGGAAGTTAAGGAAAAAGTTGATGGCATTATAATAACTCACGGCACAGATACAATGCATTATACTTCTGCTGCTTTATCATTTATCCTTGAGAATTTAGACATCCCAGTTGTTTTAGTAGGCTCACAAAGGTCTTCTGACAGGGGCTCAACAGACGCGAAAATAAATTTAATTTCTGCAGCTAGGTTTATTGCTGAAACAGATTTTTCAGAAGTCACAATCTGCATGCATGAAAATATGGAAGACAAAACATGCTTAATTTTTCCTGCATGTAAAGTCAGAAAGATGCACACTTCAAGAAGAGATGCTTTCAAGACAGTTAATGTAAAGCCGTGGGCAAGAGTTCATTACAAAGACAGAGTTGAAATCTTAGACAGCAGATTCAGGAAAAAGGAGAATAGAAAATTAAAATTAAATTTATTCAAGGAAAATTTGAAGGTTGGATTTCTAAAGGCCCACCCAAATATGAAAGCTGATGAAATCAGGATGTATTCAAATTTTGACGGTTTGGTTTTAGAAGGATATGGAATGGCAGGAAATCTCCCTATAAACAAAACAGACAAATTAACTGCAGAAAATGAAATGATATTAAATGAATTGAAGAAATTGGCTTCAAAAATTCCTGTTTTAGCAGTTTCTCAGACAATATTTGGAAAGATAAACATGAATGTTTACTCTACTGGAAGATTAATGCAGGAAATTGGAATTTTGGGAAATTTATTGGATATGACTCCAGAAACAGCTTTTATTAAATTAGCTTGGTTATTAAGCAATCATCCAACACAAGTAAAAGAACTTCTATCCCATAATTTAAGGGGAGAACTATCAATAAGATTAAATGAAACTGATTTTATAGAATAAAATGAATTTTAATAAGAATTTAAAAGATTATGCAAGGAGTATTATTCCAATATACACAAAAGAATTAATTGATTTGGTTAAGATTCCAAGCATAAGCCATGGAAATAAAAACAAAAAAGATCTTCTAAATATCCTAAAGAAAATATCAAAAACAACAAAAAAATACGGCTTTAAAACAAAAATAATAGAGACAAAAGGGAACCCAGTTTTTGTGGGAATTTTAGAAACAGGAAAGAAAAAGCCATGGCTGACAATATACAATCATTTGGATGTCCAGCCTGCAAAGGAAAAAGAATGGAAAACAAATCCTTTTAAGCCAATTGTAAAACAAGGAAAAGTAATAGGCAGGGGTACAACAGATGACAAAGGACCTGCTTTAACAATCATCCATGCTATAAACTTTCTAAAAAAATACAATTATGAAATGCCAAACATACAATTAATTTATGAAACAGAAGAAGAAATTGGCAGCCCTAATTTTGGCTCTTTTCTTAAAAAAAATAAGCTAAAAACTCCTGACTCAATTTTAATTTCAGATACTTTGTTTCAGGGAAAAAATCCATCTTTAACATACAGATTGAGAGGGATTCAGGTTTTAGAATTAGAACTAGAAACCGGCAAAAAAGAGCTTCATTCAGGTGTTTTGGGAAATGCAGTAAAAAACCCTTTAAACATTTTAATTGATGCTTTGTCAAAATGTGTGGATGAAAAAAGGAATGTGTTGATACCAGGATTTTATGATAATGTTAAAAAGATAAAAGGAAGAGAATTAAAGGAATTAAAAAACGTTGCAAAAAGATTCAGCCTAAAAAAATTTAAAGATGATACTAAAGCTGAATTATATGAAGAAAATCCTCTGAAATTATTATTCAACATCTGGTATAAGCCAAGTTTTGAAATTCACGGCTTTGAAGGCATCCAGTATGAGCCCAATGTTATCAAGACTTCTATTCCGAATAAAGTTAAGGCTAAAGTTACTATTAGATTAGTTCCTGGACAAAAACCAAAAGAAATAGTTAAAAAACTGCAAAAACATGTTAAAAAAATTCATCCAAAAATCAAAGTTATTACTCTGGATAGTGTAGAGGCAAGTGTAACAGATATTAATAATAAATTTATGGTTAAGGCAAAAGAAGCCTGTAAGTATGGATTTAACTTAGAGCCGTTATTTGTTGCAACAGGAGGGACAATTGGATCTGTTCATCATTTTCAGAAAGCTTACAAAAAGCCAATAATACTAATAGCCCAAAGCTTATTGTCAGATGGCTATCATGCCCCAAATGAGTATTTTTCATTAAAACAGGCTGAAAAAGGTATAAAAACAATGGCAAAATACATTAATAGCATAGCTGATTTTGATTAAACTCTGACTTCCAGTTCTTTTAGTCTTTCTTTTAATCCTTTTATAATTGTCTGACCTAAATAAATATATTCTTTTTTCAAATGAGAAGAGTTTTTTAATACATTCTCAATTCCTTTAATCTCTGCTTCTATAGCTCCAGGGACTTCCCACAGATCCTTGCACACTTTTTCTGCTACTTTATATTCCTTGCTTGCCATAATATGGCTATGTTTAAATAATATATAAGCTTTATTAAACTATGATATAGATAAAAATATTATTTTATAATTATTACCGCATAACCTGATCCATGTTCATAAACGTTGACATTATATTTACGGAATAATTTTTTAATTTCCTCTGGTGGAAAAAATATACAGCCTTTTTTCCTCTCAAAGAGTTCTGCCATACGTCCTAAAAACCATTTATTGGGATTTAAGTCTATAATAATAATTTTCCTGTTTTTCTTCACAACTCTTATCATCTCTTTAGATATTTTTTCATATAAATTTATTTTATTTTTTTCTGAACCTTCGCTGAAATGATGAAAAGAAGCTACACAATAAACTAAATCAAATGTATTATTCCCATAAGGTATTTTGTCTGCTTTTCCAAGCTTTTTAACAATTCTTTTATCCCTGACCAAATCCAACATTTCTTTTGAAGGATCTAAAATAACTGTCTTATAGCCATTCTTAGCAAAAAATTCGGCAATTCTTCCTTCTCCGCCACCCAAATCAAGAACCTTGCCTTTTTCCAGATTAAGAATGCTTCTTAAAGCTTTATAGGTTTTTCCAGATCTTCCAAATATCCTTAAAAAAATAGAATGCATCCTGGCACTAATTTTATTCATCCTTAAATTTATATACTAAAGCTATATAAATCATATGGTGATTTCAATAAAAGAATTCTTAAACAAAATCAAATGGTCTAATGAGTTTGACAAGGAAAATATTACCAGGAAATACTGAAGAATTCCCAGAGGATAAAAGAAAAGCTTTCAGAGAGCGAGGAGATTGTAAAACGGCTCAACAAACTCAAAATAGAGGAAGAAAAAGAGTTTGAGAACTGGTGCGCCCAGCTTGAGGACATAGAAAGAAAACTGAACTATCTCGACAGGGTAATTTTTGAAGAGGGAGGGATGGCGAGATGAACGGAAGAGCGGAGATGCCTGTTTTTGTAAAGATTGGGGAGTACAAGGACATTATGGACATTCTTCATCTCACCACCGCGGACGTGTCGGAGTGGTCAAACTAAACATTGTTTGGCAGGATAGGTGCTAAACATCTAAACTCAAGTTATTTGAGTGATGAGGCTTCACAAAGGCCGATGAAATGCTCTATGGGCCATCTGTTGGCTTAGTGCCTACGCAGGTTCAAATCCTGCCGTCCGCATTTTATATTAGAAAATTATATAAACCGGGAATGATTTTCCTTTACCATGGCATTAAGCACATTAACAGTAACATTAATTGTTCTTGGGGCCATAGTTTTGTTTATCATACTCCTTTTCAATGCGCTGATAAGGCTCAAGAACCAGATAGAAAACTCATGGGCGCAGATAGATGTCCAGCTTAAGAGAAGGGCTGACCTTATCCCGAATCTTGTAAATTCCGTAAAAGGATACATGAAGCATGAAAAAGGAGTTCTTGAATCTGTGACAAAAGCAAGAACCTCTTTCCTTAATGCAGGGGCTGACATGGGCAAGAAAGCAAAGTCATCCGACATGCTCAGCAATGCACTGAAATCATTGTTTGCAGTAAGCGAGAACTACCCCAAACTGCAGGCGTCGCAGAATTTCCTACAGTTGCAGGAGGAGATTACAGGAACAGAAAACAAAATATCCTATGCAAGGCAGCATTACAATGACATGGTGATGCATTTCAATACCAAACTGCAGACATTCCCAAACAACACGATTGCAGGAATGCTTCACTTTACAAAAAAACAGATGTTTGAAGCAGAAGCTTCTGAGAGGAAAAACATAAAAGTTGAGTTCTGATGATAATAGCCTTTGATGAGGTTAGAAACAATAAGATTAAGTCTGTCATTCTTATTTCATTTTTTATAATTCTTATAGGTTTTTTTGGGGCTGTGCTGGGGCTTTATTATGGTAGCATTTATTTTGGATTGATATTCTCAATCATTGCAGGAATAATCTACACATTGCTTGTCTTTAACGCCGGCTCCAATATGATTCTTTCAATGAGCGGAGCCAAGCCTGTGACCAAGCAGGAATATCCTCATTTATACCATACTGTTGAAGGTCTAGCAGTTGCTGCCGGCCTGCCAAAACCAAAATGCTACATTATTGAGGACAGCGCATTAAATGCTTTTGCAACAGGAAAAGACCCGAAGCATGCATCAATTACAGTAACAACAGGATTATTGAGCAAGCTAAAAAGACAGGAATTGGAAGGGGTAATCGGCCATGAGATGAGCCACATAAAGAACTACGACATCCGCTTCATGATGCTTGTTACTGTGCTTATCGGTGTTGTTACCTTTATGAGTGATTTCCTGCTGAGGTCTTTCCTCTGGGGTGGCCATGGTAGAAGAAGGGACAGCGGCTCTATCGGAATAATTTTAATTTTGATTGGGATAGTATTGGCAATACTCTCACCGCTGATAGGATATATGATAAGAGCTGCAATCAGCAGGAAAAGGGAGTTTGCAGCAGATGCCAGCGGGGCTGTACTGACAAGATATCCTCCTGGTTTAGCTGATGCACTCGAAAAAATAAGCGGGGATCCGGACCCATTGGTTGACAAGGCAAACAAGGCAACCGCGCATTTGTTTATCTCGACACCCATATATTCGCAACCCACCCTCCGATTCATGAAAGAATAAAGAGACTCAGGGCGATGTAGACAAATAGATTTTTATATAATCGCTTTTCTATAATGCTTATAACTCTGAAAATCTGCGCAGTAAGCGGCCACAGTGAAATAGGCAGGAATACGACTGCTGTGAAAGTTGACGATGAAGTTGTAATTCTCGACATGGGCCTGCACCTTCCAAACTATATCAAGTACACCGAAGAAGGCATGGAGGAAGTTGTGAAGGCAAGCAATAATGCTTTGAGGAAAGTCAATGCCATTCCTAATGATAAGATTATAAAAGACAGGTTAGAAAAAAAGCTAAAGCCTTTAAAGCTTAAGGAAATAAAGATAGAAGGAAACTTTTTAATACATGAAGAATCTGAAATACCTTTACGTAGGATAAAAGAAGTAAAAGAAAGAGGTAAAATAATATGGAGAAGGTCAATTACGAAAAATTAGGTTTTAAGTGTGGTATTGAAATCCATCAACAAATTGAAAGCCACAAATTATTCTGCAAATGCCCTTCTCTAGTAAATGATCCTAATGAAGAAAAAATAACTATTCAGAGATATTTAAGAGCTCCGGCAGGAGAAACAGGGCATATTGATATAGCAGCATTGCATGAATTAAAAAAAGGAAAATACTTTGTTTATGAAGCAAAACCAACTTCTAGCTGCCAAGTTGAGTTAGATGAATCACCGCCAGAAGAAATAAATCATGATGCATTAGAAACATCTTTGCAGGTAGCTTTAATTTTAAATTGTGATTTAGTAGATGAAGTAATATTTATGAGAAAAACAGTAATTGATGGCAGCAATACCTCTGGATTCCAAAGAACAGCTTTAATCGGATTAAATGGTTATGTAAATACATCAAAAGGAAAGGTAAAAGTAGAAACAGTCTGTTTAGAAGAAGAATCAGCTAAAAAAATAAATGAGGATGAAAAATCAGCAAATTATAGCTTAGACAGACTTGGTGTTCCTTTAATAGAAATTGCAACAGATGCTTCAATAAAAGACCCGGAGCATTGCAAAGAAGTTGCTTCTTACTTAGGGATGGTTTTGAGGTCAACTGGAAAAGTTAAGAGAGGTTTAGGCACTATAAGGCAGGATGTTAATTTATCAATAAAAGGCTCTTCAAGAGTTGAATTAAAGGGTTTTCAGGATTTAAGATCAATACCAAAAGTAATTGAAAATGAAGTTAAAAGATTAACAAGATTAAAAGACCATAAGCCTGAAGTGAGAAAAGTAGAGCCGAATTTTATGTCTATATTTTTAAGACCAATGCCTGGTTCATCAAGGATGTATCCTGAAACTGATATAAAGGAGATTTCAATAACAAAAGATTTACTGGCAAAAATTTCTATTCCTGAATTAATAGATGAGAAAGCATTAAAATTAGAAAAAGAATATAATTTAAATTCTTATTTGGCGAGAGAGTTGATAAAATCTAATGTTAATTTTGATTTATACAAAACAAAGTTTGAAAAATTACTGCCTTCTTTAATAGCTTCAATACTTGTAGAAATTCCAAAGGAAATAAAAACCAGGTTTAATCTTGATTATAAATTTAAGGAATCTGATTTTGATTTTGTTTTAAGTGCATTAAATCATGGAAGAATCCCAAAAGACTCTGCTTTGGAAATATTAACAGAGATAGCAAAAGGAAAAAGACCAAATTTAGACAAATACACATCTGTTGATGAAAAAGAGCTTGAAAATTATATCAAAGAACTGGTAAAGAAAAACAAAGAACTTTCTATAAATGCATTAATGGGTATGGTAATGAAACACTATAAAGGCTCTGTAGAAGGCAGTTTAGCTATGAAAATATTAAAAAAATATCATAAATGAAAAACTTCCCCTTCAGACATTCAACATTGTCAGAAAGAAAAGAATTTTATGAAAAAGAATTTTCTGTTAGCAAAATTAAAAAATGGTTTAAGTCAAATAATCTTCCTTTGCCCCAGTTATGCGCATTAGACCCTGGAAGTGAAACCAAGATTATTCTGGATAAAAAGTTAAAAAATAACTTGCTTTACTTCTCATTTAATCAATTGCCTAGAAAGATAAAGCAGTATATTCCAGAGGATGTTTATTATGATAGAAATATTTACAAAGATTATAAAAAAATCCTAAAAACGCTCAAATTTAATAATTACATTTCTCAAGAATTGGCATTTGATGTAGATGCAGATAATATAATATGTGATCATCCTAAAAATAAAAGTGTCTGCAAAAAATGCCTGAATAAAATTTACAAAGCTGCATTAAAAATGAAAGGGGAAATTAATGATTTGGGATTTAAAAAAATAGAGATTGTTTATTCTGGAAGAGGATTCCATGTTCATGTTATGGACAAAAAAGCTTCTTTATTATCTGTAAAGGAAAGAAGTTCATTAAATAAAAAATTTAAAAAATTTCCTATTGATCCTTGGGTTTCAAGAGGATATATAAGGCTGATAAGAATGCCCTACTCTTTAAATTCGTTAGTATCAAGAAAAACAATGCCAATAAAAACAAAAAAATTTAGTTCAAAAACAGGAGTCCCTAAGTTTCTGAAGAATTAAGCTCTTCTGCTTTTCTTTCCGTAATAGCTTCTTTTTTTCTTAGAAGCGCTTCTTGAAGTTCTTGCTCTTGAAGATACTCTCTTTGAAGCTTTCTTTCTTTTTGCAGCCATAGCAACACCTCTTTTGTTTTTATTTAATTAGATTCTAAAGTATATAAAATTTGCGTTAAGCAATATTTAAATATAAAAGAATATTAATAATAAGAATGAGCAAAAAAGAAGAGTCAATTCAAAATTTAATTCTGAATTATTTAAAGAGAAATAAAAATAAGAAAGTAATAGCAATAAGAATAGGCTATAGAACATTTTATGCTACAGGAAAAAGTCTTTCAGAAAAAATAGCTAAAATTCAGGAGCTTTTTAAAAATGAAAATATCTCAAAGGGGGATAAGATAATTATTTTTGGAAAGAATTCAATAGAATGGATATCTGTTTATTTTGCTTCAATTTTGTCAGGGACTATAATAATTCCATTGGATTTATTAACAGACCATTCTTTACTAAAAAAAATTCAGAAACAGGTTAATGCAAAAGCCATCTTTCAGGACTCTAATTTAGTAAGATTAAAGCCTGTTAAAAAATTTTATCTTGATAATCTTGATGATAGTCTAAGATTACTTAAAAATGAGGCAATATACTCTGAGAATATACTTGATGATGACATTTTGGAAATAATTTACACTTCTGGCTCAACAGGAGATCCAAAAGGAGTTGTCTTAACAAATAAAAATATAACCTCTGGATTAAATTCTGCTAGATCTTCAGTAAAGTTAAATTTTAAACTGAAAATTCTTAATCTTCTTCCATTAAGCCATATTCTTTCCCAGATCTATGGCTTATTTCTTTTGATGCATTCAAACAATCAGATTTATTTCATGGATTCTATAAAATCAAAAAAAATAATTTCATTTATAAGAAATAAAAAAATTAACGGGGCTATTTTAGTTCCAGGAATTTTAAGGGCTTTAAAAAAAGATCTTGAAAATAAATCATTTATCTCAAACTTAGGACTGCAATTCAGATTTTTTGGAGTCGGAGGATCTTTTTTAGACAATGAATTAGAAAAATGGTTCAGAAGACATCTTATTTTAGTAATTCAGGGATATGGATTAACAGAAACTTCATCTGTCCTAACTACAAATACTCTATTTTCCCAAAAAGTGGGAAGTGTTGGTAAGATAGCAAAAGATGTGGATGTTAAAATTTCAGAAGATGGAGAAATTTTAGTAAAAGGTAATAATGTAACATCCTGTTATTATAAAGATTCTGAAAAAACAAAAGATTCATTTGAAGGACAATGGTTTAAAACAGGTGATTTGGGATATTTAAAGGATAATTATATTTATCTCAAAGGGAGGAAAAAAGATATTATCATAACAGGCACAGGCCTTAATGTTTATCCTTCCGATATAGAAAAAGTTTTAAACAAATTTCCGGAAGTAAAAGAAAGCTGTGTTCTGGAAAAAAACGATAAAATACATGCTGTATTAATATTAAAGAAAAAAACTGATTTAAACAAACTGGTAAAAGGGGCAAATTCCATGCTTCTTGCACACCAAAAAATTTCATCTTATTCTTTATGGCATGAAAATAATTTTCCTAAAACAAATACTGGAAAGATAAAAAAATTCATTGTTTCCGAAGAATTGGAAAAAATAAAAGCAAGATCATATTTTTATAAAGAAGAATTGCATAAAATAATAAATAATGTTCTGAATCCTTCCAATAAGATTAAAGAAAACTCAAAGCTTTCTGACTTAGGTATGGATTCTTTGAGAAGAATAGAGCTTATTTCTGAAATAGAAGATGAATTTGGGATTGGATTAAATGAAGCTGATATAAACCAGTATACAAAAGTTTCTGATCTAAGAAAATTAATGGCAAAAGAAAAGTTAGAGGAAATAAAGTTCAAAAAATGGCAGTTAAATCCTTTAGTAAGAATTTTTGGAAACATATTAAGAGTAATTATTTCATATCCTTTAGTCTTTAGCTTTGCAAAAGTCTCATATGAAGGCCTTGAAAATCTTAAAGATTTAAAGTATCCGGTAATATTTGCAAGCAATCACCAAAGTGCATGGGATCCTGTTGTAATAATAAAGTCTATAAAAACTAGAACTGCGATTCCCACACATCCAATGATTTTCGGAATAGGAGTTAAAAAGCATAAATTAAAAAGAAAAATTAGGGGTTTTTTAGCATCTTTAGCCTTTAATGCCTATCCTTTTGGAGAAAAAATAGGAACAGAAAAAAGCTTAGAGTTTACAGCAGAGATGATAGATGATAATTACAGTATTTTAATATTTCCCGAAGGCAGAAGGACAAATGACGGAAAAATAAAGCCTTTTATGCAGGGAATAGGATATCTTGCTTTAGCCATGAACTTGCCGATAATTCCAGTAAAGATTTCGGGCTTATTTGATATTCTTCCGATAAATAAAACAATGCCAAAAAAAGGCAAGGTTATTGTAAAGTTTGGAAAGCCAATAAATCAGGATAAATTAAAAAACATTTCTTATATTAAAGCGACTAAATTAATTGAAAAAAAGGTTAAAGAACTATGAAAATAAGAATAGGATGCGATATAGTAAAAATCAGCAGATTTGATAATATCAAGAAGAAAACTCTGGAAAGAATATTCCACAAAAATGAAATTAAAAAATCAAAAATGAATCCAGAAACTCTTGCAGGGATTTTTGCTGCAAAGGAAAGCTGCAAAAAAGTCTTTAATGATATTAATTGGCATGATATAGAAATTAAGAAGAAAAGAAATGGCAAACCTTTGCTTATCTTAGGAAAAGACAAAGGCGTAGCAAGTTCTGACTTAAGCATTAGTCATGATGGAGATTATGCTATAGCCAGTGTGGTTTTTTTAATTCGTGAGGTTCAATAATGGCTACTTCAATATGGATTATTTTAAGAATAATTCGGTTGATACTGTGTTTAATTTTTTTTAAGTATCCATCCTCCCAAGCATTCCGATAAAGATATTCCCTCAAATTATGGCTTAAAATATGATAATATATCTTTTATGACATCTGACGGAATAAAGATAAAGGCTTGGTTGATTACCTCTAAGAAGGCCAGTGGAACTGTAATAATCGGTCATGGATATCCTTTTAATAAAGGGAACATACTGCATGTTGCAAAATTTCTTTATCCTGATTATAATCTCGTTTTTTATGATCACAGGTATTTTGGTGAAAGCTCTGGATTTATAACTACTGTTGGCTTTAAGGAAGTAAAAGATATAGAGGCCACTATAAAATTTGTAAAGGAAAGATTTGGTAAAAAAGAGCCTATCGCACTATATGGATTTTCTCTTAGTGCATCAGCAATGATCATGTCTAAGGCAGATGTCAATGCAATTATAGCTGATTCATCATATGCTGATTTGAGTAGAATGATAGAGCACACATATTCAATATTTGGTTTTTTAAAATATCCTTTCGTTAAAACTACGGAACTTTATTCTATAATATTTTTAAATATCCATCCTAAAGAAGTTTCTCCAGCTTTGGCTATTAAAGACACTAATGTACCTTTGTTTGTTATTCATGGAGAAAAAGATAGCCAAATTCCGGTTGAAAATGCATATGCATTAAAAGAAAGCAATCCTAATATAGAACTTTGGATAGCGAATGGTAGTGATCACGGTCAAGCTTATGCCCTTTACAAAGATGAATATACTAGTAGAATTAAATCATTTTTGGAAAAACATATGAAATGAAATCGTTAAAAAAACAAATATTTGGCTGGAGCATGTATGATTTTGCCAATACCATCTTCTCTGCCTTGTTTATTACTGTTTATTTTCCTTTGTTTGTAGTTCTTAATGGAGGCACTTCTTTTTATGTAGGACTAACAATGTCTATATCTATGTTGTTGGCAGGATTGCTAGTTCCTTTTTTAGGGGCAATTGCGGATATTACTCAAAGAAAGAAGCTTTTGCTGTTTATTTTTACATTATTATCCTGCATATTTACACTATTTACCGGACTTTTTGACTTAACTTTGATTTTAATATTAGGCTTACTTGCAAATTTCTTTTATCATGCAAGTTTGGATGTTTATGACTCTTTGCTTGTTGATATCTCAAGTAAAAAAAATATTGGGTGGATATCTGGAATAGGAACTGCTGTTGGTTATTTAGGGACTATATTAAGCGTTGCAATAGCTTATATTGTCGGATTAATTTATGGTTTTGAAACTACGCAGGGAATAAGAATAATATTTTTATTAGTAGCAATATTATTTTTTAGTATTTCTCTAATTACCTTTTTTTATGTTAAAATAACTTCAAAGGTTAAAATCAAAAAAGAGCATTTTTCTGAAGCTTTTAAAAGAGTAATTTTTACAATTAAGAATATCAAACAATTTAAGCATATAGGGATATTTTTATTAGCTTCATTTTTATATATGGATGCGGCTAATACCTCAATAATCTTTTTATTCTTATATGGCAGGGACCAATTAGGCTTAAGCCTAGTTCAGTTTCTTCCCCTTTATGTCTTGATGGCTATAGCTGCTTTTATTGGTTCTTTGATTTTTGGAAAAATAACAGATAAAGTTGGCCATAAGAAAACATTAACTATGGTTTTATTTTTATGGGTTTTAGTTATTTTGAATTTATATATAAAAACAACATATACAACATTCATAATTACAGGCATTTTCGGAGGAGCTTTATTGGGAGGCATATGGACAATTACAAGGCCTATCCTGGTTGAATTATCGCCAAAGGCTAAAATAGCAGAATTATTTGGATATCAGGGATTAACTGAAAAATTTTCAGGCGTAATAGGACCGGCATTATTTGGCTATGTAGCTACTTTCATTGATTTTAGACAGGCTCTTTTGGTTGTCATTGGCTTATTCTTAGCAGGAGCATTAGTTCTTTCATTTGTTAAGAAAAATAAGGAAAAGTATTTAAATAAAGATTTAGGATAAAATAAAAAAGTGATGCATTAGAAGAGACTAAGATGAAAAACCTTAATATTTTTTTGTATACTGCGATTGTTGTTGTTCTTTTAATTGCAGCTGTTTTAATACAGGAAAAAAGAATGGAATTGGAAGCAAAGGAAATATGTCAAAAAAATAACCTGAGCTATCAAAGCAAAATAAAAGAAAACTCTTTTCAATTAAAAGCTGCTTTATGCAAATCAGGATGCAATAATGATTTCTGCAAGGTTAGCTTTTACCAGATTAAACCATAACTTTTTTATTTCTTATCCCTGAATAAAGCAAGATTACTAGTAGAATAGATGCCATAAAAAATCCGAAGTATGCTATTAAATTAGCCCTTCCAGAATTTAATACCAAACCAGAGCCGATAATCAAAGCAGCAGTAATGACGCCCAAAACAATCTTATTGCTGCTTCTTCCAACTTCCCTTTCAAGCTCAGCAACATCCTTATGCTCTAACTGTAGCTTTAGCTGCCCTTCTTTTAATCTTTCTAGAATCTCTGATGTATGCTTTGGAAGTTTACTGAAATCTTTTCTTAAGTTAAGTAAATCCAGTAAAGTTCCCTTAAATAATTTTAATGGGCTTATTCTTTTTTTGATAAGATGCTCTACATAAGGTCTTGACTCTTCAATAAGATTAAACTTAGGATCTAATTCCCTTCCCAATCCCTCTGCTGTTATCATGCCTTTGCTTAATAACACTAGATCAACAGGAATCTTTGCTCCGTATTTAACTCCAAGATTCATAACACTATACAAAAGTCTTCCTGGATTTATATCTTCTAATCTCCTGTCATAATACTCACCAAGATAATCAATCAGGTCTTCCCTGAACTCATGGTTATCAACTTCCCTGCTTATTATTCCTATGCTGGCAAACCCATTTACAATCCCTTCCATGTCTTTTCTTATCAAAGCTATGAACAAATCAGTCAGATTTTCTCTTGTTTCCTCATCTAACTTTCCAACTATCCCAAAATCCAAAAAAGCAATTCTGTCAGACCTTAAAACTAGAATATTTGCAGGATGAGGGTCTGCATGAAAAAAGCCAAATTCAAAAACCTGTTTAAAAAAGCTGTTCACTATTGTCTTTGCTATCTTCCCCCTGTCAAACTGCCCCTTAATCTCTCCTATTTTCATGCCTTCGATAAAGCTCATAGTCAAAACTCTTTTTGAGCTGTAATCCCAGTAAACTTTAGGAACCCTTACTGCAAAATCATCTTTAAAATTTCTATAAAATCTTGAGATATGCCTTCCTTCAACAGTATAATCCAATTCTTCTTTTGTATATCTCTCAAATTCCCTGATGATTTCCTTGAGATTTATATTTTTCAGCTTTTCACTATGTGCAGAAAATAGTTCTTCTAAATGGTACATTATGTCAATATCGTCCCTTATCATCTCTTTTATGTCTGGCCTTTGAACTTTAACAGCTACTCTTTCTCCATTTTTCAGAATAGCCTCGTGAACCTGTCCAATAGAGGCAGATGCTATGGGAATTTCTTTAAAAGATGTAAATATTTCATTAAATTCCTGCTTAAGGTCTTTTTTTATTATTTCTTTTACCTTGTCAAATGAAAAACTAGCAATATCATCTCTTAATTTTCTAAATTCCTTGCAATATTCTTCATTAATTAAATCTGGTCTTAAGCTTAACAATTGTCCAAGTTTAACGAAAGTAGGTCCTAATTCCTCAAAAGCTTTTCTTAATCTGACGCTGTCACTTTGCTTCATAGTCAGAATTTTATCAGCAAATCTCTGTCTTCCCATATATGGCAGATAAGAATGCAGTTTTAAGTCCTCAAAAAAGTGGCCAAATCCATATTTTGTAAAAACAGTGACTATCTTCCTTATTCTGTTAGCGTCTCTGAAGCCCTGAACAATCCCCATAAATATGTTTAAGATACTTAATTTATATATTTATCTTTTTGAACTTTTTGAACAGAAAACTTATAAAACCCTGATTTCACCCTTATCTTATGATTGACAGAAAGCATTTTGAGGCTTTAAAAAAAGAGCTCAAACAATTTGGAATAAAAAGAGAACATGCGATAAGAGATTCTAGGGAAGTAATCAACCTTTCCAAGCAGATTATCCATTATATCCATAGAAATGAGTTCAAAAGAACAAATGCATTAATAAGCAAAATAAAAAATAAAGTTAAGAAAATTCCTAAACATGCTTTAGATACAGACATAAACAGAGTCGCCTTACAAGAATATGTTGAGGCAATGGCATACCATCATTTTGTCAAGTATAAAAAATTAATTTCAAAGTCAAAATTAAAAGTGGATGCAGAGTCTTATTTATTGGGATTGGCTGATTTGTCAGGAGAACTAGTAAGAAGGGCAGGAGCTGAAATAATAAGAAAAAACTACAAGGAAGCTGAAAGAATCAAGAAATTTGTAAACCTTCTTTACGGAGAATTTCTTGGGCTTGACCTAAGAGGCTCTGATCTAAGAAAAAAGTCAGATGCTTTAAGGTGGAATCTTAAAAAATTAGAAGAGACTATGCTGGATTTTACAAGAGCAATAAGAGGAAGATAAAATGTTAAGGACTCATAATTGCGGTGAATTAACTAAAAAAGACAAAGGAAAAGAAGTAATTTTATCAGGTTGGCTGCATTCTTCAAGAGTTCAAAAAAAATTCAGTTTTATTGATTTAAGAGATAGATATGGAGTGACACAATTATTCTTAGATGAAAAATTTAATGACCAAATTTCAAAATTAGGAAAAGAATCTGTTATACAGGCTAAAGGTATTGTTCAGGTAAAACCTGCTCCAAATCCAAAATTAAAAACTGGAGAAATAGAAGTTAAGGTTTCTTCTATAGAAGTTCTGAATGAATCA
This sequence comes from Candidatus Woesearchaeota archaeon, assembly GCA_018302745.1. Classification (GTDB taxonomy): domain Archaea; phylum Nanobdellota; class Nanobdellia; order SCGC-AAA011-G17; family JAGVZH01; genus JAGVZH01. The sequence goes on from JAGVZH010000014.1 coordinate 31,895, forward strand.
GATGAGTTGCCTTTGGATTTGTCTGGAGAGATTGAATCAACAGAAGAAACAAGATTGAAGTACAGATATCTGGATTTAAGAACAGAAAAGATGAAGAATAATATAATAACAAGGTATAAAATTACAAAATCAATAAGGGATTCTCTTCACAAACAGGATTTTTTAGAGATAGAAACTCCTATGCTGGCAAAGTCAACTCCAGAAGGTGCAAGGGATTATTTAGTTCCTTCGAGAGTTAATCCAAAAAAATTCTTTGCCCTTCCACAGTCGCCCCAGATATTTAAGCAGTTATTGATGGTTTCCGGATTTGACAGATACTTTCAGATAGTAAGATGCTTCAGGGATGAGGATTTAAGAGCTGACAGGCAGCCAGAATTCACTCAATTGGACATGGAGATGAGTTTTGTTGGAGAAGAAGATGTTTATTTTGCAATAGAACAGTTAATGAAAGATATCTGGAAAGATGTTTTGAACATTAATATAAAAATCCCATTCCAAAGAATGACTTATGAAGAAGCTATAAAAAAACATAAAACTGACAAGCCAGATTTGAGAAAAAACAAAGATGAATATGCATTTTTGTGGGTTACAGATTTTCCATTGTTGGATTTTAATGAAGAAGAAAAGAGATATGTTGCAATGCACCATCCATTTACAAGCCCAAAATTAGAAGATGTTAAATTGCTTGACAAAAATCCTGAAAAGGCAAGGGCAAGAGCCTATGATTTAGTATTAAATGGAGAGGAAATTGGCGGCGGTTCGATAAGGATCCATAAAAAAGAATTGCAGGAAAAAATATTCAATGCTATTAAGATGACTAAAAAAGAGGCTGAAGATAAGTTCGGGTTTTTGATGAATGCTTTTAAATATGGAGCCCCTCCTCATGGAGGCATTGCATTAGGCTTGGATAGGATAGCAGCAATAGTGACTGGAAACAGCAATATAAGGGAAGTTATAGCTTTTCCAAAAAACCAGGATGCAAAGGACTTGATGATGGGTTCTCCATCTGAAGTTGATAAAAGTCAATTAAAGGAATTAGGAATAAAGTTTGAAAAATGAAATTTATATCAATACAGGAAGCATTGGATAAAAAAGAAGGAAAGGTTTCTCTAAGAGGATGGGTTTACAGGGAAAGAAAGCAGAAAGAGATGGCTTTCATAGTCATGAGAGATTCCTCAAACATAATTCAGTGCGTAGTGAAGGAAGACAAAGTTAGCAAAAAAGAATGGGAAGACGCAAACAAGATTCTTATTGAATCATCATTAGAAATAGAAGGAACTTTAAAAGAGGATAAGAGAGCCCCAACAGGCTATGAATTACAAGTTTCTAAATTGAATGTTATTCATTTTGCAGAAAAATTTCCAATCTCAAAAGACCATTCTCCGGAATTTTTGCTTGATGTAAGGCATCTGTCATTAAGATCAAGAAAATTAACCAATGTTTTAAAAGTGAGATCAACAGTTTTTAAAGCAATACATGATTACTTCAGGTCATTTGGATATTATGAGTATCATTCTCCCTGCTTCACTCCAAATGCAGCAGAAGGAGGCTCAACTCTGTTCAAAGTGGATTATTTTGGCAAGCCGATTTATCTTACTCAAACCTGGCAGTTATATGCAGAAGCAGGAATTTTTGCTTTGGAAAAAATATATACAATAGCGCCTTCATTCAGGTCAGAAAAATCAAAAACATCAAGGCATCTAACAGAATATTGGCATGCCGAAGTTGAGACTGCATGGCAGCATTTTCCTGAACTATTAGATCTGGCAGAAGGATTAATAAAATATATAGTAAAAACAGTACTAAAAGAAAACAAAAAAGAATTAGATATATTAGGAAGGGATACAAAAAAACTAGAGCCTATAGTAAAGGAAAAATTTCCAAGAATAACTTACAAAGAAGCTTTGAAAATCCTTGAGCAAAAGGCGAAAATAAAAATTCCATACGGAAAGGACTTAAGGACAGTAGAAGAAGATGCTTTGTCAAAACTTTATAATACTCCTGTTTTTGTAACGCATTATCCAAAGATAATAAAGGCTTTTTACATGAAAGAGGATGATAAAGATAAAGGTGCAGTTTTAGGCTCAGACTTAATAGCGACAGAAGGTTATGGGGAAATTATTGGGGCAAGTGAAAGAGAAACAGATATTAAAGAGCTGGAAAAGAAACTAAAAGCTCAGGGTGAGGACCCAAAAAAGTATGGATGGTATTTGGATACAAGAAGGTATGGAAGTGTTCCTCATGCCGGATTTGGATTAGGTGTAGAAAGAGTGATTGCATGGGTTTGCGGCTTGGATAATATTAAGGATGCTATTCCATTCCCAAGAACAATGTTAAGGTATCAGCCTTAATTCTTAAACTTAAACAAAGTGTCTTTTTTCTTGTTTATTAAGTATATTACCAGCAAGAATATTAAAACTATTGTAGCAAATCCAAATTTCGACTTTGTGTCAAAATAAATCCATGTTGCAAAGAAAGTTGTTATTATTGATCCTAAGAATATTCCGGCAACAATGCTTCCTTCTAAAGGAATAAATATTACAAAAAGCAGTGCAATTAAATTGAACAGGGTAATTGTAAAATATTTCCAGGACTCATAAGCCTGCTTGTCATCTTCAAATTTTTCCCTTTCGTCTTTTTCATCTTCAGCGCATTTCTGAACTTCAGTCTCATTATATTCAGGAGATAGTCTGGGTCCATAGCATTTGCTTTCATAATATGAATGATCTCCAGTATATTTGGGAAAGAAAACATTTGCTCCCATAAAAACCATAGGAATGTAAAGCAATAATACAACCAAGCTGAAAACAATTTTAGTCCAATTCATAATTTAAAGAGATTAGTTTCTGTTTAAATACTTTATTAAATAAAAAAATAAAAATCTACTCTTCTGACCTGTATGAAACAATGTTTACAGCTTCTTCAAAAGTAATCTTTGACCTTCCTCTTGTTTCAAGGTCTAATGCTCTTGTTGCGCCGTCAACTTCGCTTACTGACAATAATCTGTCTCCATTGTCTATAGCTCTTGCCAGATTAAATCCATCCTGGCTATGAACTCCCCTAAACTCAGGGCAGACAGAATTTACCAGATAAACAAGCCTTTCCATAGCTTTGTCAGCGCCTGATGCATATTCAAATTCCCAGCTGTGTCCAAAGTCTAATTGCTTCCTTTCAGAAGTTCTCCTTGAAGTTGGGTTTTCTTTTTCACCAGACCCTAAACAGCCTGTTAATCCCAAAGTTGCTGCCAAGCCCAAGCCAATTCCTACTTTTCTTAAGTAATTCATTTTAACCCCCATAGTTTAAAACCTGATTTTAAAGAAAAATAGCCATTTATAAGTTTTATTATTCTAAAGTAGTTATTTAAAAACCTCTCCAGTTTCCATGCTCCAGAAAAGTAAATCCAATTCGTCCATGTCAATGCTAACTTCCCTGCTGAAATCCTTAAATTTTTTTTCTATCTCAAAATATACCTTAGGGGTTAAAGTTTTTGGGAGTTCATTAATGACATTAGATTTATGCAAGTTCTTCAAAATATGCCTGTCCAATATTGCTAATCCCCTATATCCAATATTCCTGAGAAAATGACTGGATTCTTTTAATCCTAATCCCTTAACATTCTTGACCAACCATAATCTTAATTCCTCATTGTTTTTAATTTCATTTAGCTTTTTCTTAATCAGGGGAAATTTCTCTTTTGCCTCCATGAGGTATTTAGCTTTATTATTGTTAAATCTTACATTTACAATCAATTTAGCAGGATTAAATGCTTCTGCATTGTAAAAATCCCTTTCCTTTAAATTTTTGATGCATTTGTCAGCTGCTTTTGCGCTTGATTGCGGTGTTAACAAGCAGAAACAAAGCTCATAAAAAAGTTCTTCATCATTTCTGTCTTGCTTAAAATCGTTTAACCTGTCTTTTATTATATCTTTTTTTTCTTCATAATCTCTTTTAATATCATTAATCATACCAACACCCTGACTTTTAATCTTTCTATGCATATTCTTTCTTAGTTTATATGCATTTCCCCGCATAGCATAAGCTAACTAAAACAAGTAAAAAGAAAAATAGCTCTTAATAAAAACTTATTTTTTTGGTGCGTCGCATTCGGTAATTACACGACCTAATGTCTCCCACGCAGGGCGCCAAGAAAGCAAGCGAAATCAATAATGGCCCTGAAATCGGAATAGCTGTTGAAATCACACAGCCGCGAAGCCTGCCCAAGAAATTCCTTATCCGCATCCCTTAAAGTGCTTTGCACATAATCAGGCATAAGTACGAAAACGCATGGGGTTATTCCAGCTTCTACAAACATTTCCATGTTTAAACCGAAATTTTCTTCATCAGGACCATAAATTCTCTGAGCAGCCCTTCTTTGTTCAGAATTTAATTTATGAACAGCTTTAGGATCAACTTCAAAACGACCATATCGATAATCTTCAATCACGAGTCTTAATTCTTCCAAATCAATGACAACACTATCCTCATGCTCTAAAGACTTTTTAGCAGCTTCAGCGTCAAGAAAATAGTTTCCGTTAATTAATTGCCAGGAGGTTTTGTCAATATTTTGCAAAACTAAATTTTGTGGTCTACGAGTAATAGCCCATAAAGGCTTTCCTTTTTGGACAGTATAAAGTGCGCCATCAGCAGTATAAAGCTGTTGATGTCTTAATCCATCCTTGGTTCTTCGCTCAATCGTAATCTCATCTACATGCTGAAATGTGCCTAGCCCTAATTCTTTGTAATTCAATAAATTTCCAATAATGTTTTCTAATGCCATTTTAATCTCCTTTTCAATATGTTTGATACTTCATAGCTAATTTACTCATTTATAAAGCTTTCTATTTGTTACTACTTTAATAGAGTAATTAATCTATATCAATAATGTCTCCAACCTTAACATCATTATCTAAAGTAAAATTAGCATTAAAAGATTATAGTAAATTATACTATATGGATAAAATAATAGAAAGATTTAAAAACCTTTAAATCATCTGGAGTATAAACTAAAGTATGGATTATAATCAAAATACTATAGCAGTCTTGAGAAGATTATTCACAAAAAGAAGGATTGGCGGCAAACATACTGAAGAGAAAAATGTCTTAAGATGGTTAAAAAATTTATCTCCTGAAGACAAAAATTTGGCTTTAAAAGACTGGGATAAAGCAATAAAAGATGGTTTGGTGTTGAAGCAGAAGAAGACAAAGGAATGGCATGTAAGTTTAAACCCCAGAAGATTAAAAGATATTCATAATTTAATAAAATAATAAAAATGAAAAAAGAAACAGGAATATTTTGTGAAGTTTTTGGAGATAATCCTCAAAATAGAATACTGGAATTTTT